>DASSFZ010000498.1:0-2699 GCA_035693785.1 Anaerolineae bacterium | reverse complement strand
CATCATGCTGTCGCCCGCCGAGCCCATATGAAAAATGGTCTCTCCGGCCGAATAGCTGCGCATGTGAACCCGTGCGAAAAGCTCGTTACGCTCTTCGGCCTCGAGCTCGCGAAATAGCATGCACTCGCCCAGCAAACGCCGAGCGTCAGCGGGATGCATCCTGGTGGTCTGCACTCCACATGCTCCTCTGGCTCTGTCGGTTGATTTGCGTGCTGGTTGGAAGTTGGGTTCATCCCTATGCAAGGGCAACATGGCGAGCCTCCCTGAGTGCTCATTGAGGTCGAGCCCCTGCGCTTGCCGACTCAAAGAGGCTCTCGCATTGTCGCGAGTTTGAGGCTCAACGCGTTCAACGTCCTTGGGACACAACTTAAAAGTTCTGAATCGTTCCGTAGGACTAGTACCTCAGCACAGAGGTTCTGACTGGTTGGGCCGGCATTTCCAAGGTGGGTAGGTGCTGGGGTGGCACGAGCACCTCGATACTGCGCGGAGCGCGCGGTTGACGCCGGATCAGGCCTGCGCGCTCCAGCGTCAGAATCATCTGATGGACAGAGGGCGGGGTTACGCGGAAGCGGCGCTGGATATCGGCTTCGGCGGGCGGCATGAGGTGCACACGCGTGTAGGCGTCTATGAACGCCAGGTACTGCCCCTGCTTGGGAGTGAAGCTGGGCCTTTGCTCGCCAGACATTTGATTCATCTGCGGATTCAGCTGTGCCTCGAATCAGGAGGCGCAGATGAACGTACGCTATCGTGTCACTCTCACCCAGTACGAGCGCGATGAACTTGGCGCGCTTCTGTCCGGCGGCAAGCACAGCGCACGCAAGCTGAAGCGGGCGCAGATTCTGCTGGCAGCAGACGCGGGAATTGCCGACGAGGAGATCGCCGACGCTGTCGGGGTCGGCGGCTCGACCGTGTACCGGACCAAGAAGCGGTTCGTCGGGGGCAATCTGGAGCGGGCGCTGAGCGAGCACCCGCGCCCCGGCGCCGAGCGCAAGCTCAGCGTGAAGGAGGAAGCCCTGCTGGTGGCGACGGCCTGCTCGGACCCGCCGGCCGGATGTGCACGCTGGACGCTCGACTTGCTCGCGGGCGAGATGGTCAAGCTGACCGAACACGATGAGCTGTCGCGCGAGACCGTGCGTCGCCGCCTGCTCGACAACGATCTCAAGCCGTGGCGTCGGAAGATGTGGTGCATTCCGCAAGTCGACGCCGAGTACGTGGCCCGCATGGAAGATGTGCTCGACCTCTATGCCGAGGAGCCCGATCCGCAGCAGCCGGTGGTCTGCTTCGACGAGACCCCGACCCAGCTGATCGGCGAGGTGCGCCAGCCGATCCCCCCTGAGCCCGGCCAGATCGAGCGCTACGACTACGAGTACCAGCGCAATGGGACCGCCAACTTGTTCGTGTTCCTGGATGCGAACCGCCCCTGGCGCAAGGTCAAGGTCACGGAGTGCCGCACCGCGCAGGACTTCGCCATCTGCATGCGAGAACTGGCCGACATCCATTATCCCAAGGCCGAGCGCATCCGGGTGGTGCTTGACAATCTCTCGACCCACACGGCCGCTGCCCTCTACCAGACCTTCCCGGCCGAGGAGGCGCGGCGGGTGCTGCGGCGGATCGAGTTCCACTACGTTCCCAAGCACGCCAGCTGGCTCAACATGGTCGAGATCGAGATCGGCGTGCTCGCCAGCCAGTGCCTCGACCGCCGCATCGAAAGCCGCTCACGTCTGATCGCCGAGGTCGCCGCCTGGGAGAAGCGGCGCAATGAAGCCCACGCCCGCATCAACTGGCAGTTCACAACCGAAAAGGCCCGCGTCAAAATGGCTCGCGCCTATCCAAGGCCCACAAATCTAAAGCGCCCCCAACGAGTCAAAACCTCTGGGCCGAGGAACTAGCGGAAAAACGCGATCAGGACTTCCGATCATTGGGCACCAACCATGCGATTTTCAGGAGCGGCGAATTTGAGCTCGCGACCCCATTCCAACTCAGGCAGGACGACATGACGGGGCGCCTCCCGCGCTCCTCAGGTCATCCCATGAAAACCGATGTCGTTGTGCCGATCGCCGCGAACATAGCAAACCCAGCGCCGAGGACAAGTGAAAGCACGGCAAGCCAGACCGATATGACCGAGACGATCAGGGTGAAAGCGTCGCCTTGGTCATAGGGCGTCCGGACCTGCGGGAGTGTCGGTTTTTGGTCGGGCATAAGCGCACCCTTGCCTGACCCCTCGCAAAACCAAAGCCTAGGTGCGCTCCATGGTTCCACCTCGTCACGCGCGTTCGCCTGACGTTGGCAACCCACTCGAAGCGCTCAGATCCGCAGCTACCATCGTAGTCTGGCCCGTTCGAGACAGCCGCCCGGCTGATGTCGACCTTTCGGCGATGCACTGCTGCGCGGTGGGTATATTTTTAGCGGGATGTGAAAAACATCACACCGCACACGGCAAATCACATGCTCAGCTGCCGTCCGGCGGTCACGGAATAGGTGTGATGGGAGGCATACGTGGGCACAGTAATCCGGTTTCCGTTCGAAAAGCTGTCTTGCAATCAGCGCTCCGGCGCTTGGCGGCACGAACCCGCGTCGGTTGTCATTCTTCCGGCCGTCCGGATCGAGCGCTGGAGTGCAGAACGTCAACAGCAAGCAACAGCTGCAGTGATCGGGGATAGAACCGAAGTTGTCTCGACCCAAGGGTCGCGGGAATTTTC
>DASSFZ010000497.1:0-8463 GCA_035693785.1 Anaerolineae bacterium | reverse complement strand
CTGTCGACGTCCAGGATAATGTAACGCGATCGCCGGGCTTCGCATTCACGCGATCGGCGGTGAAGCTCAGGATCGTCGGCGCTTTCGCGGCTACGGTCGGAAACGGCGTCGGCACAGCAGATGCGTCAACGGCGGGCGCTGGCACCGTGTTGGGGTCGACGAAGGACCAGGCTGGACCACTGGCATGGTTGGGCGCGGACAGATACACGCGCAGGTGAGCGATCCGTCCATCCGGCCACGAAAGATACAGATCGTCGTTCTGGCTCATCGTGTCGCCTGAACTCAGGCTAAGCTGCGCGGTCAGGGTGAAGGCCTGCTCCGGTGCCACGCCCCAACCCAGCGAGCGCCAATGCTCAGTCAGACTCGCCCACGCGCGCTGGAAGTGTTCGCCGGGCGCATACCGGCCAGGCGGCGCGTCAACTGTCACCGCCTTACTCGTGGGTACAGAGGCGAACCATCCGTCCGGCAATTCAGGCTCCGCCGGCTGCAATAGCATGTACACCTGCCCCGTGTCGGCGCGCCAGATCATGTAGCCACCTTCGAACGCCTGAAAGGCGGCCAGGGTGGTCTGCGGCGGGTTCGGACACCACGCCGTCCGGGATAAGTCAAAAAAGATCGGATGACACACCAGCCGGATCTCATCGCTCGTCGCGGTCACGCTGTTGCCAATTGTGTCCGTCGCTTCAAGTTCAAAGCGCAGTGTCCGGTCGGCGTCGGGCGGCACGGTCAGACGATACTCGCCGGCAGTCGATCCGGTCGAGATAGGATCGCGTTGCCGATACCATCGTCCGAGTTTCGAGTCGTAGGTCATCGGCCACAACGCGGCGCGCGACGCGCCGTCGACCTGCCAGGTGACACGCAGTTCGTCGCCACGCTCCACAGGGTTGGGAAAAACCTCGAAAGCGACGATCTGCGGGACGGCGGACGCGGAGGGAGACGCCTGCAGCGTCGGCGTTCCATCCATACAGGCTGCCAGTAACATTGTGAACATGACCGCTGCGAGCGGTCGGAGGCGTTTCATAACTTCACACCTTCAGATTCCAGACGGCGAACATCTCGACCCACGGCCATTCGGCGCGCACACGCCGAACGAGGTGCCCGCCCACCGCACGTCGCCCTCCGCCGCCAGTGCGTACACGGCCATGGGATCGGCGGCCGCGGGCGACATCTCGTTCGAACGAAGCAGAGACTGATTCATGCTGCCGCTATTCCACCTGGAGTGTTGCCAGCACAACCGACTGATTGTCCGCAGGTGTGCTCAGCCGTATCCCGCTCGCTGAGTCGTACAGGCCCATCACCACTCGATACTCTCCCGGCGGCAAGTTGGCGGGCAGCCGAATCGTGTACCGGTCGGCGATGACCTCGCCGGGCTGCCAATTCGTCGTCGGGCGCGCGCCGCCATCCGGCACACTGTCGGCCTGCGCCACGATCGTCTTGTTCTCACCGAAGACCTGCACCGAGACGGTGTACGATGTCGCCGTTTGGGCGCGCGCGCGCCAGTACAACGTCAGCTCGACGGCGTCGCCGGCCGCGAGGCGATCGCTCGCCAGATCGAAGCCGAGCAGTGTGGCAAACTCGCCGAAGTCTTCGCCAACCCGATGGGAGATGCCCTGCACGTCGATGGTCGCGAACCGGACGATGCTTTCTCCATTGTCTGTGAGCAGCCGCGCTCCGTTGGCGGCGTCATACACACCGGCCGCGAGTTCGTAGCGTCCCGTCGCCAGACTATCCGGCAGCACGAATTGATGCTGATCCGCGACGGTCTCGCCGGGCAGCCAATTCGTTGTAGGGTGCGCGCCATCGCCGGGAATTGAATCGGACTGCGCGACGAGGTTGCCCTCGACGTCGAGCACGTGCACGGAAACGTTATACGAGGTCGTCATCGCCGCATGCGCTTGCCAATGCAGGGTCAGACTGATCGTGCTGCCGGCCATGAAACGAGTCTCCGCCAGATCGCCTTCGATCAACGTGATGTTCCCGCCGAAAATGGCCAGCCCCGGAATCGGCGTCGGCACAATGACGACAGGGGTGGGAACCGGCACGGCCGACCCGGACGCCCTTCCGGCCGCCGACTGCCCACCTGGGTTCTCGTTGCTCGGTCCGGTGACGCTGATCATCCAGATGAGCACGCCGGCCAGGATGGCCAACGCGCCGGTCGTCACCCATGATCCGCCGAAGCGGAGAACGCGCCGCTGCGCCGCCTTCCTGTCGACGCGCGCCCAGATGCGCGGGATCGAGTCAACCGGCGGGCGATGCGACTCCCACCGCGCGCGCATCACGCGTGACAGGCTCGCCTGAAGCGTTGTCAGTTCGGCGGCATAGGTTCGGCAAGCCGTACACTCGACGAGGTGCTGCTTCAGTTCTGACTGCGCGCCGGCGTCGAACGACTCACGTCCAACATGCAGAGCGTAGCGCACTTGCTGGTGTGTCAGCACAGTCATGACAGGTGGCTCCTTTCATCCAAGCGGATTCGCAGCCGCTCGTGCGCGGCATGCAGCCGGTTGCGCACGCTGCGCTCACTGACACCCGTGATCTGCGCGATGTCGTTCAGACGCAATTCGTGGTAGTAGCGCAGAATCACTACCTCGCGCAATCGATCATCCAAGGCCTGTATGGCCTGCCACAACGCCGTGTCGGCTTCACGCTGCGCGACGATTTGCTCCGGATAGGCTTCGGCTTCGCCGCTTACCCGGAACAGGGCGTGCACGGCTTCCATCATTCGCTCGCGAACGCGGCGCCTGCGCAACCGCCCCCGGCACACGTTCAACGCAATCGCGTACAGCCAGGTTGTGAAGGACGAGTCACCACGAAAGGAATCGAGCCGGTCGATGGCGGCGACAAAGGCATCCTGTGTCGCTTCATCCGCCTCGGCCGGATCGTCGAGGATGGAGACGGCCAGGCGGTAGATGAGCGATTGATGGCGACGCACCAGCGATTCTATGGCCTGTGAATCGCCAGTGCGGCACAGGCCGATCAATTGAAGAGTATCCGAGTATTCCATTCTACTCCCGTGCTCGTGATGCGGCGTTTGGCCAGTTCAAGGGATAATCAAAAGGAAGGTGTTTGAGTGTTCCTGTGTGCTAATAAGATGCGCGTCAGGCTTGATACCGGAAGACGAGTATTTGGGCCGCGGCGCGGTAAGCGGCCGCGTGCAACGACGGGTTGGGCGCACGTGCCTGATACAATTTCTCGATTCCCGACGCCGGAGGTTGGCGACGGTGACGGCCCGACCACAGTCGTCTGAGAACTGTCTTCGAGCCAGTCTCACGAGCCGACCAGCCACACTTCTGCGCCGATGCCCTCGATGAAGTGCACGCCCGGCATGAGATACGAGCCGACCGGCGCGTCGATGATTTGTTCGCCGCCGGGCGCGATCTGCGCGTCGAAACTCCAAAGCCTGACCTGCACCGCTGCGTCCGTCGCGTTGACGAACTTCAGCCTTACGTTGGTCGTGACCTTCACACAGCGCGGCGAGGGCACGTCGGGACCAATCGTGATGGATGCGATGCCGTCCACAACCTCCGCGCAAATGCCGGCCGCCGGCCGCTCGCTGTCGGGTGGCTTGTGGTTACCGGTCACCGCGATGTTGATCGGTCCGCTGCTTGCATAGCCCCAGTAAGCCGGACCGGGATAACCGATGTGCACCTCAAATGAAACGTCCGCTTGAAGTGCGCCTGACCCAACCTGGGCACCTTGCAGCACAAACTCCACGGTATCGGACTGGCCCGGCGCAACGGCCAAACCATGCGTCACCGATTCCGGCTGAGGCGGATTGAACAGGGGCTGTCCCTGGGGCGCGTGAGCGCGCAGCGTGTATTTGGGCAGGCCAAGTGCCACACAGCCCTGGTTCAACAAAGTCACACGCACGATCAGTTGCTGGCCGATCTGCACGCTTTGCGCCGACGGTAATACCTGCACGGAAGCCGTATGTGTTTCACACGCTGGCGTCGGAGGCGGAACAGTTCCGATGGGGACAATAACGCGAAAGCTGCTCAGCATGTGCTGCACTTCGGGCAGCGTGGCTCGATCGGAGGCGAACCGCACTACCCCATGATGCAGCGGCACGTATCGCTCGAAGCGGGTTTCGCTGAAGCGATATTGCAGCGCACGCTGCCCCGCAAAACCGATCCACTCTGGCGACACGTTGGGAAACTGTTCGGCGTAGGATTGCTGGATTTGCTCCAGTGTTCGTCCATCGAGTGAGATGCTGAAATATGCGATGAACGGTTCGGGATCGGGCGGGCTGAACAACACCTCTTTGGAGAGCTGCGAAAGGCCGTATTCGTCAACCTGCCAGTTGGATGGATACTCCAGTGAGTAGCCGAGATCGGCGTTGGCGTAGGTCTGCCACGCAGGCGGCTCGCCTTCAGATGCCGTAATCATGAGATAAGCAGAAGAGTTTCGCCTGCCATCGGCGTAGATCGCTTCGGCCCATAGATGCGATCCTGGAAGCGGTGTCTGCCAGTACCATGACCAGCCATCGCGGCCGTCGGTGTCGGCAGACTCCAGTCGCGGCGTGACGCCCGTGCCGGTGGGCGCGGTGTAGAACTCGACGCGCGCCACCGCGCCAGGCGCGAGGGCTGATACCGTCGCCGGGCCTGAGACCTGGTAGTAGTTCCCGCCCAGCCACACTGCCGGTGACAGCGAGATGCTGACCCCATCGGGAAGGATCGATGCAGACGTGCTCGTCGGCGGCGGCCACGACCGTGCTGTCGGCGTGGCTACTGGATCGGTGGGGCGCGGTTCAGCGGTCGGCGCGCGCAGAGTGGCATCGGCCAGACGATCGGCCACGCGATCCAACTCACGCGGCAGCGCGCTGCACGCGCTTAATACGATCGAAAAGCCCAGGACGATCAACAGATGTTTGTTCATATCGCGTATGACCCCACTATCGTGATTTCCCCTTCGAGTATGTTCGTACGGGTGTTTTCAGCACATCAAGGAAGCCAGACAGGCTCGCAGCCTTCAGACGCCAGCAGGGCACCGCCGGTTCCATCGACGCTGATCACGTAGGCTTTGTGCCCGACGACGCGATGCCCGGAACCCTGCCCAATGTTTTCTCCACCCCTGGTATAGACTCGATGGGCCGAGCGCTCACTTGACCTTCCCCTGAGCATCGGTCACGCATCCTTCGCCTCGTGTGTGCGATCGGCCCCCCGGCCAGGCCGGGTGAGAAGTGCGGACAGTAGGATCACCAGCGTTCCCGGCATAAAAACGATCCCGATGCTCCAGATTCCGACGGCGACGACGATGACGCCGGCAGACGCGGCCAGCCAGCGACTCAACACAGCCTTGGGAGAGTTGAGATCCTGGCTGCTGAGTACCGCCACGACGCCGGCCAGAATCGCAAGTGTCAAGATCAAGTAGCCCACCAAAGATCCGCCTTGCTGGAGATAGGACTGGCTGTGGCACTCGGGCGCACCATCGACATAGATACAGGTCGTGAAGACAGGCAGAAGGAGCAGGCCGAGCGCAACCAGTGCCTGTATGAGGCCGCCAATGAGAGCAAGCCGCGAAGCTAACCGGGCTATTCCTTGCTGTGCAGAGGTCATACGCCATCGCCTTCTTATTCGTCCACCTCAATACGCAATCGCCGGTGCCTTTCGTACATACTCACCGTTCGTCAGTTGTTGGAGCATAAACTCGGCCACATCGCCCGTGTTGATACGGTAACCCCGGCTGGGAATGCCGACGACTGCAATGCGATAATTGCCCCGGCGCGGCCCCTCGTCCAGCAAGAGGGGGCGAACCGCAATCCAGTCCACCGCGCTCTTCTCGAGTTCTTGATATTGCCGTTTCATCGCGTCGAATAGCCTGGTCAAGAACCTCCCGAAGTACCAGAACAGTATCTTGCCTATGAGGAAATCGGCTTGCTCGCCCAAGAAACCGGCTGCCGATACGCAGACCATTCGCCGGACGCCATGTTTTTCCATGGCTTGAAGGATATGGCGCGTACCCTCTGCCAGGGCAGTCGTCGGATCATCGCGGTTGACGCCCAGTGCACACAGGACAGCGTCGTGACCGGCAACAGCCTTCTCCACAGCCATCGCGTCCAGGACATTGCCTTGCACGATATGCAATCGTGCGTGGTTCGTTTGTATCTTGCCGGGCGTACGGGCGAAGGCAGTAACCGTGTGGCCTTGTTCCAATGCCTGCATAATCAGATGGCGTCCTGTTCTTCCCGATGCTCCAAAGATGACGAGTCTCATGGCTTACTTATTCCTGGGTTCTCGATGAATGGTGCAGCGGGGCGGCACTTTGAAACCATTCAGTTCAGGGTAGTTGAGCCGTTAGCGTTTCTCCGGCAGGTTCGTAGACGAGCCGGAGGCCATCATTGTCGCACCCCGGACTCGGCTCGCAGGGCACCCTGCTCTCAGCCAGGTTTCGATACGAGACCACGTTCCCCGCCACATCGATCCGGATGTCGCCCACCGTGCCGAGATACAACTCGTTTCCAGTGGTCACATTCAGCAGCACAATCGCGTGCGGCGTGAATGCATCGCAGGCGTTGCAGGGGAACAGTGGCAGCACCACTATGTGACCGACAATTTCATCGATCAGCGCACCACCGTCGAAGCCGGGGTAGCGATCGTCGCCGTTCTGGTACGTCCACAATATCCGGCTGGTCAGGTCGTCGAAGTCGATCTCGATGACATGATTGAGAAACGAATGTGCGCCGTCCGCGCCGGGATACCAGAGCGAGACAACCATCAGGCGGCCTGTCGGGTCGAACTTGAAGTTGAGCCACGTGACATCGTGTTGAGCAACATAGACCAAGCGGGGTTGTTCCAGGAGCTGAAAGCCCGACGGGCTGCGACCTTGGCCGTCTTCGTTGACCATCAGCCCCAGGTCAGGATCGATGGTGACAGCACCGTCCGCATCGAAGGAGCGTTGGAAGTTCGTGTTGGTGACGAACAGGACGCGCTCGCCAGAGAGCGTGGCAAGGTATATGTGGTTCGACTGAGGCGCCAGAGAGTTTGGATCTGAAGTCGGCGCCGGGTTGGGCGTGAGCACTTCCACCGGAGATGCCAACGGAGTCGATGAGTGTGCCGCTGCAGTGTGCGCAGGCGCAACGGTGCTCACTGCCGGTGGCGGCCCGCCGTCCACGCCCGGCGTGACGCAGGCCACCTGCATAAGGATCGCGATCGTCAAGAGCAGCCTGAGCAAATGCATGCTGCGCAGGCGAGTAGTCTCCACAATCTCTGTGTGCGGCTGTTCTGCCATGAACACTTCCTTGGTTGAAACAGTTCAGTCTTCAAAGAGTCAGGGACTGCCACTGAATCGCGCGACACCCAGATCCATGCTCACCCATACGCTTCCATCAGGAGCGAAAGCGAACCCGGTAATACGATTCGTGGCGAGACCATCTGACGTTGTGTACGTCGTCCAGGTCTGGCCGTTGAAGCGGGACACGCCCTTGTCCGAACCGACCCACACGCTGCCATCGGGGGCGATGGCGATCATCATCCCGTAGAGAGAAAAGTTGGCCAGGCCATCGGCAGCAGTGTAGTTTCTCCAGGCCTGGCCGTCGAAACGCGAGACGCCATCGCCGTCTTTGACCCACACCGCGCCATCGGGTGCCAAGGTGAGATGGCTGACATAGTCGCTGGACAGGCCATCCGCCGTGGTATAGCTTCGCCACGAATGCCCATCAAAGCGGGATACTCTGCTGTGTGTGATGGTCCACACCGCGCCATCGGGGGCGATGGCAAGTTCGTCGACCCAATCCTCAGGCAGGCCATTAGCCGTCGTATAGGTCGTCCACATCTGGCCGTCGAAGCGAGATACGCCGCCGTCCGTGCCGACCCACACTGCGCCATTTGGAGCGAACTCAACATCGGCGACGTGATTACCCCCCAAGCCGTTTGTCGTCGAGTAAGTGGTCCAGGTCTGGCCGTTGAAGTGGGACAAGCCCTGATCAGACGTGCCGACCCAGGCAGTGCCGTCAGGTGCAATGGCGATCCGTTCGATGTCATTGCCTGGCAGACCATTCGCTGTGGTGTAAGAGGTCCAAGATTGGCCGTCGAAGCGGGCCACGCCATCGAAATATGTGGCAGCCCACACCTCGCCATTCGGGGCGAAGTCAATCGTCTTGACTGCAACTGAAACATGGCCAATCGTGTAGGCTGTCCACGTCTGGCCGTCGAACCGCGACATGCTGCCAGGCCCGGCGGCCCATACGCTGCCATCGGGGGCAATGGCAAGAGTCGAAACGCTGTTCGTGGCCAGGCCGTGGGCCGTGGTGAAGACAGTCCAGTTTCGACCGTCGAAGCGGGACACCCCACCATCTCCGGAGGCCCACAGCGTGCCGTCGGGGGCGGCGGCGATGTACGGATGCCAGGTATTGGCCAGACACCTGGCGGTGGTGTAGGTCGTCCAGGTCTGGCCGTCGAAGCGGCTGAGGCTGCCATTCTGCGTGGAGACCAATAGTGTGCCGTCGGAAATCAGCCGGGCGCCCGATTG
>DASSFZ010000496.1:0-18914 GCA_035693785.1 Anaerolineae bacterium | reverse complement strand
CTACCAGCGCATCATCAAGGCGGGCACGCAAATGCCGGCCGCTCACTTCAACCTCGGCCTCCTCTTGCAGGAGACCATGTACTTCGACGAGGCTATCCAGGAATTTCAGCGCACTGTCGACGCGCCGGAGTACCGGCTGGGCAGCCTCTTCGCGCTAGGCGAGTGCTATCGCGCGAAAGGCCACGTCGACGAGGCGCTGTCTTACTTCCTCGAAGTGCTCAAGATCATCGACCTGGGAACCGTGCGGCGCGAGCAGGCGGACGATCTGATTCAGGTGTACCAGAGCCTGGCAGAATCGTACGCGGCCAAGGGCGATTCGGAGCAGGCGACGCAATTCGCCGACGCGCTGGTCGAGTTCCTCAAGAGCAAGGGTTGGGAGGACAAAGTTGGCGTGGCGCGCAAGCGGCTCGACCAGCTCATCATCGAAGGCGGCCCGGCTATTACGCTGGCCGAGCTGTTGACGGTTCCCAATCCCACCGAAATGCTGGAAGCGATGGCGCTGATCGGCGAATACGCGAAGCGCGAGAAGCTCTATTCGGCCCTGGAGATTGCGGAGACGGCGATCCTCGGCGCGCCGTACTATTTGCCGCTGCATTTGCGACTCGGGGATATCCTGTGGAGCTGCGGCCGCGCCGAGGCTGCCCTGGCCAAATACCTCGCCGTCGCCGATACGTACAGCGCGCGCGGCGAAGCCCGCCTGGCCATCGGCACCTATCAGCGCATCCTCAAGATGGCGCCGATGGACGTCAACGTGCGCAGCAAGCTCATCGAGCTGCTGGTGTCCTACGGCCAGATCGACCGCGCGCTCGAGCACTACCTGCAACTGGCCGACGCTTATTACCAGCTCGCCGACTACAACAAGGCGCGCGACGTGTACCAGGATGCGCTCAAGCTGGCGCCGCGCGGATCGGCGCAGCGCAACTGGACGGTCCAGGTGCTGCACAAGCTGGGCGACATTCACGTTCAGCGCATCGACTGGCGGCATGCGCTGGCGATCTACGAGCAGATCAAGTCGATCGCGCCCGGCGACGAGCGCGCGCACGTGGCGTTGATCGACCTGTACTTCAAGACGAACCAACCGCTGCGCGCGATCAAGGAAATCGACGAGCTGGTGGCGGCGTACAAGTCCTCCGGCAAGACCGACAAAGTCATTCCCATCCTCGACGACCAGGTGCGCGCTCACCCGACGGATATGGCGCTCCGCGCGCGGCTCGCTCAGGCCTGCATCGAGAACCAGCACATCCCGGAAGGTATTCAGCAGCTCGACGCGCTGGGCGATCTGCAGATCAATGCCGGCATGAAGCGCGAGGCGATGGCCACCATCCGCGCCATTGTCGCGCTCAACCCGCCCAACGCCGCCGAATACCGGCAGCTCCTTGCGCAGCTTGGGGGCTGACATGGCCGACCTGCTCGCCGTTCTCGATCGCCTCGAGTGGGGGAGCCTGCTGGACATCGCCCTCGTGGCGCTGGTGTTCTTCGGCGCGCTGACACTGGTGCGCGGGACGCAGGCCGATACGCTGCTGCGTGGCGTGCTCACGCTCGTCGTCATCGGCGCACTGTTGGGCAGCGCCTTCAGTTTCCCGGCGCTGGGCTGGCTGCTGAGCCGCGCCGGGTTCGCCCTGCTGGTGGCCATCCCCGTCATCTTCCAGCCCGAGCTGCGGCGCGCGCTGGAGCGCCTGGGCCGCGCCGGTCCGCGCTTCGGCCAGACGGCGCGTGACGTGGCGTCAATCGAGTCCGTCATCTCGGCCGTGGCACAGACGGCGACGCGCCTGGCCGACAGGCGTCAGGGCGCCCTGATCGTCCTCGAGCGCGAGACAGGCCTGCAATCCTACGCCGACACCGGCGTTCGGCTGGACGCCGAAGTCACGCCGGAGCTGCTGCAGACGGTGTTCTACACGGGCACGATGCTGCACGACGGCGCGGCGATCATTCGCCAGGATCGTATCCTGGCAGCGGCGTGCATCCTTCCGCTGACTTCGGCCTTCCTGAGCGATCGGCGCATGGGTTTGCGCCACCGCGCCGCGATCGGCATTACCGAGTCGACCGACGCGGTCGCCGTCGTCGTCTCGGAAGAGCACGGCCACGTGTCGATCGCGCACAACGGCCGCCTGATCCGGCGTATCGAGCCTCGGCGGCTGGAGGACGTGCTTCGCACGTTCTACCAGTCGGAGCTTAAGGAGACAAGCCCGCGCTGGCTGTCGCGTTTACGCCTGCCGCGCCTCACGTCTGGCCGGCGCCAGTCGCCCACGCGGCCCTCAAACCCCGACCGTTGACGCTTTGAAGTTTAGGATTTGGAGTTTGACGTTGAATCCTATGCTCCGTTGGCTCGCGCGCAATCTGTGGAACATCTTGTTGTCCGTCATCCTCGCCGTCATCGTGTGGGTGGTCGCCGTCAACGAGGCGAATCCCAGCAGTGAACGCACTTTCGAGCTCATCCCGATCGCTTTCGTCAACCAGCCCCCGGACACGGTCGTGTACGACGTCAGCGCGTCGACAGTGGACGTGACAGTCAGCGCGCCGCGGGAAACCTGGGCCGATTTGAACGACAAAGTCATCACGGCGACAGTCGATCTGTCGCAGCCACGGGAATCGTATCCCGTGCAGGCGAGCGTGCTCGACTCGAACGTGCGCCCGGTGGGCATCGTGCACGTCGAGCCGCCGTCGGTCAGCGCGAAGGTCGAGCCGCGCGATTCTGCTCAGTTTTCGGTGGAAGTGAACCTGGTCGGCGAGCCGGCTCGGACCTATAAGATCGACAGCGTGGCGACGCAGCCGCCGACGGCGACGGTGACCGGACCTGCCTCGTCGGTGAGCCAGGTGGCGAAGGTGGCGAGCGAGTTCAGCGTGCAAGGCTTAAGCCAGCCGGTTTCACAGACGATTGCGCTGAAGGTCCTCGGCGCCGATGGGCAGGTGGTGCCGAACGTCCAGGTGATACCTGATCGCGTGCGCCTTTCGGTCGACTTCGAGCAGCAGGCCGGCTTTCGCAATCTCTCCGTAAAGGTCGAAATGACCGGCACACAGGCGTCAGGCTACCGGCTGGCCGGCGTCGACGTGATCCCGCCGACGGTCACGTTGATCGGCTCGTCGAATGCACTCGAATCTCTGCCCGCGTTCGTCGCGACGGAGCTGATCGACATCTCCGGCGCGCAGACGGACATCGAGAAGGACGTGCCTCTCGTCCTTCCGCCCGACGTAGCGTTGTTCGATCGCCAGTCGGTGCGCGTCGTCGTCAAGATCGAGCCGATCGTCGGCAGCCTGACCATCCCCAGCCAACCGATCGCGATCGGATTGCAGCCGGGGCTAGCCGTGCGCGTTTCGCCCGAGACCGTCGGCGTGATCCTCGAGGGCGCGCTGCCCGTGCTCGAGACGATCGACCTGGGGCAGGACGTACGCGTGATTCTCGATCTGTCCGATCTGGGCATCGGCACGCATCAGATCGAGCCGCGCGTGGAGACGCCGGAGGGCGTCGTGGCGCGGAGCGTGCTGCCGGCGACGGTGCAGGTCATCATCGAGCGCGCGCCGCGCGGAACGCCGACGCCAACGGTCACACCGCTGCCGACGAGGAGACCGTGAATAAACCCCTCGTCGCCATTGTCGGCCGGCCGAACGTCGGCAAATCGACCCTGTTCAATCGCCTGATCGGGGAGCGCCTGGCGGTCGTCGACGACACGCCGGGCACGACCCGCGACCGCCTGCAGGCCGACGCGGAGTGGAACGGCCGCGTCTTCACCGTCGTCGATACCGGCGGCATCGAAGTGCTGCCTCGCCGACAGCCCCCTCCGCTCCGCTCCGGAGGTCTCCGAGAGCCCTCACCCCCGGCCCCTCTCCCGTCGAAGACGACAGGCGAGGGGAGTGCGCACACGCCACTGGCCGTCGCCTCCGCCCAGTACATCCCACAGATTCGCCGCCAGGCGGAGATCGCCGTCGCCGAGGCGGATGCGATCCTGTTCCTGGTCGACGTCGAAGCGGGGATCACCTCGGCGGATCAGGAAGTGGCCGACACGCTTCGCGCGCGCCGCCGCCAGCGACCGGAAGGGGAGGTGCCCATCTTCGTCGTCGCCAACAAGGTGGACAACGTGGCGCGGGAACAGGCCGCGCTGGAGTTCTACGCACTGGGGTTGGGCGAGGTGTATCCCGTCTCGGCGATCCACGGCATCGGCACGGGCGACCTGCTCGACGCGCTCGTCGAGACCTTTCCGCCGCAGGAGGCCGAGGAGGAAGAATCGGTCAAGATCGCCATCGTCGGGCGGCCCAACGTGGGCAAGAGCAGCCTGCTCAATGCGCTGCTCGGCGAGGAGCGAGCGATCGTCAGCCCGGTGCCTGGAACGACGCGAGATGCAATTGATACGAGATTAGAGATTGGAGAATTGGCCGTCACGCTCATCGACACGGCGGGCATTCGTCGAAGGGGACACATCGAGCCGGGCGTCGAGCAGTTCAGCGTGCTGCGCGCGCTACGGGCGATCAAGCGCTGCGACGTGGCGCTGCTGCTGATCGATGCGGTCGAGGGTGTCACGGCTCAGGATGCGCACATCGCCGGGTTTATTCTCGAAGAGGCGAAGAGCGTGGTGTTGATCGTCAATAAGTGGGATTTGTACGAGTCGGCGAGTCGGCGAGTCGGCGAGTCAGCGAGGCGCGCGACTCAGAAGGAGTTCGAGCAGGCGTTACGGGCCGCGCTCAACTTTCTCGACTATGTTCCCGCGCTGTTCATCTCGGCCAAGACCGGTCTGCGCGTCGATCAGGTGCTGCCGCTGGCGCTGCACGTGCAGGAGGAGCGCCTTGCCCGCATCCCGACCGCCGAGCTGAATCGCATCGTGCGCGAGGCGGTCGACCGGCAGGCCCCGCCGACGAAGGCCGGCAAGCGATTGAAGATTTACTATACCTCGCAGGTGCGCTCCGATCCGCCGACGTTCCTGTTTCACGTCAACGATACGACCCTGGTGCACTTCTCGTACGAGCGCTACCTGGAAAACCGGATTCGCGCGGCTTATCCATTCACGGGCACGCCGCTGCGGTTGAGCTTCAGGCTGCGCAGCCAAAGTCGGGAGTGACAAGCGACTGAAAAGACAACTTCTCAGCGAAAAACAGCCTCCCGCAGGCGCTTGGCCTGCGGGAGGCTTTCGTCAGGACATCAGACGATCAAGGCTAGTTGCGCATGACCAGCGGAAGGAGGAGGAACACCGGTTCCTTGCTCTGCAGCGACAGCGTGTAGCTCACCACCGTGCCGGCGCAATTCGCGTAAGGCGTGGTGCCCGTGGGGAAGACCGACAGGTAATACCAGCCGGAAGCCGTCTCCGGCGCCGTCCACACGATCTGCGAGGCAGGCCCTGCCGCGTTGTCGTTCGCAGCCGCCAGGCTGCCAACGGCATCGTACAACTCGATCGCCGTGTCAGTCTGCGCGCTCAAATTGGACGTGGTGAGCGTATACACCCCTGTGCGTACCACCTCGAAACGCGCCCAGTCCTTGTCGGCCACGCCGAGGAGCGTATTGCCGTCGAAGTTGTGCGATTGCGGCGCGCCGGCGACGAGTGTGCTCGCATTCTCGACTCGATCGTCGGTAGGCTCGCCGACGGGTACCTCGTCGTCGTACGCGTCCGGACAGACGTGGTCGACGACGCCGAGGATGCCGTTGCTGCCGTCGTCAGGCGGCAGGGGTTTGGCCCCGACTGCCAACACTGCACTTGACAGGCCGGCTGCCAGCAAGAGCGTTGCGCCGAGCCGCAGGAGATGCCGGTTGATTCGAGTACTCGTGTTCATGAGGTGCACTCCTTGCATTTCCGGGCCGATCCGTCAAAGGACATGTTACTGATTACTGATCACTGATTACTGATCACTGGGCTACGGGTAGCTCCTCATGATGAGCGGCAACAGGAGCGAGTATCTCGGCTCGACCGTCATCGAGACACTGTAATCTGTGTCACAGCCGGCCAGCGCCGACGTCCTCGGCGTGACGCGCAGGTAGTGCGTGCCGTCGGCCGTCCCCACCCACCTGATCCGCGACGAGAAGTTCGTCGCGCCGGGAGTGTCGTCACTGTACGCCAGGCGGGTCGTGCCATTCGAAGCATACAGCGCGAGCACGGTATCGGCGCGCACGCCGAATGCGACCGTCGTGAAAGTGTAGACATCCCCGCGCTTCAGCGTCACCTTCAGCCAGTCCTGATCGTTCGCGCCGAAGAAGTTATGCAGTTGCGTCGTGTCGGTCAGCGCCACGGCGGTCGTGCCAAACGCGTCATCCAACTGCACTTCATAGGCGTCATCACCGGTGCAGGGCGGCAGCACGTAATCTCCGAAGTTCACCGTGTAGTCATTGTTCAGCGCGACGACCTGCGCCACCACGTCCGGCGTAGTCGAAGCATAGCCCGGCAGGTTCGTCTCGGTAACGGTGAACAGGCCGCTCTGGTCGATCAGGAAAGTGTAATGTCCATACGCGTTAGTCGCCACGCTCGTGATCGGGAAACCGCTGAAGATGCCGTCGATGCGCACCGGCACGCTCGGGATGCCGACCTCGGTCAGGTCGAAGACCGAGTCGGCGTCGGCGTCATTGAAAACGGTGCCGAAGATCGACGACACGCCGGGGTTATTGGAAACGCCGAAGTTGACAATGTAGCTGCCGGTGCTGACGATGGACACATGCACTTCGTCGGGTGTAGTGAAGTGGTAGGCCAGTGGGTCGGGATTAGACGCGACCACACGGTAGACGCCATTCCCTAAATTGCCGAAGGTGTAACTGCCGTTCGGTCCGGTGGCCGTTACGGCGATGGGGTTCGCACCGCTGTACAGGGTGACGGTCACGCCGGTGAGGCCCAGCTCGGCGAAGTCCTGGTTCCCGTCGCCGTTCGCGTCGTCGAAGACGATGCCGTGGATCACCGAGGCGCACACGCCGATCTGGCAGTCGCCGAAGTCGACGACCTGCGGCTCGCCCGGCGAGACGTTGACGACCACGGCATCCGGAGTCGTCGAGCGATAGCCGGGTGGATTGACTTCGTGGATCGTATGGGTGCCGTGCGACACGAAATCGAACCCGTAAGTGTACTGGCCGGCGATACCGGTCGTAGCGCTGATGATGGTGACGGCATCATCGGCAGTCGTGGTAATCACCACGCCGCTGATTCCGACTTCTCCGGTATCCTGCACGCCGTTCGCGTTGGCGTCGTCGAACACCACGCCATGCACCGACCCGACGTTCTGGCGGTTGCTATCGCCGAAATTGATCTGATACGACTCGCCCAGCGCCACCGACACATTGAGGCGATCGGATGAGGTGGAGTAGTAGCCGGGCGGGTTCGTTTCCTCGACGGCCCACACGCCGGGTTGATTCACGCTGAACGTGTACGCCCCGTCGATGCCGGTGGTGGCTGTGGCGACAGACGTGGTGCCGGTGATCAGTCGAAGCGTCGCCCCGGCCAGGCCCAGCTCGCCCAGGTCTTGCAGCCCATCCCCGTCTAAGTCATTGAAGACGGTGCCGTAGATGGTCGCGGCGCCCGCGTTGTTGCTGAACCCGAAGTTCCGATTGGGATAGGTGCTGCCCAGCGTCGTCGTGATCACGATCTGCTCAGGCGTCGTGCGATAGAAGCCGGCAGGCACGCCAGAGCGGATGACGAACGTGCCCGCGCCGACGGCGAAGAAGTACGTGCCAGCCGCGTTCGTCGTCGTGATCAACGAGGTCGTCCCAGAGATCGTGACCTGCACGCCGCTGAAGGTCGATTCGCCGGGGTCGAACACGCCGTCGTTGTCCGCGTCGTTAAACAGCGTGCCGGTGATGACGGCGGCGTTGGACGGGAGCACGTCGCCGAAGTAGTTGCCGGCCGACAACGCACCCGCCGTCAGCGGGCCGACGAGCAGTGTGTCGATATCGAGCTTGGCGGCGGCATTGCCCGGAATCGCGTTGGTGGAGACGTAGCCGGGCGGGTTGGTCTCCGTCACGGTGATGACGGCGTTCGCCGGGCCGTACAGCGTGAAGTCGCCGGTCGCCGTCGTCGTGACGAACATGCCGCTCGAGGCGCTCACGCGCCCGTTCGCCAGGCCGGCGCCGCCGTCGTTGTACACGCCGTCGGCGTTCGCATCTTCGAAGATTTGACCGGTAATCGTGACCACATCGGCGGATAGCAGCACGTCGCCGAAGTCGTTGCCGGTGTAGACTGTGCCGGAGATCGGGCTGTTCAGTCGCAGCGTGTTCGCATCGATCTGGACCACGGCCGCACTCCCCGGGATGGCCGCCGTCGAGACGTAACCGGCCGGATCGGTCTCCGTCAGCGTGATGGGCTGGCCGGACTGCACCGTCACAAACAAGGTGTAGACGCCCGTTGCGCCGGTCATCATCGAGTCGCTGCCGGCGGTCACGACTGCGCCGCTGACGCCAGGCTCAGAATCGTTCGCGCCGTTGACGTTCGCGTCGTCGAAGACCTGGCCTTCGATGCGCACGCCCAGGAAGTCGCCGAAGTCGACCTGGCTCGATCCTGCCAGGCTAACCGACCGAACAACGGAGTCCGGTGTGGTCGAGACGTAATTGGCCGGGTTGGTTTCGGCGACAGTGTATGTTCCTGCCGAGGAGAAGGTCAGCGCGTACTGGCCGAAGGCATTCGTAGTGGCCGGCGTGTTGGAGGCGCCGCTGGAGGCGACGCTGACGCCGCTCAAGCCTGCTTCGCCGAGGTCCTGCACGCCGTCCGCGTCGGCGTCCTCGAAGACCGTGCCGAAGATCACGCCGATCGTCGAGGTCACAGGAGCGTAACCGAAGTCAACCGTCGTCGTCGCCTCGAGCGTCACATCCAGGAAGACCGGGCTAGGCGTGGTACGGAAATAGTCAGGCGGCGGTGTCGGCAGTTCGGCGCTGACCGAAATCGGGCCGGCCTGTTCCAGCCTGAAAGTATATTGACCGGAGGCATTCGTGACGGTCACCGGCTGCAGCGCGCCCGGCAGCGTGACGGTGACGCCGGGGATACCGGCCTCGCCTCCGTCCGGAACGCCGTTCCCATTGGCGTCGTCGTAGGCTCGACCGGTGACGATGGCCGCCGCGTTAAACACGGTCGTCGTCTCCGGCGGGCCTGCAAGGTAGTTGGTCTGCGTAGAGAGCACACCATAATTCTGGTTGACGATCGTCGCGCCGGAGACCAGGCCGGTCGTGACCTGAACGGTGAAGGTGACGGCGGCGGTGCTGGACGGCGCAATCGAAGCAACGACCCAGGCGACTACACCGTCGCCTAAACCGCAGGCCGAGCCACCGCTGCATGAGCCAGAGACATAAGTGGTGCTGACGGGCACACTATCGGTGATCATCACAGTGGTCGCAGCCGCCGGGCCGCTGTTCGTGACGAGCAAGGTGTAGGTCAGGAGGCGGCCGGAGATGACCGGATCGGGAGAGTCGTACTTGGCGATGGAAAGCACGGGCGACTGAACGGTGTCCACGTCGACGGTCGACTGAGGGCTGAACGGGAAGCCCTGGGGATTAGAATGGCGCACCTGCATCGTGTTCGTCAGGTGCGTGCCGTCCGCCAACTTGAAGTTCACGCTGACCGGCACGGTGATCGTGAAGACACCACCATTTCCGGTCAGGCTGGCCAGCGTCCAGGTCAATATCTGGCCTGGCGGGCCGCCCGGCGCCGGGCTGGCGGTGCCCAAATACGTCACGCCGGCGGGCAGCACGTCGGTGATCACCATGTTGGTCGCTGCATCCTGGCCGGTATTGGTGATGCGCAGTGTGTACGTCAATACCTGGCCCTGAATGACAGTGTCCTGATCGTCACTCTTGCTGATGGCAACGGTCGGCGCCTCCACAAGCGTGGTGACGGTCGACGTGACCGCCGGGTTCACGGCACTCGGGTTGAACAAGATGCCCATGTGGCCGTTGTTCACCAGGGACGTGCCGTCCAGAAGTTCGGAGCCACGGCCATTGACCAGTACGGTCAGCATGACCTCTCCGATCGAGGTCGGCGTGCCGCTCTGCCCGATCGTGCCGATGTTCCACACGACGCGATCCGGCGTGCTGAAGCCATCGGCCGCGGGCGACACGGACGACGTGATCGTTTGGGTCGGGATGTTGTCCCAAACGTACACATTCGAAATAGGCAGGTCGCCGGTGTTGGTGTAGCGCAGCGTGTAAGTGAGCAGCTCACCCTGCCGCACCGTCGCCGCGTTCACCGACTTGGTGAAGCTGAAAGACAGTGTCCCGGTAATCGGCACCGCCGCATTACCCGCGCAGAAGCCATTGTCAAACTTGTTCTGGGTGTTGTAGCGCACGTCGGTGTACGGACATAGCGTGACATTGGCAGGGCGCAGCGCGACGAAAGTATATGTAGTCCTGACGCGCCGAGCGCCGGCCGGCAAACTGCCTTGCGGGAAGTACAGTCGATCGCGATAGATGGGGCCTACGGGGTTCGTTCCATCGCTGAACTGTACTTCATTGCCGAGCAGCCGATAGGAAGCCGGATCGAAGCTGGAATTGCCCACGGGCTGAACGGTCACGCCTCGCGCATTCGTGCCCATGTCGTAGTCGACCGACATCGTGAAGGCCGCGCCGACTTGCACGTTGGCGCCGACGCTGACGATGCCGTTGTTGCCCGTGTTGAGTGCCGCACGGGTTTGGACCGTTGGACTAAACGGATCGTAGGCATTCAACTGCTGGGTCACCGTGTTCGCGTTGCTGGCCCAGGCGGTGATGGTATAGGTGTGCGGATCGTCGGGGCTGTTCGATCGGCGAGCGAACCAGTAGACGGCCTGGCTGCTGCCGGACGCCAGCGGCGGCAGATTGCGCAGGGGACTTTCGCCGGGCAGCAGGAACCAACTCGCAGTCGGGTTCATGTCGAGGTCGACGACGGGCGCTGTGGCCGTCGTCGGCCCGGTGTTCGTGATGATCGCCTCGACCGCCCAAACGACCGGGCTACTGATAGGATCGTTGCTATCGATGGTGGCGAACGGCGTGCTGTGGATGGCGATCGCGAGGGAGGTGCTTGCCTGCAGCAGCGGCGCCGCAGGCGGGCTGAACGGCGGTGCGGAGACCCTCCCCTCGCCCCTCCCGACACCCGTGAGAGAAGCCGCGCTGCCCGTTCGGGCAGGCACCTGAGAGAGAGGCGCTGCCAGTGCACCGACCGGTTGAGCCGCCGTCAGCAAGCCTCCCAGGACAATCAGCGCCGACAGCGCGATCGCTAGGGAAGCGACCAGGGATCGCGCCGCTGCCAGCGAGTGGCTATACCGATTGTGGGGGCGTGACGAGTCTGTCATGCAAGACCTCCGTATCTGTCGGGGAAAGGCATCTGCTTCAGTCAAGAAGAGCCATCGTGTGTGGTGGGGGTAGTGTGTGCTAAGTTCAGCGCCGTTTATGGACGGAGCACGAGACATAGAATACCGCATAAACTTGCTGTCATGCGGGCAGGAGCATATTAAGGAGTCATCTCTGGAAAGGCGAACCAAGCGGTCTTGCCCAGGGGACCACCGGCCCATGAACGCACACCAGCTTAGCACAGTTGAGATGGTTTGTAAATGTGACTCTTTGACAAGTCTATAACAGTTTCGTTGCAAGTTCTTTGGGCGCGATTCCCCGGCTCACTCGGGACGGCTCAAGTCGCAAACCGGTCTCAAACCATTAGAGCGAGGCGCGTCGTCTCATCCATTACAGCATGGGTGGCTGTGCCTTATGTCTTGGCCAGGATGCGGATAGGCCCACGGCAATCAGAGTGTGACAAAATGTGACGAGGAACAGGTCACCCGGCACCTCACTTTTCCCGCTTTGGGCGCTACATTGTTTGCATCTTCGAGAGACACACGGGGGATATTCCAATGTCACAGCAATCGCACGACATCGTCGAGCCATCGGCGCGGTCGGACCGGCGCAACTTGATGGTCGCCGGCGCGGCGCTGATCGCCATCGGGCTGCTCGCGTTCGCCGCTCAGTTCATAGAGTTCGTCGACGTCGGGCTGCTCTTCCTGCCGACGCTGGGCGTCATTTTCCTGGTCTGGGGTATCGCCATCCGCCGCGTCGGGCCGATGATCCCGGGCGGCATCCTGACCGGGATCGGCGTAGGCGTCATCCTGATGGAGCAGACCGCGGCCTTGCCCGGCGAAGCGTCAGATGCAGGCATCTTCCTCATCACGTTCGGCGCGGGCTGGGCGCTCATTACGCTGCTCTCGGCGCTGTTCACGCCCAAGACACAGTGGTGGCCGCTGATTCCCGGCGCGATCATCGCGGCGGTTGGCGCCGCGCTGTTCGCGGGCGATGCCGGTCTGCGCGTGCTGGAATTCGCCGGAGACTTCTGGCCGCTGGTGCTCATCGCCGCAGGGCTGATCATCGTCCTGCGTGCCGTGCGCTCGGCGCGATAGCCACAGTCACGAGGCAGCCAAAGCTTCGGAAGTCTCTACCTCAGAGAGACTCCCGAAGTCTGTATAGGCAGTTTGGTGTCTTGCGTCTTCGCGCTATACTGGCCGCAATTGAAAACTTCGGTTTAGCGGGTCACGATAGCCACCGCCAGCCAGCCGTCGCCCAGCGGATCGGGTTTGGCGACGACGGTGACTGTGTCGCCGACCTGCGGAGCGCGAGACGCGTCGGGCATGCGTTGGGTCGCCGCATCGATCCGGAACGACGTCGTCTCACCCTGCTGGCCGACGAGCTCGATCCGGTCGGCGCTGGAGTTCGCCACCAGGCCGAGATAGTGCATCCGCTGCGGCGTTTCCGGCACGACGGCGATCTGCTTCACGGCGAGCTGGCCGTTCACTTTCTGCGCCCACACCGCGACCTTGTCGCCGACCTTGAGCTGTTCAATGCCGGCGGCCGGGCCGGTGATCGTCATGAACTGAAGGCCCTCGCGCGTTTCCAGGCTAAGCCCTTCGGCGCTGACGGCCTGCAGCACCCCGACCGCTCCGACAGGCGCTTCCACCGGCACCTGCACCGGCGCTTCGACGGCGCTCGACGGCGCGACGGCGTCAGGCTGGGCCACATTCACTCCTGTCGCCTCGCTCCCATTGCCCAGACTGAAGCCGAGCAATCCTCCCACTGCCAACGCCGCAACCACGACAATCGCAAAACTGTAGAGCTTCATGGTGTCCCTCCTAAGATGATGGGTTAGGTTGTAGTACATCTTACACTAACAGCGGCGCCATGTCACGCCTCCCCTGTTCCCAGGCAAAATAAAGCCCCGGCGTGTCTGCCGGGGCCAGATGTGGGGGCGATCAGACCTGCCAGGTTTGCGAAACCTGGCGGGTCTCACTCAGAGACTATCCTAAAATCCGTGGTTGACGCATCCCCATGCGTCAACAGCGGGCATAGGGATGCCCGCTCTACGGGTTCTAAGACGCGCTCTCAGGGTTGATACACGACGGTGAGGATGACGAAGACCTCTTCGCCGGCGGTGTTGCTGGCGATGACTTCGAGAACGTTTACCCCTGGCAGCAGCGCAGCCGGCAGGCTGAACCGGCCTTCGTCGTTGGCGAAGCCGACGGCGTCGTTGACGCTGACGAGCGCCCCTGGCTGCGTCTGGCCGACGACCAGCCACGGCGAGGCGCTCACGGTCTCTCCATCGCGCGGCGTGTCGATGGTCAGCGGAAAGATCGACGCCGGCGTCGGCGTGGTCGAGACGGCGAGCGTCGGCGGAATCTCCGGCACGATGATCGTCGGCGGCGGCAGTGTGGGCTGCGCGGGCAGCGGCGTGGCCACGTCAACGATCACCGGAGTGGGTGTGGGGCTGGGGATCGGAGTCTCAGCCGGCTCGGCGGGCGACGGCGTTGTTACCCCCGCCAGCGGGTCGATACGCACCGGCGGCACGAGCGTTACGAGAATCTGGGGCGTAACCTTTGGATCGGGCAGGCCCGGAATCAGGCGCGACAGCGTGCCGTTCGAGTAGAGCAGGTAGACAACCAAAATGACCAACACGACGATCAGCAATGTTCTCATTGACACCTCCGGCGCCGCGAGCGCGGCTGCACCGTGCGCTTCGGCGCGGAGCGTATTATATCGCGCCGCGCCGTGTTGACCCCCGGCGCGATTGGCATACAATGGGCGCCGCCGGAGGGAGCCCCATGCACATCGTCCATATCGACGCCGCCGATCGCCGCCGCGTGAAGCAGTTTCTCGACTTGCCGTTTCGCCTGTATCGCAGTACGCCTGAGTGGGTGCCGCCGCTGTCGTCCGATGCGCGCCGCGTTTTCGATCGAAAACGCCATGCGTTCTACCAGCACTCGGAAGCGGCGTTCTTCCTGGCGATGAATGGCGAGCGCGCCGCCGGGCGCATCGTCGCCATCGACAATCGGCTGTACAACGAGTTCAACAAAGAGCGCACGGCGTTCTTCTACCTCTTCGAGTGCGAGGAGGACCGGGCGGCGTCACAGTCGCTGTTCGACGCGGCGTTCGACTGGGCGCGATCGCGCGGCCTGGACAAAGTGATCGGCCCCAAGGGATTCACCGCGCTCGACGGCATGGGGCTGCTGGTCAAGGGCTTCGAGCACCGGCCGGCGTTTGGCATCCCGTATAACCTGCCCTACTACCCGGCGCTGGTCGAGGCGGCCGGGTTCGAGCCTGGGGGCGACGTGGTGTCGGGTTATCTCAGCACGAAGATGCCGTTTCCGGAGAAGATTCATCAAGTCGCCGAGATCGTGCAGAAACGGCGCGGGCTGCGCGTGGCGCGCTTCAAGTCGCGGCGCGACCTGCTCGCGCTGCTGCCCAGACTGCAGGCGATGTACAACGACTCGTTGGGCGGCACGACCGGCAACACGCCGCTCACCGACGCCGACATGCGAGCGCTGGTCAATCAGCTCTATTGGTTTGCCGATCCGAAACTGATCAAGATCGTGATGAAGGGCGAGGAACCGGTCGGGTTCTCGCTGGCCTATCCCGACATCTCGGCGGCGATGCAGCGCACCCAGGGACGATTGCTCCCCTTCGGCTGGATCGACATGTTGCTCGAGCTCAGACGGACGAAGTGGGTGAATCTCAACGGGGCCGGGATCGTCGAGAAGTATCGGGGGCTGGGCGGCACGGCGCTGCTGTTCAGCGAGATGCACAAGAGCGTCGTCGAGGGCGGCTTCGAGCATGCCGATATCGTGCAGATCGGTGTAGACAACGACAAGATGCAGCGCGAGCTGCGCGACCTGGGGATCGGTTTCTACAAAACGCACCGATTGTATCGGAGGGCGATATGATCTTATCTCAATATCTATAGCGCGCAACGCGCCGGGTGGGGAAGAGGGAGTCTGCTACTGCCACACGACCATCACCGGATCGCTTTCGGGGCTGAGCGGGCCGATGACATTGCCGGCCGCGTCCACCTTCACGACCGTCACGGTCCACGCAAACTCGCCCTTCGCGCCGTCGGGCACGGGGTAGTAACGCCAGGGATCGGGCGTGAGGTAGCTATCCACGATGGCGCCATTCAGGTACAGGCGCATCAAATAGCGCTCGTCGGCCTGAATAGACGCGTCGCGCAGCACCCAGCGGAACTCAACCGTTTCACCGGAATAGTAGCGAGACCCTGCCGGCGGCTTCAGCGGTTCAACCTCACGATAGACGATTGACACAGGCGGCGCCGTGCTCGTCTCCGTTGGCGCTTGCACGGGAACCGTCGACACAGCCCGGCGAGGGGACGTCGCCGTCGGCGTCGGGGTGGCGGTCTCCGTAGGGAGGGACGTAGGGGTAGGTGTATAGGTGAACGTCGGGATCGGCGTGCGCGTCGGCGCAAGCGTCTCCGTCGCTGTAGGGATCGGCCCGGCTCCCGGCTCGATGCCGCTCAATATCAGCGCCATCACCAACCCGCCGATGCCGAACACGACTGCGAACGCGAGCACGCCGTAGACGGCAGAGGACAACGAGCCGCGCACGGGCACCGCCCGCCAGGCGCCCGGGTTGACACGATTCATAGCACGCACGAGCACGGCAAAATCGGCCTCGCCCCGCAGCTTGCCGACGAGCGCGGAGGCTTTAGCCGTCTGCGTGTCGCCGGGCAGCGTCACCTCCAGATATCCGATTTCGCTGCAGACTCGAGCGAACTGCTCGGCTGACAGCCGATTCAGCGCGCGCACCGTGTCTTTGGGCGTCGGCTTTGAGGCGCCTGCCATGAACGATCCCCCCGGGAACTTCCCCGCGCGCTCATTTTACCTGTCTTGTCCCTCAGCGCAACCCGAAATGAAAGACTTCGGGAGCCACCCATGACTTCCGAAGTCTGTGTTCCAGACGGTGTGATGACAGAATCGCCGCGTCAGACGAAGAAGCCCACGGCGAGCGTGCCCGGCCCGGCGTGCGTCGTGATCGACGCGCCCACGCCGTAGATCGGGATGCGCTCGATGCCCAGCGCCGGCTTGAGATCGCCGGCTAGCCGCTGCGCCTCGTCGAGATCGTCAGCATGCATGACGCACAGGTGCGCACCGGACGAGCGAGGGCACTGCTCGATCGCCAGATCCTTCAGTCGCTCGAAGGCGCGGTGATGCGTTCGCACTTTCTCCTTTGCCTCGACGTGGCCGTTCTTGATCTCGAGGATCGGTTTGATCTGCAGGGTGCTGCCGATCAGGGCCGATGCCCCGCCGATGCGCCCGCCCTTCTGCAGATACTCCAGCGTGGCGACGAGGAAGTAAACGCGTCCGCGCGGGATCATGGCCTGCAGGCGACTCACGATCTCGTCGACCTCAACGCCGCTCTCGGCCCACTCGACCGCCAGCATGACCAGCGTCGCCAGGTTGCCCGCGACCGTGCGCGTGTCGATGACGCGGATGTCGGCGTCGGGAAACGAATCGCCTTTCGCCGTCAGCGCCGATTGCACCGTGGCACTCACGTCGAGAGAAGGATGAATGGAAAGGATCGTCTGCGCTTCAGTCAGCAGACGCGCGTACGCGTCGACGAAAGCGCCCGGCGGCGGCGCGGAGGTTTTCGGCAACTGGCCGGATGACTTCAGACGCCGGATGAAGTCGCCGTAACTCAGCTCGACGTCTTCTAGAAAGGCTGCCTCTCCGAAACGCACGATCTGCGGAATGACCTCGATCGAATGCGCGGCGACGAACTCCGGGGGCAGGACCGCCGTGCTATCAGTGACGACGCGAATTCTGGAAGGCACTTCCGGCATGTCCGTGATCGACTGAGACTATTCGACTTTCTCGACGACGATGGTGCATTCGGCGACCAGCGCGGCGATCGCGCCGATGGCCGCCCACACCGGCGCCAGCGCGATGCCGATCACGCCCAGCGTCAGAGGGATTTCGATCAGCGTCTTGTCGCCCTGCCGGATGACGATGCGGCGGATGTTGCCCTCGCTGACCAGTCGCTTGATCTCGCTCAGCAACTGCTCCCCCGTAACCTTGAACTCTTCTTTGCGGTACTGGCCCTTCTCTTCAGGCGCTGCAGATGGCTCGTCCACGTCGTTTACCTCCGTTTCTTTTTGCGGCCTCGCCTACATGACCGTGATCGTCGCCGCGCCACCCTCGATGCCCAGATCGGTGCGGTTGGGGTTGGTGTCGTAGTCGGGCGACTGGTAGGTATTGCTTCCCCACTGGAAGCGCTGCCCGCGCACATTCAGCGTCGCGGCGCCCACATTGGACTGCACGCGCAGCGCCATGCCGTCAGGCACGCGCACTTTCACGTCCGCGGCGCCGGCCTTGATCCGCGCCGACACCTGCCCGCTCGCAGGGAGTGTCAAGTCGACCGAGCTGGCCCCCACCTCGACGCTGAGAGCGGTCACCTTCACATCGCGCAGGTCGATGCCGGCCTTGCTCGCGCCGGTGTGCACGTCCAGCGCCACCGGCACGTCGCGATAAATCGCCATCGACCAGCGGTACGGGGCGCCCCAGTGGCCGGGCCACATCCAGAACCACCAGTCGCGATCTTCTCGTAAGCGCACGTCGAGGCGATCGTCCACGCGGCGCACGTCTGAGATCACGCCGCCGTCCGACGTGCTGCTGACCAACACGGCCGGATCATCCGACGGGCCGATGCGCAGCTCGCCCGCGCCGTGATTCACCTCAATGCGCGCCTGGCGCGCGCCCTCCAGGGGGACCGAGTTCGACACCGCAGCGGAGGCCCCGCGACGCACGAGGCTGGCGAGCAGTAGCCAGCCGCCCAGTCCAATGAGCAACAAGGGAAAGATCACGTCCCAGCCGACGCTCAGGATACCGAAATTTTGCAGCAGAAAGATCGCGCCCAGCACGATGAGGATTATCGCCCAAAAAACTGCTCCACTTCTCCAGCGCATAAAATGCCTCCTTACCGTTGGAAACCCGATTCGGCGCATTCGAGTTTACACCTAACGCGAGCGCGTGTGAACCGTCCTCCGACCGAGTTCGCTACGTCGCAGGTCTGAACTCCGTCGTCATCCAGCGCCTGGCAACCCGTCGGAGCGAGCGGGCCAGGCTCCCACGCCCGGCAATTTGCCTTGAAACGCGCTGAATCGGCGGCGTGCCCGCTTCGCGCCGCTGCGCTACGGGGTGCTTTGCAAGGGGCCGCCTCTGCTGGGTTCTCGGGCATACAGTTAGAGAACACAAACGCGCGGCGTACTGCCGTAAAGTACGTCGCATAGGCCAGGACATCAAGTAGTTTATCGCAGCTATTTGACTTGTGTGTTGCGCAGCAGTTCGGCCGCCTCGTCGTCGAGCAGGTCCATGGCCCTGGGATCGGCCGTCTTCGGTCGCCTTTCCGCGAGCATCTGTGGCGTAACCTTGTCGGTCGGCTCCACCCGGCCGAAGAGCCTGGCGGCGGCGCGATGCCAGCCGTGGAACGATCGCACCGGCTGCATGTACATCAGGACGCACGCACCGTGAGCCACGCTTAATCCTAGCTCTTTGCCCAGGGCAAGCGCTTCAGGCGACTCGGCACCCTGCTGCAGCCAGACATTGCGAATGCCCAAATCGGCGGCGTCGCGCAGCACCGGCGTCACCTTGTTCGGGGGCAGGCTGACGATCACCCCGTCCGGCGTGCGCGGCAGATCGCGCAGCGAAGCGTAGCACGTGTCACCTTCGAG
>DASSFZ010000495.1:0-3485 GCA_035693785.1 Anaerolineae bacterium | reverse complement strand
CATCCGCGTCGAATATCGCGACGCGAACGGCGTCGTCGCCTCTTACTTCCGGCTCGTGACGCTGACTGGCGCGGCTGCCCCATCCACGGCGACCCCGACGACCATTCCGACCGTCCAGCCGGCGAGCACGCACACGGCGACGCCTGCGCCGACCGATACGCCGACCGCGGTCCCCACCGATACGCCGGCGCCCTCCGCGACGCCGACGGCGACGCCACTGCCTTCGGCGACATTCACGCCGGCGCCGGCAGTCCCGACCGCGACAATGACGCCTGCGATCGTCGCTCTCCGTTCAGATCAGCCGGCAACCGGCACGCCCCCCTCGGCCGCCGCCGTTACTGTGCGCGCAGCCCCGGCGAATCCAGACGAAGCTCCAACAGACGAATCTGCGCTCGAAGCACTGGTCGCGCGCGGTTGGTCGGATGCGCCGGCAGACCTGCTCGGGCTGATGGCTCTCCTGTCGATCCTCGCCGTCGTCATCGGCGCGTCGATTGTCATTCACCGCTCGACAAAAACCTGAGGCGCGCCTTCTATGCTGAGAGCGATTCGCCTTCTGCACATCGAGACTCGATCCGTAATTCCGTGGGGATGGGCGCGAAGCGTGCTCGTGCCTGATGGCGGGCGACCGCGATTCGCTCGCTTCCCCTTCGACCCTTCGCCTTCGCTCAGGGCAGGCTTCGCTCAGGACATGGCTCGAAGCGTTTCGCGGGGGTCGCCTCTACGTTCTAAGGCGGGCGACCGCGGAGGTCGCCCCTACGTTCTCGCCGGCCTCCTGTTTCTGTCACTCATCCTGACGGCTTGCCGTGAGCTTGCGCTCCAACCGGAGACGCCTATTGCCGGTGAGACAGCGTCGCCGGGCGCTTCGCCATCGCCAACCCGCGTTCTCGACCCAACATCGACCCCGACCCCGCTGCCGACGCCAACGTCGACGCCAACCCCGGCCAACATATGGATCGATCCATCCGGCGTGCGCGTATACCCGGCCGGCGGCTTGTATTCGGGCGACACGCTGTCCTTCGAAGTCGAGGCGCACAACGGCGGCGACGACGATCGTTCGAGCGTGCCGGTCGTCGTCGATTGGGGAACGGGAAGCGCCGAAGGCGAAATATACCTTCCGCGCGGCGGCAGCGGCTCGACCGATCTGCTGTGGGTGTGGGACACCGGCTCGCTTGCCGGGACGCAGACGATCACGGTCACGATCGATCCGGAGAACGAGACCGGCGATCCCGATCCGGGCAACAACGTCGCCGTCATCCACGTCAATCTATCGTCCGACCTGCCTGCGAACGAGGTCGGCGCCGAGTGGCAGACCGTCACCGGCGACTGCTGCACCTTCCGTTTTATCAGCGGCACGGCGGCGGCGCGCGACATCGCTGCCATCGCGCGCATTGCCGACGAGGCCCTGGCCTTCGTCGAGGACCGCCTAGATGTGGGCCGCCGGGATCGACTGGAGGTTTACCTGGTCGATCGCGTGCTCGGGCACGGTGGGTTCGCCGGCGAGGGAATCACCATCTCGTATCTCGATCGCAACTACGCCGGCGGCGGGTTGCTCGAAGTGTTCCGTCACGAAGGGACGCACGTGCTCGATCGACACATGGCCGAAGGCGAGCAGCCTTCGCTGCTCGTCGAGGGCTTCGCCGTCTACATCACTGGCGGGCACTTCAAGGTCGAGCCGCTGCCGGAGCGCGCCGCCGCGCTGGTTCAAAACGGCGACTACATTCCGCTGCGCGACCTGGCAAACAATTTCTATCCCAACCAGCACGAGACAGGTTATCTGGAGGGAGGTGCGTTCATCGACTACCTGGTGCAGCGCGACGGTTACGATGCGTTCGTCGAGCTATACGACGGGATGAAGCGGCAACCGGACGAGAGCGACGCCGACATGCTCGATCGCGAGATGCAAGCCGTGTACGGCATCGGCCTGGACGATATGGAAGCCGAGTGGCTGGCCTATCTGCAAACGCTCGACATAGACGATCAACGCCGCGACGTGGCGAACACGATCGCGTTTTACGATACCGTGCGCCGCTACCAGCGCGCGCTCGATCCGTCGGCGTATTTCCTCAGCGCGTGGATACCCGACGTCGGGCAGGCGCGCTCGCGTGGGTTGGTGGCTGACTACCTGCGCCACCCGCGTGCGGCGGAGAACATCGCGCTCGAGACCATGCTCGTCGCCGCCGACGAGGCGCTCGCCGCCCACGACTTCGAGCACGGCGAGGCGCTGCTCGCGTCCGCGAATGCGGTTCTGGATGCCGGGATCGAGTTCGCCGACCCGCTCGCGGCGCGCTATTACGATATCGTGCGCGCGGCGCTGGAAGCCGGCTATGAGCCGCAGCGCATCACGCTCGACGGCGATCAGGCTGACGTGTGGGCGACGCAGGGCGGAGACGCCGCGCTGCTGCGCCTGTCTGCCGAGCGGCAAGACGACGCGTGGTCGGTGCAGTTGAGCCGGTAACCCCTCCCCCTCTCCTGGCGACACGCCAGGAGAGGGGGAGGGGCCAGGGGTGGGGGTGAGGCGCATTACACGCACCCATTCGAGGATGTTATAATCGCGCCAAGCCTCAATTCCATCCCAGGAGCCTACCCATGGTCAAGCTCGTCGCACTCTATAAGAAACCGGCCGACGTGCAGGCATTCGAAGAGCATTACGCGAATGTTCACCTGCCGCTGGTCGAAAAGATTCCCGGACTGCGCAAGACCGAGCTGAGCCGCGTCGTCGGCGCACCGCGCGGCGAAGCGCCGTATTACATGATGTACGAAATGTACTTCGACGACATGGAAGCCTACAACAAGGCGATGATGTCGGAGGAGAACAAGGCCGCCGGCAAGGATTTGATGTCGTTCGCCAGGGACATCGTCACGCTGATGATCGCCGATGCGTACGAAGACGAGGTGCGAAAGTAAGTCGAGTTCCTTCAGTTCCCTCAGTTCCTCCTGGGAACTGAAGGAACTCAGGGAACTACATGGCTGGGAGAAAACCTTGATTCGCCCATACACCGGCCGGCCGGCCGATTCGTTTAACTTTACGCACATCCTGTACCGCAAGTCAGACCGCGTCGCGACGGTGACGTTCAACCGCCCCGAAGTGCTGAACGCAGTCAACTACCCGCTGCTGCTTGAACTGTCTCAAGCATTCCACGACACCTCGCTCGACGACGGCGTCGGCGTCGTCGTGCTCACCGGCGCGGGTGAGCGCGCGTTCTGCACCGGCGCAGACATGAGAGAGCAGGAGCACTTCGTCGAGCGACCGCGCGACTACTGGAAGTGGTTCGGCGCGTTCCAGGAGGCGCACGAGCGGCTGCGCAACGTCGGCAAGCCGACGATCGCCCGCCTCAACGGCATCGTCGTCGGGGGCGGCAACGAGTTCAATATGTCGTGCGACCTGGCGATCGCCGCCGACGACATTTACATCCGGCAGGTCGGTGCGTCGCACGGATCGGTCGCCGCCGCCGGGGCGACGCAGTGGCTGCCGATCATCGTCGGGG
>DASSFZ010000494.1:0-3817 GCA_035693785.1 Anaerolineae bacterium | reverse complement strand
ACACGGGGCAGGTGTACACGCTATTGCAGCCGGGGGATGGATGGTTCGCCTTCTTGCCTACGAATGAGGCAGCGCAGGTTGACGCGCCGCCCGACCGGCATGCGCCCGGCGAACACTTCCAGCGCGCGTGGGCGAGCCTGACTGAGCGTTGGCGCTCGCTGGGCTGGGGTGTGGCGCCGGAGCAACCGTATTCCTTGACCCTGCAATTCAGTTTCAGTCCCTATGGCGGCATGAGTGACGATCTTTACCTCTCCTGGCCTGACGGGCGCATCGCTCATCTGTACGTCTATCTGGGCACTCATCATGCCGGCGGCCCAGCCTGGAATTTCGTGGACCCCAACACGGCGCCAGCGCCCGCCGCTGACGCATCTCCTGTGCCAACGCCGTTTCCGACCGTGGCTGCGAAGGTGCCGGCGATCCTGGGCTTCACCGTAGATCCCGTGAACGCGAAGCCCGGCGATCGCGTCACATTATCCTGGACGTCGACAGGCGGCGTGACGGCTACGCTGTTTGAGCCGGTGTGCTGCGCGTCGAACGGTGGCAGCTTGGCGCGTGATGTGCCACCGAATGGAAGCCTCACGCTCACACTCGATGCCGCCGTCGAGCGCGACACGCTGACGTACATCTTGAGCGTGAGCGACGGCGAGCCGTCGGCTTCGAAATCGATTCAGATTCGCCTGCCGTGCCCCGACACGTACTTCTTCAGGCCGGGGACAAACGATCTGGAATGTCCATCCGGCCCGGCCGTGATTTCCCCTGCAGCCGAGCAAGTCTTCGAGCGCGGGCGCATGATCTGGATCGAATCACAGGACAAGGTCTACGTTCTGTTGGGGGACGGCCAGCCCAATGCGCCAGGTGTACCCCCTGATGAATTCTCCGAGTTCGAAGACACGTGGCAACCCGGTCAGCCCGAAAGCGATCCGGCGTTGAGTCCGCCAGTTGCACTGTTTCAGCCATTACGCGGCTTCGGGAAAGTGTGGCGCAGCGTGGAATGGGTGCGCGACGGTCTGGGCTGGGCGCTGGCACCCGAGCAAGCATTCAATGCTGTCTTTCAACGCCCGTGGCAGACGTGCCTGCGCCAGAACGTAGATGGTTCTATCGAATCGTGCAGTGGCCCCAACGACGCCGTTCAATACCTGCGCGCAGTCGATGGTCGCTTGATCCGGATGGCCGGGTTCGGCGCGCTCGGCCGGCACAGCGTTGCGCAGTGGGAGTTCTGGTCACCACAGGGCAGATGACAGCTTCGCGCGGTTCTTCTATTCGGACGATTACGCGGGAATGCCCAACGCCGATCGGCGCCGACATCCCACCCCACCTGGAGCATATCGACACGAATGCGAGCAATGGTTGGACTTGGCAATGGACTCCGCCGGCATCGGGCTTGATGGCACATGTGTGGGCCGAGGCCGTTTACGCCGATGGTTCGCGTTTGCCATCGGCTTACCTACTGGTCGCTTCGCCCGATGCGATCAACCCGCCTTCACTGCCTCAGCCGTCGCCGACGCCGATCGCCATGTTCACGCCTACACCTATACCATGTGGCTACATGCTGGCGTAAATCAAAAAGGAATTCGCTATGGTCACCGTTGTCAAAATGATGAGGAGCATCAGCCTTAGACTCACAGGGACGCTGTTGGCATTCGCCCTACTGATGGCAGCCTGTGGCACGCCGACAGCTACACCAAAACCGGCGACGATTCCAACTTTAACGGTCACTGCGACGCCGTTTGCCGCACTCGACCCGTACATGGGTGTGACCAATCTGGTCATCGCGCCGGATGGCGCGGTGTGGCTGAGTTTCGGCAATCACAACTACAACGACCCGGCCGGCGGCGGCGTAATGCGATCCTACGACGGACAAGTGGCGCACTTCACGACGAAAGATGGCCTGCCCCACGACAATATTCAGGCACTGGAAGTCGCGTCCGATGGAACGGTGTGGGCCGGCGGAACCGGCTGCACCGTCGCTCACTTCGATGGACAGACGTGGCGCACTGTGAGCGCCGATTGCCAGGCGATTGGCGGCAACGTCGTCGATTTTGCCATCACACCTGATGGCAGCGTGTGGGCCGCCACCGGCATGGACGTGGCACGCTTCGACGGGCAAGCATGGACACGCTACGGCCGGCATGTGGCCTGGCTGGCGGTCACTCCCGATGGAATGTTGTGGGCTCCCGGCTGGGAGGGCACGCCAGATTCGGACTACCTCGCGCGTTACGATGGGGTGGACTGGACAATCGTCGAGCAGCGGCCAATGGGCCGCCTGTTCACCGGCCCGGACGGTTCGCTGTGGGCCACTCAAGGACGGGTGCAACAGCTCGCGCGCTTCGACGGTCAGACGTGGGAAGACATTCCCTATCCGCCATCGACGGCGGCCTTGGAATTTGCCGTCGCGCCGGACGGCGTGCTGTGGGCTGTTACCGATCAGGGTCTGGCACAGTACAACGGGATGACGTGGCTCTACGTGAACGATGCGCCGCGCGACATCACGCGCATGGCCTTCGCACCCGATGGGACATTGTGGCTCGGCGGGCAAGGTCGGCGACTCATTCGCTATCAACCTTCGATGGCGCAGTCCGACGTCGTTCTGACACCGGTCCCGACCCTCACACCCAAGCCGGCCCTGGTGACGACGCCGTCAGGATTTGGACCCCGCCCAACGGCCACGCCGATTCCTCAACTGCCCGTGACCCATCTTGCCATCACACCCGATGGCGCAGTGTGGTATTCGTTCGGCAACTTCGATTTTTATCCGAGGCGCGGCGGCATCATCCGCTTGTATCAGGGGCAAGAAACTCGCTTCATGCCCGATGCGAGTGTGCAACTGCTGAAAGTCGCTCCCGACGGATCGCTGTGGGCCGGGATGGGCTGCGGACTGGCGCGCTTCGACGGTCAGGCATGGCAGTCCATTCTCGACAATTGCGACACGCTGCGCGCCAACGTCATCGACCTGGCCTTCACGCCCGACGGCGCGGCCTGGATCGCGACCGGGTTCAAGCTGGTACGCTATGCTGGCGGCGAGTGGACGATGCAGAGCAAGTTAGCCAGCTTCCTCGCCGTCGCCCCCGACGGCGCGCTGTGGGTGTCGGGCTGGGAAGGCACACAGGGCTCGCAGTACTTGGCGCGCTTCGATGGAACGAACTGGACGATCGTCAAGCAAGTTAGCGTCGGCCAATTGCGCACTGGCCCCGACGGATCACTCTGGGGCATTGAGGACGCCGCGCGACTGGCGCACTTCGACGGTCAGACATGGCAGGCCTTCAGCGATGCGCCGTTCCGTCAGATCAACGGCTTCGCCATCGCCCCCAACGGCGTGGTGTGGGTCGCTACAGAACGAGGGCTGCTCCAATTCGACGGTACGGTGTGGCTCCAGGATACGAGCGCATCGAATAGCATTACGCAAATCACCTTTGCGCCCGACGGCTCGATGTGGCTGGGCGACTGGCGCGGCAAGGTCTATCCGCACGATGTCACACGCGCGCAATTCGAGACGCTCCCGATAGCCACACTCGAACCCACGCTCGATCCGTCTTTGCCCACGCCGCCGCCCCTGCCCACGCTCGAAGCCGCGATCGGCTGGCAGACCTACGTCAACACGCGGTACGCCTATTCCGTGCAGTATCCCGGCGAACTCAGCATCGTCAAGGGACCGGGCGCGGATTTGCCCGACGAGGCATTTCAAACGGTGAACGACATTTCTTTCGGCGGCATGAGTAAGCCCGGCGATCCCAATTCGGGCGTCGTCATCAACATCGTGACATCTGTGCTCGATGCCGGCGGCAACCCGATCGTCTGCACGAGCGACCGCGACTGCCTT
>DASSFZ010000493.1:0-4664 GCA_035693785.1 Anaerolineae bacterium | reverse complement strand
CGCACTTACGGCTTCAAAGAGCGGCTGTACACGGAAGCGCGGCGGGCGGGGGTGAAGTTCATCCATTACGAATTTGACCGCAAACCTGAAGTGAGAATCAGCGAATCAGCGATTGGCGAATCAGCGCCTCAGCGCCTCAGCGTTCGAGTTTGGGAGCCGGTGCTGGGCCGGGAATTGGAGCTGACGCCCGACTTGCTGGTGCTGAGCACGCCGGTGGTCCCGCCGCCGGGCGCGCGGGATTTGGCGACGCGGCTGAAGGTGCCGGTGGACATGGACGGGTTCTTCCTCGAAGCGCACGTCAAGCTGCGGCCGGTCGACTTCGCCGCCGAGGGCGTGTTCATGGCCGGCATGGCGCACTACCCCAAGTTCCTGGATGAGACGATCGCCCAGGCCCAGGCCGCCGCGTCGCGGGCCGCCAGCATCCTCGCGCAGGAGTCGATGCTGACCAACGCGCGCGTGGCCGTCGTCGATCCGCTCAAGTGCGTCGGCTGCCTCACCTGCGTGCGCATCTGCCCCTACGACGTGCCGAAGGTTCGCAGCCAGTTCACCGGCGTCGGGAACATTGTGGGCGCGGCGTACATCGAGCCGGCTATCTGTCACGGCTGCGGCACGTGCGCCTCGGAGTGCCCGGCGCGCGCCATCCAGTTGATGCATTACACCGATGCGCAGACGTTGATCAAGATCGATGCGTTGTTCAGTAATCAGTTGACAGTGATCAGTAATCAGTCAGCAGTAGCCAGATCCTGACAGTCACAACTGATCACTGACCACTGATGACTGATGACTGACCACTGACTAACGGAGACTACCTTGAGCGAAAATGGATTCGAACCCGAGATTGTCGCCTTCTGCTGCCATTACTGCGCCTACGCCGCCGCCGATCTGGCCGGCTCGATGCGGTTGGAGTATCCCGCTTCGATCAAGGTGATCGAATTGCCCTGCTCCGGCAAGCTCGACGCGCTGTACGTGCTGCGCGCGTTCGAGGACGGCGCCGATGGGGTGATGGTGGCAGGCTGACTGGAGGGCGATTGCCATTACCTGGAAGGTAATCTCAACGCCCGAAGGCGAGTCGAATACGTGAGGAAGATGCTGGATGGAATCGGCTTGGATGGCCGGCGCATCCAGATGATCAACGTTTCTTCGGCCATGGGCGGCCAGTTTGCATGGTCGGCAGCCGAAATGACGGCCGAGATCAAACGTCTGGGGCCAAATCCTTTGCGCAGTGAGCAAAACGGCGAGCGACAGGGAGAAGCCGATGAGTAATCAGGCAGATCTACAACCCGGCTTGAGGCAAGAAGCCATCAACATCCTGGGCCGACTTGTGCCTTCAGAACGCGAAGCGCTGCTCATCAAATGCTGGATGTCACACGATGCGCGGTGGTTCATGGCGGTTGCCGGAGAATACGACCTGCAGGTCACGAACCGCCTCAATCAAATCGCCGCACATGAGCTCGGCAAGGTGGAGGCCCAACGCATTGTTCGTGCATTGGGGCTGCCACCCGTGACGACTCTCGACGACTATCTCTTGGCGCAAGAAATCTTCATCGGCTTTCTTGGGCCCGATCTGCTTGACTACCGCGTGAGTAAGGTAAGCGACCATGTATGTCAGGTGCTTGTGCGGCGCTGCTTCGCTCACGATAATGCAATGCGCGCAGGTATCGCCGACTTCTTTGAGTGTGGCATCTTCGCACGAGTCACCGGCTGGCTCGACGCTTTAGGTCTGGTGTACGAGACAAACCCGCCCTTGGGGAAATGCTTAAAGGCCCAAGGGCAGGAATGCCTCTACACGATCACTCTCAGAGAGGCAACAGAACAGACCCGCACTGATGCGGAGAGAGGGTGAAGTCTTGATGGAAAAGAAACCCTACATCCTGATCGTCGACGACGACCCCGACATTCTCGAGGGCATCCTCACCATCCTGGAGAGCCAGCCGTACCGTCTGGCCACCGCACGAGACGGGAAAAAGTGCATGGAGATGATCGCGCAGGAGACCCCGGACCTCTTGATCCTGGACCTGCTCATGCCGCGCATGGACGGCTGGGGCGTGATCCGCGAGATGCGCAGCGAGCCGCGCTACACCGGCGTACCGATCCTCGTGCTCACGACCGTCATCGAGGATGCGAGCCGCCGCCGCTACGAATTGGAGACCGGCATGGCCATGGACGTGCAGGATTACGTCCAGAAGCCGGCCCGGCCAGACGATCTCTTGCAGCGCGTCGAGAAACTATTGAGGAGTCGGGTGGTCGGGTAGTCGAGTGGTCATGTAGTCAAGTGGTCGCGTAGTCGGGTGGTCGGGGAGGCCGTAGTGAAGATTGAGCGTTTTGAGGATATTCGAGCATGGCAGGAGGCGAGAGTATTGGCAAACATGGTCTACGACGCCACGGATGCAGGAGCTTTCGCGCGGGACTTTGCGTTGCGAGACCAGATCCGCGAGGCGGCCGGATCGGTGATGCACAACATCGCCGAAGGATTTGACGCCGGCTCAGAGACGGAGTTCGTCCACTTCCTGAAATATGCTCGGCGCTCGGCCAGCGAGGTGCAGTCGGAACTCTGTCTAGCGCTGGATCGAAAATACTTGACGGCGGAAGGGTTTCAACCCATCTACGACAAAGCCACCGAAGTGAAAAAGTTGATCAACGCCTTCATCGGCTACCTACGCCGCAACAAACGATAATCAACAGACCAGGCGACCATCTGACTACATAACCAGATGACCAAATGACTATTCGACCACACGACTACACGACTAACCGACTATTTGACCACGTGACTATATGACCATTCGACTAAGCGACTACAAGACGATTACGGTGGAGCGCCTGCGCCGCTCGGAGATCTTCAGCGACCTGTGCGACACGGACCTGGCTGCGATTGCCGAGTTCTGCCGCGAGGAAATCTATCGCGACGGCGATACCGTGCTCGCCGAAGGCCAGCCGGCCGAGACGTTGTTCGTCGTCGAGCGCGGGAAACTGGCGCTCGAGAAGAGAATACAGATCGGCCGGCATTCCACGCCGCGCAACGCGACTATCGCTTACATCGGACCGGGCGAGGCGGCGGGTTTCTCGACGCTGACCCTCCCCTCCATCTATTCCACCTCCGCCGTGTGTATCGAGCCGACGCGCGTCATCGCGGTGGAGGGCGCGCCGCTGCGGGCTTATCTTCAGGCGCATCCCGAGGCGGGATTCAAAGTGATGAGCGCCCAGGCCACGCTGATCGGCAATCGCTACCGGCACGCGACCGACACGCTCACCTATTTCCTGTCGATCGTCTCGCACGAGCTGCGCTCTCCGCTGGCGGCGATCGAGAACTACCTGCAAACCATGCTCGGCGGCTATGCGGGTGAGCTGACCGAAAAGCAGCAGCGCATGGTCAAACGCAGCATCCTGCGCGTGATCGACCTGCGCGCGCTGATCGGCGACGTGGTGGACCTGGCGCGCATGCGCCCGGAGCAGATCCAGGCCGACTTCGAATGGTTCGACCCCGGCGAGGTCGGCACGGAGTCACTCGAGGACGCGCGGCTGGCGGCGGCGGAGAAGGGCGTCCGAATCAAGGTCGAGCCGCCGCCGAAGTTCGAGCCGATCGTCGGCGCGCGGCGGCGCATGCGGCAGGTCTTCACCAACCTGTTGAACAATGCCATCAAGTTCTCGCCGCCGGGAAGCACCGTGACCTTCCGCGCGTGGTACGAGCCTGAGACATTGTACTTCGAGGTGGAAGACGAAGGCCCCGGAATCCCGCCCGAAGACTTGCCGCACATTTTCGAGGACTTCTTCCGTGGCGACTACGCGGGTGAGGCGCCGGGCGCCGGTCTTGGCCTGTCCATCGCCAAGAAGATCATGGATGCGCACAATGGGAAAATCGTCGTGAAGAACCTGTACGGCGAGAGCGAGTCCGGTACGCGCTTCACCGTCGTCATCCCGCGCAATCTTCAGACGCCGGAGATGCGACGGCGCGAGTGGATGGCAACGAATGAGCAACGGATAAACGGATAGATGAGCAGTGGGAGTTCGGGCACGGAGAATCGAATAGGGGCAGCGCAGTCGACGCCGGTCGGCGCGGTAATGGTCGTCGGCGGCGGCATCGCGGGGATGCAGGCGGCGCTGGACCTGGCCGACCAGGGCTTCAAGGTCTACCTGGTCGAGGAGAAGTCAGCCATCGGCGGACACATGGCGCAATTAGACAAGACCTTTCCGACGAATGACTGCGCCATGTGCAACATCAGCCCCAGGCTGGTGGATACCGGCCGCCATCTCAACGTCGAGATCCTGACCGATACCGACGTGCTCGGCGTCGAGGGACCGGCCGGAGACTTCACCGTCACCGTGCGTCGCAGGCCGCGCTACGTCGACGTGAACAGGTGCATCGGCTGCGGCGACTGCGCGAAAGTCTGCCCGGTGTCGCTGCCCGATCTCTACGAAGAAGGATTGAAGGAGCGAAAGGCCGCATATCGCCTGTATGCGCAGGCTGTTCCGACAGCCTATGCCATCGAGAAGCGCGGCACGGCCCCGTGCCGCGATGCCTGCCCGGCCGGCCAGCGTGCCCAGGGCTACATCGCGCTGATCGCCGAGGGACGCTATCGCGAGGCATTCCGCGTCATCAAGGAGGACAACCCCTTCCCCAGCGTCTGCGGCCGCACCTGCCACCACCCGTGCGAGGGACACTGCAC
>DASSFZ010000492.1:0-6473 GCA_035693785.1 Anaerolineae bacterium | reverse complement strand
AGATCGAGCCGGGCACGTAGGTCGTGCTGATCGGCAAGCGGTCGCTGATGACGACGTTGTGGAAGACCACGTTCTCGGTGTTGCTGTAGCGCAGCGTGTAGCTGATGCGCTGGCCGGGCTGGACCGATGCGCCGTCAGGCGGATTGGCCAGTTTTTCGATGTCCGGCGGTTCAGGCGTGTTGTAGACCAGCTCGACGCGGCTCAGGATTGGCGTGGTCAATCCGTTGGTCGACGTGAACGTCGCCTCGTACTGGACAAAGCGCGCGGTCGGGGTGAGTGGGTGAGTCGTGGTCGCCGTGCCGGCGAAGTTGAGCGACGGCATCGGCGCGGACCAGTCTGACCAGACGCCGGCGGACGGGCGGTAGCGATAGCGCATCGTCAGCGAGACGCTCGACGTGTTACCCAGGTACGTCGTCCACCTGAGATTCTGCAGCTTGAAATCCTTCGTCACATCGATGATCGGCCCGGTGTAGCGGCCGCGCGGCGCATACAATCCACCTGGGCCGCTCGTCGCGCCGGCGTTGACGATCGACTGGGTGATCGGTTGAAGCGAGCCGAGCGTGCCGCCGATCACGTAGATCCACCCATCTTGGTTGATCACGGAAGCGTGGGAGAAGCGCGGGGGGAAGATCAGGGCGGTGTTGAACCACTGGTCGATCGTCCCATCGTCATTTGGGAGTGCTACGCCGACGAAGTCGGAGGGCGTGCCGGCGAGGGATGCCGATCCGCCGGTCGAGTACAACTGCCCGCCGAATGACACGCTGGCCGCTTCGTACAGCGATAACGGCATCACCTCGGTCGCCGTCCAGCCGCCAGTGTCACCCGTGCCGGCGTCCGGTGTGGCAAAGTAAACGTTGGGAATGACGGTGTTGGTGCCTGAGATGCCGCTGACAGCGTACAGATAAGGGCCGGCCGTGAAGGCTTCGTGGCCGAAAGCCGGGTAGGGCAACTGGCCGGTCGCCGTGAGCCACTGCGCGATCTGGCCGTTCGTCGGATTCGGCTGAGCGTAATACACGGTCTTCCGTCCCTGGCTATTGGCGCCACGCCCGCCGACGACGTAGATGCGGCCGTTCAGAACGGCCGTGTCGGTGCGGCTGAGGCCCTGCGGCAGCGGCGCGGTCTTGCCGAACGAGCCGAGCGAGCCATCCGACTGGATGCGGGCAAAGGACACAGTCGAAGTGATGCCCGTGAACTCGTTAGCCGAGTAGCCGCCGATCAGGTAGACGTAGTCGTTGAGGGTCGCCGCGCTCAATGCCGAGATGCCGGCGGGATAGATGCCGGCCAGCGAGACGGTCGCGGTGACCCAGTTGCTCAGGTTGTGGGTGGCGAGGACGTTCGCATGCTGGATCGACGTCAGCGTGCTGGCGGCTGTCCGGCCGCCGAAGACGTAGATGCGATTGTGAGCGGCGATGGCCGCGTGCTCCCAGCGCGGGATGAAGCCCGTCGCGTTGGTGGTCGTGATCCACTGGCCGGCGATGCCGATGGTGAGCAGCGTCACCTCGCCGTCGTCCAGCTCTGCCAGTCCCGTGCGGTAGAACGTGCCTTGATTGAAGTCCTCCACCGTCGTGTGGACGACGGACTGGATGACGGCCTGCGCCGGCCCGATGCGCAGCAAGGCGACCAGCGCGATGGCCAACAACACGCCGGCGGCAGCCGGCCACAGCCGAATCAAGTAACGCATGACAGCCACCCCCGGTGATAGGCGCATGGGCGGTGAACGCGTCGGGGGTCATCGACCCCCGACGCGCACAGGTTAGATCATGAGTCTCCCCGCAGGATGTCCGGTATTACTTGAGTAACACGATCCGGGCACGCCCAAGTGGACAGTAGGACGGGCTGTAGTCGATTGAGATTCTTGCGCCGTGCAGGTCGACTTGATTGGCGTAGATCGCGCCAGACAGTGTCGAGTTGTTGGCCGAGCTGATCGACGCCGTCCCATTCGGCGCGTAGATGAATCCGGTCCATAAGGCGTTGTCACCGGAGATGTCCACCGCGCCCGACGGGCAACTGGGACCTCCGGAGCAATTCGAGAACAGCAGAGGCCAATAGTCGCGGTAGGTGTGAATATCGGCTCCGCCGCTGATCTTGATCCCACCCTCGGCCACGAGCGTGACCTTGCCGACCGGGTCCTGCAATTCGATCTTACCGGTGACGTAGTACAGTCCGTCAGCCAGCTTGCCTTTGGCCTTCAGGTCGCCGTTCACGACGTGGTAATCGCTGCCGGCTGCGTTGGCCTCCGAGCCGCCCGGCCGGAAGTCTGCGATGTCCCACAGTGGCGGCCATGGCGGAGGGGGATACTCCTGGCCGGAAGGTGCAACGCTATTACAATCATGCGGGCCGCAGGTTGACCCGTACTCGATATACCCACCATCGTTGATCTCTAGTCTCTGGGAGATCTTAATGTCGTCATCTGAGTGAATGCCGCCGCCGTTGATCGTCAGTTCAGAACCGGTGAGATTGACCGTATTCGGGCTACAATTGTCGCACCCGGCATAGATGGCAAAAGTCCCGCAGCCCGTGTACGGGAGGAAGACGGCGATGGCTTCGGCGTCGGCGGCCAGGTTGGAGCGGCCGATGATCTGGGCGATGAACGCCCGGAACTCGCGCTTCGCCACGACGCGGATGCCTTCCGCTTCAGGCGGGACAAAGCCCTGCACGCCGATCACGTTGGTGCCAGGAAGCAGATTGCCCTCTTGATCGGTGTAGAACGCCTGGACGTTGTCGTTGAACTGGTTGCCGGGCGCGCCGTCGGTGTCTTCGATGCCGTTGGCTTCGGCGGCAGTGTTAATCGCTATCAGGACCGGCTCCTCAAACCCGATCCCCTCCGTGCGCTGTACCCAGACCGTGCGCGCGCCGGCAAGCGCGCCGGCGTCGGCCGCGTTCTGCGCGACCCGGCGCTCCTTGAAGGAGTTGCCGCCGTCGACGGCGAGCGCCGCGAACGCCAGCAGGCCGATCATCGCCAGTGCGATGATCACGATCGCCTGGCCGTTCTCGCGCTCGGTTGAAGAAGTTGTTCGGCGTGCCATGGTGCACATCTCCTCGCTGCCCGCATGGGCGCTAATCTTTCAGGTTCATCACCTTTTGCGCGGCTCCCAATCCGTCCCGTTCACCCGATCTGTCCCAGTCACCCAATCCGCTGTTCCAGGGCACTATTCTGCCCAGTCGATCACATTCTGCACGGCGCGCGCCTTGAGGCGCAGCTTGCCGTCTGGAAGCAAAGGGCTGAGCAGGGGCGTCAGTATGTCGTACTCGTAATGAAGGGTGATCGTGATCGGGGCGCCTTCGATAAGCGGAGACGGAAGTTCCGCCTCGATCGTGACGCGTTGCCAGTCGATGAGGCCCGCCGGGCTTTCGTGCGTGGCGCGGTACAAGGCGTTGTCAGGGTCCGGGCAATCGGACGGCTGGATGCATTTCGGCTTGATAGCGGCGAACAGCGCGCCTTCGCCGGCGGCGTTCTGAATCGCGAGAAAGGTGAAGTACATGCGGCCGACGTCCAACACGCCCAGCAGGAGGATCAGCAGCACCGGCAGCGCGATGGCGAACTCGAGCAGACTCTGGCCGCGTTCGGGAGTGTGAGAGTTAGAGTTAGAGTGAGAGTGGGGATGGCGCTTGAACACGATAGCTCTCCTCGACGGTATACCTGTCACGGGCACGTGTTCGAAAACGGGTTACTGTCCGTCCACGCGCTGACTTCGGCCGGCCCGTAGCTGAAGCGCTCGGCGCGCACGCGCACAAAGGTATTCGCGTCCACGGTGGCGCCCGAGAAGCACGTGCCGCCTGCCCCGTAGACCCCGTTCCCCAGGTGGCTGAGGACGGCGCCGAAGGACGAGGCCGGCTCGACGATCGTAACTCTGGCGTCGGTGACTGGGTTACCTACCGGGTTCGTGACGCGCACCTTGACCCAGAACCGTACGTTCGGAGGGTTGTTCTTGCGCGCCGGATAGCGCGGCTCGAAGGCGATTCGCAGCGCGGGCACACTCGTCGGCGTCCGGCTGGCAGTCGACGTCGGCGTAGGCGTGCACGTCGCGCCACCCGCGCAGAGCGTCGGGCTGGGCGTCGGCGTGCGCGACGGGAAGGGCGTCCACGTCGGCGACGGCGTCGGTGTGATGGACGGCGTCGGCGTGTTCGTCGGAGTGGGTGTGTTCGTCGGCGTGTTCGAAGGTGTAGGGGTGTTCGTCGGTGTCGGCGAAGGCCCAGGAGTAAACGTGGCGGTAGGGCTCGGCGTCGGCGTGTTCGTCGGCGTGTCCGTCGGCGTGGAGCTTGGCGAGGGCGTAAATCCCTTGGGCGGACGCGTCGGCAGCGGCGTGGTCGTCGGCCCGGTCTCGATGCCCTCGCTCGGCATGATCGTCCGCGACGTGAAGTACTCGAGCGGCAGTGGCGGGAAGGTCTGGCCGAGGATGGTGCCGAGGACGTTGGCCGTGATCAGTCTCACCTGCGTCCTGGCCCGGATCGTGATGCGTTCGCCAGGCTTCGCAGCATAAGGCCCCGGATCCGGGCAGTTCCATACCGTGTTCTGGTATTCGCCGTCGTCAACCCAAATCTCCAGGATGAGCGAGTTCGCGTCGGTGAGTGTCATGGTGGAGGCGGTACGCGCCTGGATCAGCGTGCAGTCGTCCACATCGAACGGCTCCTGCACCATGGCAAAGCGGATCGCCTCGCGCACGCCGCTCGAGATTTCGCTGTAGATGAAGAGCACCCGCGCGAAGTCGAGAATGCCGAGCAGGAAGACCAGCAAGATCGGCAAGACGAGGGCAAACTCGAGTAGCCCCTGGCCTCGCTCTTCTGTGCGCGACGAAACCGTGTGTGAAGTTTTCAGTTGCCGGCTCATGCCCAGTCTCCCATTGCCTTGTCTGCCCCGACGCCGTCTTGTATGAGACTTGAGTACTGGTTCTACAGTATTGACTCTAGTGCCAGACGAGAGACGCACTTCCTCTTCACAAGAGTTAGACCGTAACCGGCCAATTCCCAGGTACGGCTCGCACATAACAGTATTATAAACGATTCCTTGCGAACTTGGCTAGCCCTAATTAGGTACTGTATATCGCAAAATAGTAAGAATCTGGTAAGGGATGGTCGCAGGAATTGAACGGACTGGTACTAAAGCCGTATCTAAATCACACCGTATTCGGTATAATGGATGCACGAAAATCATCGCCATTCGTCGCCGCGACTTGTGGCGGCGAGCGGCGGGCGATGCGGCGCTTGATGAGCGCATCGCCCCGGATAGGTGATGGCCAATTTCGTGCACGATCGCGACGAGGGCGATCTGGTTCGGCGCGCGCAGCAGGGCGACGCGGATGCGTTTACCGAGCTATACCGGCGTCACGTCGATCAAATCTATCGTTTCGTATACCTGCGCGTGAGCGACGAAGCGGCGGCCGAGGATCTCACGAGCGAAGTCTTCGTCCGGGCGCTGGAGTCGCTCCACGCTTACGAGGATCGCGGCGCGCCGTTCGCGGCGTGGCTGTATCGCATCGCCAACGCCAGGGTTGTCGATCACTGGCGGCGCTCGCGGCAGGTCGACGTGTCGCTGGACAGCGGCGAAATCGAGTTGCCCTTCGAGCCGGCGGCGAGAGACGTGTTCGCATTGAAGATTCTGTCCGAATCGTTGCGCAGACTGACCGCCGAGCAGCAGGAGGTGATCATCTTGAAGTTCGTCGAAGGATACAGCACGGCCGAGATTTCGCAGATCACCGGACGCTCCGAAGGCGCGGTGAAAGCCCTGCAGCGCCGCGCGCTCGCTTCACTGGCGCGCCACATGGATTCATAATGGCAACGCAGCGACCACCCGAAACCGACTTCGATCGCATGCTCGACTACTTCATGAGCGAGATACAGGCCGGCCGGCTCACGGCGGACGGCTGCCTCGCGATGTATCCACAACTGACCGGTGAGCTTCGCCTGTCGCTGGCGGCGGCAGGCTCGCTCGCCGCCGCCAGGCGGGCTGCCATGCGACCTGCGGCGCGCGATGCGATCGAGGAACGGCTGCGCGCGCGCATGGCCGAGCGGCCCGCGCTGCCGCCCACAAGTCGCCCGACGCGGGCCGCTCTCACGCGGTGGTTACAAATCGCCGCCGCGACGCTGCTGGTCACCGTCGTGTTGGGCGCGGGCATCGCCACGGCGTCTGCCGGCAGCCTGCCCGGCGACCTGCTGTACCCGGTCAAGCGCTGGGGTGAATCGGTGCTGCTGCAGCTCGCGACCGGCCCCGGCCGCGTCGGCGCGCTCCTGGATTCCGCGCAGCAGCGGCTGGAGGAGTTCGAGGCTCTATCGGATCGAGGCGTGGTCGACGTGACGCTGCTGGAGGAATTTGAGGCTCATGCCCAGGAGGCGATTGCGGCGAGCGAGGCGCTCTCCGATGCCCAGCGCGAAGAGGCGTTCCATCGCGTCGTCGCTCTCGTGACACTCGGACAAGAGACGGCGCTGGACACGGCCGACAAGGCCGGTGCCGGTCTCTCCAGCGCTGCAGATGCCAT
>DASSFZ010000491.1:0-2962 GCA_035693785.1 Anaerolineae bacterium | reverse complement strand
GCAGGCATTTCGATAGGCGCCGCCGCGGGTATCGATACGGTCGCCGGCCGGATTGCGGTTGCCGTCGCCGGGACAGGCAACGGAGTGCGTGGGACGCACGCCGAAACCAGTATGACGAAGACGGAAAACAGAAGGAAGAGTCTCGTTGATCTCATGCGGGCTGTGGGTGAAGCGCCTGGGCCAACGCAGCGATGTGCTCGGGTGTAGTGCCGCAGCAGCCGCCGATGACCGACGCGCCGAGAGCGCGCCAGCCACGTGCAGCAGCCGCGTACTGTCCCGGCGTGATGGCGTGCGTGAGAGTCCACCCGACGCGCTCGTCGACGTGTCCGACGTTGCCGTACGCGCCGATCGGCCTGAGCGTGGCGGCGCGCAGGGCACGCAGCAGGCCCTCGATCAGGGCGACCGGCGCGCAGTTCACCATAATCGCGGCAGGCTCCAGCGGCTCGACCGCCCGTACCGCGTCGCTCAATCGCTCGCCGCTGAGCAGGCGCGGCTCGTCGCCCGGCCGGACCGGCTCTCCCGCTGCTCGCGCCCCGCCCAGCGGGGTCGCGCCCGCGCATACGAAGCTGACCATGACGGGCAGGCCGGCGCTTCGCGCGGCCTCTACGGCGATGCGCGCCTCTCGAATCGTGTTCATGGTTTCGACCAGCATCACGTCGACGCCTGCCTCGGCCAGATGCCGGGCCATCTCGGCGTGCTCTGTCCTGAGTTCACCATCAGGCGGGACGAGCTGCGGCGAGTAGCAGTCTTCGAGCGGCGCGATAGAGCCGGCGACGAAGACACGATGGCAGGTGGGAACCTGCTCGACGGCCTGGCGCACAAGCTGAACGGCAAGGTGAGTCAGCTCGCGCGCGCGAATGCCGTGACCGCCCTTAGCCAGGCTGCGCCGGTGCGTGCGGAACGTGTTCGCCGTGACGATATGCGCGCCGGCGCGAATGTAATCGCCGTGAATGCGGCGCAGGACGTCGCGCCCCTGCGGGTCGATCAACGCGCCGGCCGACCATAACGGGAGCGTGGTGTCGACGCCCCGGCGGGTCAGCTCCGTGCCCGTCGCGCCATCGAGGATCAAGAGTTCGCCCGTGGCGAGTCGCGATGTGAAGTCAGGCAGGCTCATGCTCAGATACGGTTAGTGGTCGAGGATGCATGGGACGCTTCGCGTGAGGGTGTAGATACGGTCTGCGACAACCAGTACCGATTATACCGCAGCCCTCGTATTGCTGTGGCATGTCACGGTGTTCCGGCTGGATAAAGAATAAGCCCCCAACTCGGCTGGGGGCTTATGATAGTGGGGGCTCACCGGAGGACAGGGGAGCGTTAAGGTCCGCTTAACACCCGAAACGTGCGCATCACGGCTTCGGCAGCGGTCAGGTCGCCCAGTCCGCTGAGGACGTAATCGCGACCGTTGACGACCAACAAGTAGGTGAGATACCGCCCCAGTTCATCTTCGGTGGCGATCCGCACAGCCGGCTGGCCATTCAGCACGATCTCCTGACGTTCGACGATATTTACCCCAGACTCATCGAGCTCACCCAGCACCCGCTGTTCGAGGTCGGCCAGCGTCAGAGGCACCGGTGTTTCCGCCTTCGGTTTGGGATCTGGCGGTGTAGTGTAAACGCTAATTTTGGCGGCCGGGGGGGCATACGGGCCACCCCGCCCAGGCGAGTGGAAAGAGGCCGTCTCCTCTTCGACTTCCCAGTTGCACGGATAATCCAGGGCATAGGCGTAGAGCGGATGAGTGTAGGTACACGTACCTGGCGGCTCTTCCCCGGCCGGGTTGGCCAGCCAGCGCATGAAGTCGCGCACCACGGCGCGGGCGTAGTCTGAAGGCGCTTCAGCACCCAGGCCATACAGGTAGCCGGTCATAAGGTAGGGATCCTCGATCTGTTCGGTGAACGAGGCCGAGATGAGCACCACTTCGCGCAACGCGTGGAAACGCTCCGGAGAGGGGTAGAAAGTAAGCCCGGTACGGCGACAGGGAGCTTCCCAGCCGCCCCATCCATCTTCGAACACGCGCCACATGTCACAGAAGCCCTCTGTCTCGATCTCTCGACGAACCTCCAACCAGACGAGAGGGTACTTCAACCTGTAGAGCATCAGCGATGAAGTGGGTGCGATCGCGACCCGGTGATCGATGTCGGTGTGATATTCGAATTCTGTGTCTCCCACTGCCAGGGTGACCCGGTATCCCGGCACAGAGATCGGGAAGCAGCTAGAAGCTGGCAGTGGAATCTCGAAGCATCCGTCGTTCCATTGTCGGGATTCCACAGCCCGGATTTCTATGTCCGAGACCGTCCGTCCCAAACGGCCGGCGAGGTCGGTGCGTGCCTGCTCGACGACGGGCGGCGGCGTCGGCTCGACCGTTGGTGTGGGCGAGGGGGTCGGTATTGGCTGAGGGGTGGGCGACGCGACCGGTGTCGGCGGGCCAGTCGGCGAGGCTGTCGGCGCGACGCCGGTCGATGGCACCTCACGCGCTGCTGTCCCCTGGCAGGCCGCGATGAGCATCACGGCCAGCAAGCCCAGCACTGTGATACGCAACCTGCGTAGGTTGGCGAGTTTCCGCATGGCAGCTTCCCGACACCGCAACACATGGCTTTCATTCGTCTACCCTGAGTGTCGAGAGCATATAGCCCAGGATTTGCTCGTAAGCCTTTACCCGCTCTGCCTCACCGTGGATGTGGGCAGCTATTGTAAGGGTGACGTATCCTTTCTGCAAGGCGACTGCACGAAATTCCGCGCCAGTGAGTTCACTCTTGTGAGCCTGCGCCACTCCCGGCAACCCCGCCACGACGACGGGTGTACCGATCAATTGGCAGTTGTCGCTGGACAGAGGTGCACAAATCTGGAAGCCGACATCGATCTTCATGTTGCCATCGAGGAACCCCGGTGGTGCCTGGTCGGGCGTTTCGAATTGTGCGAAGGTCTGTATACTCCCACCGCCGCCATCCGAATAGACAAACCAGTC
>DASSFZ010000490.1:0-5002 GCA_035693785.1 Anaerolineae bacterium | reverse complement strand
GGCAACGTCGCACGTCCGATCGGTGCTGAACGAATCGAGCACGACGCGCCGCTCGATCCAGGCCAGCGAATCGAGGCACGGGCCGATGTGGTGTTCCTCGTTCTTGGCGAGGACGACGGCGGCGATCTGAGAGCGTGATGCGTGATGCGTGATGCGTGATGAGGTCGTCATGCGTCGCTCGTCATTTACTATTCCACACGTCGATGATGCGCCGGCACGCAGCCTGCATGTCTTCGGACGCGCCGCGCATATTTCGGCGCATACCCGCATTTACTATGCGCCGCGCCAGCCACAGCGGCGCGAAATGCGGATGCTTCGTGTGCAACCGGTAGCGCGCCGTCCACAGTTTGACAAATGACTCGGCCTTCACCTGCGACGTGCTCTGCCCGCTGTGGTGAACGACGCGCGCCGAAGGGACGCAGTAATTGCGCCAGCCGGCCTCTTTGAAGCGCGCGCACCAGTCGATCTCTTCGCAGTACAGCGCGAAGCCCTCGTCGAGCAGGCCTACCTGCCGAATCGCCTCGCGCCGTACAAGCATCACCGCGCCAAGCGGATGATCGATCTCGAACGGCTGGCCGGCCTGATACAGCCGGCGCGGATAGCGGCCGTTCAGTCGCGATTCGTACAGGCGCGGATGAACGGGAAGCAGATCGAGGAGCAGTTGAGCCAAGCCGGGGAAGCGGAACGCGCTGTGCTGAAACGCCCCGTCGCTCGATGACAGTCGCGAGGTGATCACAGCCGCCTCGGGCCGGGCACGCATGGCGTCGAGCATACTGGCGATGGCCCCGCGCTGAACTTCCGTGTCGGGATTGAGGAGGAGCACCTCACCCCCCTCCCCCGGCCCCTCCCCCCTCTCCCAGGCTTGGGAGAGGAGGGAGGGGAACTGAGGGCCAAATCCCAGCGCCCTCAACCCCGCATTGTTCCCGCCCGCGAACCCCAGGTTCACGTCGCTTGCAATCACCTCGACCTGCGGGAAGTGCGCACGCACCATCGCGACGCTGCCGTCACGCGAAGCGTTATCGACCACGATCACACGAGCGTCGATCACGGCTGCATCGAGATCGGAGATCAAAGATCGCAGGCAGCGCGCCAGCAGATCGCACACGTTCCAGGAGACGATGACGATGGCTAGTTGGCTCATGCTTCTCGACGAAAACGGTACAGCCGTGACATCTGATCCGCATGCGCTCGATGCCCACTGGGCTAGATGAACCTCTGGCGGACGCGCGCCGAGAAAAAGTCGAGCACGGCGACGACGAGGACAATCGCGATCAGCGGCGTGCCGGCGCGGTTGAACTGGCCGATGTTGACCAGGTCGATCAGCAGCTTGCCGATGCCGCCCGCCCCGACGAAGCCCAGGATCGTCGAGATGCGCACGTTGATGTCCCAGTGGTAAATCGCGAACGACACGTAGGGCGGTACGATCTGCGGCACGACGGCGTACACGATCGTCTGCAACTGATTCGCGCCAGTCGCCAGCACAGCCTCGATCGGGCCGCCGTCGATGTCCTCGATCGCTTCCGAGAACAGCTTGGCCATCGACGCGGTGGTGACGACGGTCAGCGCGAGGGTGCCGGAGAAGATGCCGAAGCCGACGAGCAGCGCGAAGATCAGCGCCAGCACCAGCGGCTCGATCGCGCGCAGCAGCCCGAGCAGCAGCCGCATCACGTAATACACGGCCGTGCCGATCGGGCCGCGCCCGGTGATGTTGTGCGCGCCCAGGAAGGAGATGGGGATGGCCAGGATCGAGCCGAACGTCGTCGCCATCAGCGCCATGAACAACGTTTCCAGAATCTTGTCCACCGTCTGGCCGACGACGTCGCTGAAGCGCAAACCGCCGGCAGACGCGATCGCTTCGGCTTCCAGACTGCCGATCTCGCCGTCGGCGCTCTGCATCAGCGGGCGCACCTCGATCGTCGTCTTCACCTGGCCCTGGACATCCGCCGTGACGCGCGGCCCCGACAATCGACCGCCGCCCGGCACCAGCCAGCGCAACTGCACCGTCGCGCCAGGCTGCGCGCCGGTCACGAGGACCTCGATCACGTCGCCCGGCGAGCCGCAGTTCGGCGTGGCGAACAGGCGCAACTGGCTGAGCAGCGGTTCCGGCGCGGAGGCGGCGCCGCACGGCACAGGGAACGGGATCACCGCCGTGTCGGTCACCACGTTGGGCACCAGGATCTCCGGCGACAGGAAATCGCCCAGCCGGTCGAACGCCGCGGCGATGCCTTGCGGCGAGGCCAGCTTGCGCAGCTCGACCGACGTGATGTTGCTGATGCTGAGCGTGCCCACCAGCGCCAGGATGGCGATGATCAGCGCGAACAGCGTGCGCCAGGTCCGGCGCGGTTCGGGAGGGAGGGGTGGCCTCATCCGGCTCATCCCCACCGCTCCCGCGCTTTCGCGCTCACGAAGTCGAGTATGGCGACGACGACGACGATCGCCCAGAACGCGCCGCCGATGGCACGGAACTGGTTCTGGTTAATCCACTGCGGCAGCAACTGCCCGATGCCGCCGCCGCCGACCAGACCGATCACCACCGCCATGCGCACGTTGATGTCCCAGCGATAAATCGTATAACCCAGGAAGGGCGGAATTACCTGCGGCAGCACGGCGTAGCGCACCATCTGCACCCACGTCGCGCCGGTCGCGCGAATCGCTTCAATGGGGCCCGGGTCGATGTTCTCCACCGATTCCGAATACAGTTTGCCCAGCGCCGCCACCGAGTGCAGCGATAGCGCCAGCACGCCGGTGAGCGGGCCTAGCCCTGTCCAGTTGACCAGGATGATCGCCAGGATCAGCGACTCGATCGAGCGCAGCGTGTTGAGGAACGTGCGCATCAGGTAGTACACGCTGCGCGTGACGCGGTTGCCGCCCATCAGGTTGTGCGCCGCGAGAAACGACAGCGGGATCGCGCCGACGGCCGAGAAGATCGTCGCCAGCAGCGCCATCGAGATCGTCTCGCCCATGCCCTTAGCGATCAGCCGGCCGTTTTCGCTCATTTCGAGCGCGCCGGTCGGCTTGTGCTGGCGCAGCTCGACGCTGTGCGTCTGCGGCCGGCCGCGCGTCTCCGTCGGCGGCGCGGCGCCGACCGGTATGTACACCTCGGCGGTCAGTTCGCCGTTCGCATCGCTCTTGACGATCAGCGCCTGGCCATCTCGCACCAGGCGCTGTGTCTGCCCGATCGGATTGACCCACCACAACTCGGCGTCGAGATCGGGGAACAGGCCGCTCGCGGTCAGCAGGAAGCGATCGCCCTCGTTTCCACAGCGCTGCGACAGCGTCGCCGTCACGCCGCCGCTTTCGGCGCGGCCCGGCGGCGGGTTTTCCGAGCAGGGGGACTCGAACGGCACGCGGATGATCTTGTCTTCCGTCTCGCGCGTCACGTAGTCCGGGTTTGCCAGCGCAGACAGAATGCCGCCCGTCTGCGCCGCCGGGTTGAACAACCGGCCGAAGTCAATGCGAGTCACCTGCCAGCCGACCGCGTACAGCATGAGCGCCCCGGCGACGAACGGCAGGGCGCGACTCGCCCGCCCACCCTGCGCCGTGCGGGCAGCATCCCATACGCCCCACAACCAGATCGCGGCGACGAGAATCAGGAGGAACGGGCGGCTGGACTGGTTGAAGCAATCACCGATGGTGCGCGCCGTGCAATCGGGGCGTGTGCCGGTCCAGAAAACGATGAGCAGCAGAGCCGCAATCGTCAGCAGCAGCGCCAACCCGCGCTGCCAGCGACCGGAGATCGCCTGGCCCGCGCCGGGGACGATCAACGAGGCGAATGCTGCAACCGGTGAGGGGACGGCACGCGAGGGAGCGGCATTCAGCGTGGGTGCAGCCATTCAGGCGATCTCGACTTCGACGGCTTCTTCGCCGTAGATTTCCTTGAAGCGGACCTCGTCGATCTCGGCGGGCAGCCCTTCGAAGACGTTGCGGCCGGCCTTGAGCGCGATGATGCGCATGCCGTACGCTCGCGCCAGGCTCAGGAAGTGCAGGCTGCACAGCACGGTGACGCCGCGCTCGCGATTGAGCCACTCCAGGTATTTCATCACCGAGTGTGAGGTGGCCGGGTCGAGCGAGGCGACCGGCTCGTCGGCGAGCAGCAACTGTGGCTCCTGCATCAGCGTGCGGGCAATGCCAACGCGTTGCTGCTGGCCGCCACTCAGCGCGTCGGCGCGGCTGCGGGCTTTGTCGGCGATGCCGACCGTCGCCAGCGCCTGCATCGCGCGCTCGCGGTCGGATGGCTCCCAGTGGCCCAGCAGGCTGGGCATGGATGGCACGTAGCCCAGGCGGCCGGACAACGCGTTGGTCAACACGCTCGAGCGCTTGACCAGGTTGAACTGCTGGAAGATCATGCCGATGTGACGCCGCACCTTGCGCAGCTCGGATTGAGACAGCGCAGTGATATCGACGTCGTTCCAGACCACGCGCCCTTCGGTCGGCTCGATTAAGCGGTTGATGCAGCGCAGCAGCGTCGACTTGCCCGATCCGCTCAGGCCGATGATCACTAGAAACATCCCGTCTTCGACGGTGAAACTGATGTCGTCGAGCGCTTTCGTTCCGTCGGGATAAATCTTCGTCAGGTGTTCGATCTTCAGCACGGGTCTCTCCGCAGCGTCAAAAAAGGTGGGAGAGAAGGCACCCACCCTCTCTCCCACTCGCCAGCCAGGTGTCGATTTAGCCGTCTGGCGCGGCTAGCTTCTCGAGGTCCAGGCCCGATCGATTCAGGATGACGCGCAGCTCGTCAAAGAAGGTATCGTCGACCTTCTGCAGGCCCTCGATCTCGTACACCGATGCGAGCGCGGCCTTGCCTTCCTCAGTTGGCGCAATCTCCAGCAGCGCGTTGGTGATCTTGTCGCGGATGTCCTGGGGCAGGCTCTTGGCATACGAGACCGTGTCGTTGGGGATGAACGGCTCGCTGACGTAGACCTGGATCACCTTCTCCTTCACATCCGGGAAGTCTGCCTCCACGCTGCCGCGCGCATCGACGAACGTCGCGCCTGCATCACAC
>DASSFZ010000489.1:0-3065 GCA_035693785.1 Anaerolineae bacterium | reverse complement strand
GAATGGGAATCGACCGCCGGTCACGACCGTGATGAACACAATGGCGTTCAGAATGTAGTATCGGCGAAAGTTCGGCATGCGCAACCCCCGTCGCATTCACGTAGGGCAGGTTTCCATACCTGCCCGGCTGAGGCGGCTATAGAAAGCCGCCCTACGTCTCAGGCGGCTATGATAGCCGCCCTACGTCTCAATCACCGTAGGGAAGGTTTCCATACCTGCCCAATCAGCAGGTTGCCGTAGCTGTCCGACCTGCGGCGGCTATAGAAAGCCGCCCTACGTTTCATTCGCGGTGAAGGCTTCTTCCGCCACGATGGTTCCATCCTCGTGAATCCTCACCTGTGCGCCTGTTCGCAGTCTTGCGAAGTCATCGGGTTCCAGGGCGATCAGGGGGATGGGCTTCGCGTACATTTCGTCGGCGACGATCGACGCCAGCGCGAAAAACGAGTCGACGCCGGTCGTCACGATAGCCGCGGGCGCGGTTCCGGCTCGCACGGCTTCCAGCAGCACGGCTGTCGTCGTCGATGACCCGCGTGCGAAGGGCACGGCCAGTACCCGCCCCGCCGCGATGTGGCCGGACAGCGGATGCCGCCGGTCGATGATTTCGCCGGTTCGATAATCGTAGCCGCCCCAAAAGGACAGCGGCTCGTGGCTGACGAGCGCCTCACCCTCGGCGCTGCCCTTGATGACGACTCGACCGCGTATCACGTTTCCCACAACGATTCATCTCTCACGACTCGACCGGCCACGGCGGAGCGAACGCAGTCTTCCAGGCTGCCGAAGGTGACGCGCGCACCGAGCAGGCCGGGGATGTAATAGGCGTACTTCGCAGAGTTTGTCATCAGCAGCCTGACCTCCGGCGGCAGCATCGGCGAGGCCAGGATGCAGGTGTCCACGGTCACGCGCCCGCCGAAATCCTCCAGTGCCTGAAGATAGCCGTATCGCCTGGCGAGGAGCGTCATCGCGCGGCTCGAGGTGACCAGGAATTTCACATCCGGGTGGGCGCGCTTCCCGACCAGCAGTGGCGCGAGCCGCTTGAACTCGGCGAGCGAAAAGTGCGGGCTGCCCAGCACGACCATGTGCAACTGCTCGTCCCCGGCAGTCGTCAGCTCGCGACGGGCCTGGCGCAGATCGTCCAGCGTCACGTCGATCGCCTGCTGAGGCCTGCGATCTTGAAAGGCCGCCTCCAGCGTCGGTGCTTCGGGCGTCACGCCGACCAGGTGGAACAGCCCGACTGCGCCGGAAGAGGACGCCGCCGCGCCGAGCGCCTTGAGCTGATCCTCGGTTGGCTGCGCCGCCAGGCCGTCGACGACCGGAATGCGATCCTGCGCGATCTTCCCGGTGAGATGGCCGAGCACGGCATAGAAGCTGTCGTCGTTCTGCAGCGTGATCGGGACGCCGGCCAGGCGCAGGAGAATCTCGCCCGCGCGGTTCTCGGTCAGGTGCAGCCCGACAGCCGGGACACGTCCCGTGATCGCGCAGCAAATGTCGAGCAGGTCGGGATAGCGCTCGGTGCGCGCGCCGAGGACGGAGTTGGCGAACACAATCGCGTTCGACTCGCCCCACGCAATCTGCTGGCCGAACGAGGGGCGCATCTCGGTCTGATACGGCGCGCACGTCCAGGTAGGGATGCAGCCCATGCTCTGGTAAGCCAGCATTTGCCGATGCGCCTTGTGTGCCCAGTCGGCGGGCACGGCCCACTCCTGCCAGTGATGCTCGTCGAGGCCGCTGACGTTCAGCGTCGTGGGCACGGCGACCTTCGCGCCGAGGCCCGCCAGCCGCTCGGCGAATTCAAGCCCGGCTTCGCCGATGTAGATCGCGCTGTCGATGTGCGCGCCGGTGATATCTATCAATTCCGGAGCGCCGTAGACTTCGGCCATACGGGTGACGATCGACATTGCCAGTTGCGCGGCCGGGCCGTGTTTGCCTGCGAGCAGGGCTTCGTCGTGGGAGGTCAGTTTCAGCATGGGGATCAGGTGTCGAGCGGGCTGACGACGGTGTGACCGCTGTGCTCGGCGGCGCGCAGGTAGATCATCGTCGTTTCGATCGAGGCATGTCCCATCAGTTCTTTGACTTCGTGGATGGGAGCTTTCTTTTCGACGAGGCGGGTGGCAAAGGAGTGGCGCAACGTGTGCGGGCCGATGGGGGCGCGCTTGTCGAGGCCGAGCGTGTGCGCGGCGCGCTTGATCTGGCGCTGGACATTGGTGGGCAGGATGTGATGCCGCCTGGGTTTGCCATCGCGTGGATCCGTGGTGAGGCGCGGCGAGGCGAAGATGAACTGCCAGCTGAACTCGCGCGGGGCGTTGGGGTATCTACGGGCGAGAGCATCAGGCAGGTAGGCTTCGCCCAGGCCGGCGGCCAGATCGCGCCTGTGGAGGGCGCGGCGCTCGGCGAGCTTCGCGCGCAGCGGTTCGACCAGCGAAGGCGACAGGATGGTGAAGCGGTCTTTGTCGCCTTTGCCGTCGCGCACCGTGATTTGCAGGCGTGCAAAGTTCACATCTTTCACGCGCAGGCGAAGGGCTTCCATGACACGCAGGCCGGAGCCGTACATCAGTTGCGCGAGCAGTTGATAGTCGCCGCGCAGGGCGTTGATCAGGCGCAGGGCTTCGGCGTGGGTGAGGGCGATAGGGACGCGGACGCCGCGTTTGGCGCGCACGGCGTGGATGGCGCCGGGATCTTGTCTGAGCACGTCGCGGTAAAGGAAGAGCAGCGCCGAGCGGGCTTGATTCTGGGTGGAGGCGCTGACGTGTTCTGCGACGGCCAGATGGGTGAGGAACGCCTCGACACTGGCGGGGCCGCCTTGATCAGGATAAGACTTGAGCCAGGCCGCGTAGCGCTCAATCCAGCCGAGGTAGGCTTTTTCGGTGGAGTCGGCCAGATGCTTGGCGCGCAGGAGGTCACGCGCTTGTTGCCGCACGACAGTGAGTTTCATGCTTGACATCCTGATGGAATTTGTGCTACAGTGGTTTCAGCCTACTTGGTGTGCGCGATAAAATGATTATAGCACATCAAGTGTGCATAATCAAAAGTTGGCCCGCCAATCTGACATCCAAGCTTGAGAGGCAGTG
>DASSFZ010000488.1:0-2234 GCA_035693785.1 Anaerolineae bacterium | reverse complement strand
GGCGTGCGCATCTACGTCGACGGGCGGTTGGTCGTGGATGCCTGGCGCGATCAGGAGCGGTCCACCACGAACTCAGGCCAGGTCACGCTGAGTGCCGCGCAGCACACCGTCGTCGTCGAATATTACGACCACGGCGGCCGGGCTGCGGCTCACGTGTGGTGGGGCTTGCGCCAGACACCCGCCGGCTGGGAGGGTCGCTACTACGATAACACCGAGCTGCGCGGTGGACCGGCGCTGATCCGCGATGATGCTGCCATTGACTTCGACTGGGGCGAGGGCGCGCCGGTCGATTGGATGCCGGCCGACCAGTTCTCGGTCGTGTGGACGCGCGACGTGACCTTCAGCGCCAACTTCTATCGCCTCAACGTGCGCGCCGACGACGGCTTCCGGGTGTGGCTGGACGGCGCTCTGATCATGGACTTCTGGCGGCCGATGGACGATGAGTGGCACTACTTCGACGGCACGTACCTGGAAGGCAAGCACGCGCTCAAAGTGGAGTACTTCGAGCGCAGTGGCCGAGCGCGCATTCGCTTCTGGTGGGAGCCGATGAGCACGAAACCCTCGCCCACAGGAACCGCGCCCAGAGCCACGCCTGTCGCCACCTTGCCCGGCCCGTGGCAGGCCGCGTACTTCAACAACCGCGACCTGTCGGGCAGCCCGGCGCTTACGCGCAGCGACGCGGCCATCGACTTCAACTGGCGCTTGGGGTCGCCCGCTCCGGAGATTGGCAAGGACAACTTCTCGGCGCGCTGGACGGGCACATTCGACCTCAAGGCTGGGCGCTACACGTTCACGACATTCTCGGACGATGGTGTTCGGCTGTACGTGGACGACCGGCTGATCATCAATAGTTGGCGGCCGATGCGCGGGTCGCGCAGCGCGGCGGTCAGCCTGAGCGAGGGCGCGCATACGGTGCGGCTGGAGTATTTCGAGCGGGCGGGCGCGGCAACGGTACGGTTGTCCTGGAGAGGGCCTTAAGTAGCATCGAGGTGGTAGACCTGCAGGTGAACATCGGCCTCGGGGGTGCGGGGGCCGTCGGCGTCTGGAGACGCCTCCTACCGTAAGTTCGCGCCATCGAAGCGCGGGCGCAGCAGTTGGAGAACACGCCATGATTCGGAAGAAACCGATTCGTGTCGCGCTCGCCGTCGTCGTCGCAGCGATTGCCGTATCGCTCGCCGGTTGTGCCGGACTGCTCGAACGACCTGCAGTGCCTCAAGCCGTGTGCACTCACGGCGTCCCATCCATGATGATAGACAGCGGCTGGACGTGGGCCACCCTTCAGGACGTGGTCCGGGAAGACAGGATTCTGATCATCGAAGGGATCATCACCTTGGCGAATACGCGGTTCATCACCGACACGTCTGCGACCCAAGCCGAGTTGGATGAGCGGCAGGCCAATGGGCTGCCGATCGGTCATTTCAGGACGGAGTATGAGGTCACGATCGGCAATGTATTGAAAGGTGAGAGCGATTCTCCGACCATCACCGTTGCTGGGCTTGACGAGGTACAAGTCGGCGATCGAGTGATTCTCTTCCTTCTGGAAGTCTCCGGCGACCCGACTGTCCCATCAGGCCAGACCATATACAGCGTTGCCCACCCTATTGGGCAGTTCCGTATCGAGAAAGATAATACGCTGTCTGCGCACTCTCTCGCCTTGGCGTTACGCAGCCCGTTAGCAGACGCCTATTGCGGCAAGGACAAGAGCGTGCTCGAAAAGGACATCCAGGATCTCGTTGCGCAATTGCCGAAGCCGACGAGAGACGAGGCCCTGCAGAATGCTGTCAACGCCGCCGATTTGGTCATCGAGGGAATGATTCAAGGAATCGGCGAGGCGCACTTCGTCAACGCGATGGAGAAACCTCAAGAGTGGATCGATCAGATGTTGGCCGAGGGGAAGATGCCCGGCCTGGTGCTGACCGACTACACTATCGTCATCGACAAAGTCTTGTCCGACAAGCGCATCTACTACCCCAGGTTCTTCCCGAATTACGAGCCGATCGAGCCGGGCCAGACTATCATCGTGACGCGCCAGGGTGGAACATACCAGGGTGTCACCCAGATCGAAGAGCCAGGTCCTCCCTTTGAGATCGGCAGTCGGGAAGTCTTGTTCCTGGTCGGGTTTAGTCTGACCAATTACGATATTCCTGATGACGGCCAAATCAGATACTCGACCGATTCACTGCGTGGCCGGCTCCTGATCGGTCCAGACGGCAGGCTCACCGCCTTCACCAGAA
>DASSFZ010000487.1:0-5057 GCA_035693785.1 Anaerolineae bacterium | reverse complement strand
GGCGCCAATTGCGCCGGTGACGGTATACAGGCGCAAGTAGCCTGAGCCGCCCGAGTTGCCGTCCCAGTTTTGCAGCAGGTACATCGTGGCGAGTGCATTGTCGTACGTGATAGCCGGAACCTGAGTGGCGCCAATGCCGGTCAAGGAGAAGAGCGTATGATCGGCGTTGGCGCCGGAGTACAGATTCGCCTTGTTGAAGACGTAGATATGCGTGCGGTTGAACCTGTTGTTCGATGTGTTGAACATGTTCACCTGCACGACGATCCAGTCCTTGTTGAACCCGAGGCTGGGGTAGTCCACCCAAGCCCGGTTTGCGGCGTCGCTATCGATCCGAAAAAGGTTCCAGTTGCCGGTCGGGTCGCTTGTTTGCGACACGCCGATGAGCAGCGCCGAACTCGCCCTCTGGGCATCATCGCAGGCTGTGAAGATCCAGCGGCCGCCGTATGGGTCGTACAACACCTTGGGGTCGAATACGCCGGAACTCCCGGCGACCGCGCTCCAAAAAGCATTGAGCGACACAGTGTTGATCGCCGCGCCCGAGCGGTTCTGAATGCGCACTTGCGAATTCAGCGTGACCATCAGGTGATTCGGGCCGGCAGCGCCATGCGTATCGGGTGGTATGACGCTGTTGTTATCCTCCAACGCCGGAAAACTCGAAGCCGGCGCAGGAGATTGAGGCGCGAGCGGGCCAGGCAATGGAACATCTGATACACCTGATGCTGGCGCCGGTTGTGGAGTGGACTGAAGTGTGACGGGGAGATTACCGGGGATCGGCAGGTAAGGGATCACGATGGGTTCTATGGTTCGATGTCCTGCGGCCGACTCTTGCCGGGCCAGTTCTGTGATGTTGACGACTGCCTGTTGAGCTGCGCTGCCGCGAATACCTGTATACCTCGGAGCTTCCGGTGGCTGCGCCGGCGTGGAGGTGATGGTGAGAGCCTGGGCAACCTGCTCGCCGGGCGATGTGTATGTTGCAGGCCGGGGCGCAGCCTCTTTCACACTCAGCGACAGGGCAAGCAGGCCGGCCAGGATGATGAGATACGACGGACGACTCATAGAAACACCGCCGACTCGATTGTGGGCTAGGGTGCTCGGCGGCACGTATTATAAGCCTGAAACTGCGACTCCGGCTATCTGGTGATTAATCATCTCGCTCTCAGCGCCGTCCCCGGCGCTGGCAATGCCGCCGAGGACGGCGGCCTGAGCGTTGTGTGTGATGACCAGCGGCTATATGCTATACTCTAGCTGCCGGCCGGAGAACCCAGCAGAGGCGGTTCCTTGCGAAGCACCCCGTAGCGCAGTTGAGTGGGCACACCGCCGATTCAGCGCGTTTCAAGGCGAATTGCCGGGCGTGGGAGCCTGGCCCGCGCTCTCTCTCCGACCCTTCGCCTTCGCCAGGGCAGGCAGGCTGCTGTGCCGTGGTCAAATCAACGTAGAAAGGGACTCCTCATGCGCTATCGCCGTCTGGGCAGCGCCGGGTTGAAGGTCTCTGAACTATCGTTTGGCGGATGGGTCACCGTCGGCCAGCAGATCGACGAAGAGACTTCTCGCCAGTGCATCCTGACCGCCTACGAGGCCGGCGTCAACTTCCTCGACAACGCGGAAGCGTATGCGGACGGCAAGTCCGAAATCGTCATGGGCCGAGTGCTCAAAGAGCTGCGCCGCGAGAGCCTGGTGATCTCGAGCAAAGTCTTCTGGGGCGGCGAAGGGCCGAACGACGAGGGCCTCAGCCGCAAACACATCACCGAAGCCTGCCGCAACTCGCTGAAGCGCATGCGGGTCGACTACTTCGACCTGTATTTCTGCCACCGGCCCGACCCGAACACGCCGATCGAAGAAACCGTGCGCGCAATGGACGACCTGATTCACCAGGGCCTGATCCTGTACTGGGGCACGAGCGAGTGGAGCGCGCAGCAGATCATGGAGGCGTACGCCGTCGCGCGGCAGTACGGCCTCAACCCGTCGCAGATGGAGCAGCCCGAGTACAACATGTTCACGCGCAAGCGCGTCGAGAAGGAGTACGCGCGGTTGTACATGCAGATCGGCCTGGGCACGACGATCTTTAGCCCGCTGGCATCCGGCGTGCTGACCGGCAAGTACAACGACGGCATCCCGAAGGGACGCGCGCGTCACTCAAAGGCTACGAGTGGGTGAAAGACGATATCACGCCGGAGCGCATCGGGAAGGTGAAGCGGCTCGCGCCGATCGCCACCGACCTGGGCTCCACGCTGGCGCAGATGGCGCTCGCCTGGTGCCTGAAGAATCCCAATGTCAGCACGGTCATCACCGGCGCCAGCCGCGTGGAGCAGGTGCGTGAGAACATGAAGGCGCTCGACGTGGTCGAGAAGCTCTCGCCGGACGCGATGGAGCGCATCGAGGAGGTTCTGCAGAACAAGCCGAAGGTCGGCGAGAATTAGCCCGGTGTAGAGTGAGAGGCTGTCATGGCTGAATACAAAGCGATCGGACGCCCCACGCCGCTGATCGACGGGCGCGCGAAGGTCACGGGCGCGCTTCAGTACGCGCCGGACGTCAAGGTGCCCGGCATGCTGCATGCGCGCTTCGTGATGAGTGTATACGCGCATGCCAGGATCCGCGCCATCCGTGTCGAGGGCGCGCTGAGTGCGCCCGGCGTGGTCGCCGTGCTTACGGCGAAGGACCTGCCCGCAATTGTGCCATCGTCGCGCAGCCGCCTGTTGCTGGCGCGCGACCGCGTGATCTTCGCCGGCCAGCCGGTAGCGATGGTGCTGGCCGAGAGTGAAGCGGCAGCCGAAGACGGCGTTCAGCATGTCGTCGTGGATTACGAGCCGCTCCCGGCGGCGATCACTATGGACGAGGCGCTTACCGAGGGCGCCCCGGCCGTCTGGCCGAGGGGCGTGCCGAAGGGTGCGAGTGACGCAGGCGCGCACGGAGCCGATCACGGCGGAGATAAGAAGTCTGACAAGGACGCGACGAATGTCGCCGAGACGGACTCCTTCACGCGCGGCGACGTCGATGCCGGCTTCGCCGAGGCGGATGCGATCGTCGAGCGCACGTTCACCACGCCGATCGTGCATCAAAGCTCGATCGAGCCGCAGGCGGTGATCGCTCAACCCGATCCGATCACGGGCGGGATGACGGTGTGGGCCAGCACGCAGACGCCCTTCGGCGTGCGCAAAGAGGTGGCCGAGGTGCTGGGCGTGCCCGAGTCGGACGTGCGCGTGCACGGCACGCCGGTCGGCGGTGGCTTCGGCGGCAAGAACGGGCTGTATGAGCCACTGGCGGCCGTCGCCGCGCGCGCGGTGGGGCGGCCGGTTCAGCTCGTGCTGACGCGCACGGAGGAAATGCTCGCCGGTAATCCGGCGCCGGCCGTTCGCGTCCGCGCCCGCATCGGCGCGAAGCGCGATGGCACACTCACCGCGCTCCAGGCGAAGGTAGAAGTCGACGACGGCTGCTATCCGTTTGACCTTGCCGGTTTTCTTGGCTACATGCTCGGCAGTTTCTACCGCGTGCCGAACTTCCACATCGAAGCGATCGACGTGCTGACGTTCAAGCCGTCTGCCGGAGCGTATCGCGCGCCGGGGGCGCTGTCGGCTGTCTTTGCGCTCGATTGCCTGCTGGACGAGCTGGCGCAAAAGCTTGATATCGATCCCATCGAGATGCGGCTTCACAACGCCGCGCGGGCCGGCGACCGGATGGCAAATAACAAAGACACCTGGCCCACGATCGGCATGCGTCAGGTGCTGGAAGCGCTGCGCGATCATCCGGCGTGGCAGAATCGCGCTCGGGCGCGCGCGCAGGGCCGTGGTGTGGGTATCGCCGTCGGCGGGTGGCTGGGAGGAACCGAACCGGCGGCGGCGATCTGCTCGCTGCATCGCGACGGCTACCTGCACATCCACGTCGGCTCGGCCGATCTGAACGGCACGGCGACGGGTATGGCCTTGATCGCGGCCGAAGCGTTCGGCATCGCTCCGGAGAAGGTGCGCGTCAAGATCAGCGACACCGAGACCGCGCCGTACGCGGGCGCTTCCGCGGGCAGCAAGGTGACGTATACGACCGGGGCCGCCGTCATGCTGGCCGCGCGCGAGGCGCGGCAGCAGGTGCTCTCGATCGCCGGCGACGAGTTAGAAGCGGCCGTCGAAGATCTGGAAATCGTCGGCGGCAAAGTGCAGGTGCGCGGCGTGCCGGATAAGGCGATCCCGCTGACTGAGCTGGCCGAGAAGACGATGGAGTTCGGCGGGAAATACGCGCCGGTATTCGCGCATGGCCGGCTCGCGCAGACGGCTGAAGCGCCTGCCTTCAACGCGCAGCTCGTCGAGGTCGAGGTCGACCGGGAAACGGGCGCCGTTCGCCTGCATCGGCTGGTTGCCGTGCAGGACGTCGGCCGCGCGATCAATCCGCTGGCGATTCAGGGTCAGATGCTGGGCGGCGCGACGCAGGGCATCGGCTGGGCGCTGTACGAAAAGATGGACTACGATGCGCAAGGGCAACTGCTGACCGGCTCGTGGATGGATTATGCCATCCCCGGCATCGGCCAGACTCCGCCGGCGATGGAGACGGTCATTGTCGAAGTGCCTTCGGAGAACGGCCCTTTCGGCGCGCGTGGCGTCGGCGAAGCGCCGGTCGTGCCGGCTGCGGCGGCGATCGTCAACGCCATCGCCGATGCGACCGGCGTCCGCCTGAGCGACCTGCCGATGACCGCGCCGCGCGTGTTTGCGGCGTTAAGGCAACGGATTGCTTCGCACAACGGATAAACGGATATAGAGGTCGCGAAGTGAAATGGGTTCACTTGTTGTTGTGCGTGCCGTTAGTCAGCGCGTGTGCGCAGAGTGTGACACCGACAGTTTCTCCAACAGAAGTGAGGCCGACCATAGGGTCGCCGGCAATCGCGCCGACTGAGCCTGCGCTCACGCCGGTCGAGCCTGCCGCGACTCGACCGCCGGCAGCGCCCGAATCAACCCCGCCGGCGGTGCGTCCGGCGTTCACGCTCGGCGTCGAGCCGGTTGCATCGGGCTTTGAGCGGCCCACCTACGTCACACATGCCGGTGACGATCGCCTGTTTGTGGTCGAGCAGGCAGGGA
>DASSFZ010000486.1:0-24102 GCA_035693785.1 Anaerolineae bacterium | reverse complement strand
ACTACGCTGTACATCACGCCGGGCTATCGCTTCAAGGTCGTCGACGCGCTCGTGACCGGCCTGCACGAAGCGAAATCGACGCGGCTCGTGCTCGCGACGGCGTTTGCCGGCGACAAGGACCTCGTGCTTCGTGCATACCGGGAGGCGCTCCAGCGCGATTACCGCTGGCACGAGTTTGGGGATCTCACGCTGATCGTGTAGCCAGGCGCTACGCGCCTACACATTACTACCTCTTTTAGGATAACCTCTCAGATTGACCTGCTCTCACCGTTGTGCGATACTTGGGCACAGCCCACCGGCGTGCCTGCTATGAAACCCACCGTTTTTGTCACCCGCCGCATCCCCGAGCGGGGCCTCGCCTTGCTGCGGGACCGCAGCCACGTGTCCCTCTGGGACAGCGACGACGTCATACCTCGCGCGGAGCTGCTGCGCGCGGTCGCCAAAGTCGATGGCCTGTTCTGCCTGCTCACCGACCAGATCGACGCCAAGCTGCTCGTTGCCGCGCCGCGCCTGCGGGTCGTCAGCAACATGGCCGTCGGATACGACAACGTCGACGTGAAGGCGTGCACGCGCCGCCGGATTCCGGTCGGCAACACGCCCGGCGTCTTGACCGAGACGACTGCCGACTTCACGTGGGCGCTCCTCCTGGCCGCCGCGCGCCGCCTGGCCGAGGGCGTCGACCACGTGCGCGCGGGCAAGTGGACGACCTGGGGGCCCATGCTCCTTCTTGGCCAGGACATTCACGGCGCGACGCTCGGGATACTGGGCATGGGGAGGATCGGGACGGCCGTCGCGCGCCGGGCGCGCGGCTTCAACATGCGCATCCTGTATCACGACGTCCGCCCGAACGAGGACGCGGAGCGCGCGACCGGCGCGGCCTTCGTCGATTTCCATACGCTGCTGCGCGAGTCGGACTTCCTCACGATCCACACCACACTCAACCCGTCGACGCATCACCTTATCAATGCCGAGGCGATAGCGAAGATGAAGTCGAACGCGATTCTGATCAACACCGCGCGCGGGCCAATCGTCGATCCATGGGTGTTGTACGGCGCGCTCAGGGCGAATCGCATCTCCGCCGCCGCGCTCGACGTGACCGAACCGGAGCCGATCCCGCCTGACCATCCTCTGCTGACCCTTCCCAACTGTCTGATCGTGCCGCACATCGCCAGCGCCAGCGTTGCCACGCGCACGAAGATGGCTGTGATGGCCGCCGAGAACCTGCTCGCCGGCCTGCGCGGCGAGAGGCTGCCGAATTGTGTCAACCCATCCGTTTATGCAGCTCGCGGCCGATGACGATCCCCGTAGAAAATCTGTGTAATCCGTGCCATCCGAGGTCGGTCTTTGGGCTGCAGTCGGGATTCGCGCTATGAATCTGCCTTCGCTCGGCGGGCAAACAGTTCTCGTCACCGGCGCGACCGGTTTCATCGGCTCGCATCTCGCCCTCCGGCTGGCGGGGCAGGGGGCTTCGGTGCGCGGCATAGCCCGCTCGGCTGCAAGAGGCAAATGGCTGTCTGAGCGCGGCGTCGAGATCGTCGAAGGCGACCTGACCGACCCCGATTCGCTGCGCCGTGCGGCGCACGGGTGTAGCATCGTCTTCAGCGTCGCAGGCTGGACCGGCCGGCCGAAAACCTATGACGCGCCCTGGCGGGTGAATGTCGATGGGACGCGCGCGCTGGTTGAAGCGGCGATCGAGGCAGGCGCGCGGCGTGTCGTGCACACGAGCAGCATCGCCGCGTACGGCCCGGTTGGCGAGGGGGTTGTCGACGAGACCTGGCCGCTGCGCGCGACCGACGCCTACGGCGCGAGCAAGGCGCGCAGCGAATCGGTCGTCTTCGGCTGCGGCGATCGGATCGAGCCTGTCGTCATCCGGCCCGCCCAGATCTACGGTCCGCGCGGCGGCACGTGGACGAGAGGCTTTTTCAAAGCCGTAAGACGTGGCTGGCCTCTCCTGATCGGCGGCGGCCACGGCGCTTTTCACCCCTGTTATATCGACAACCTGGTCGATGCATACTTGCTTGCCGCTGTGCTTCCTGAAGCCGCCGGCCAGGCGTTCACCATTTTCGATCAGGCGACGACGTGGCGCGACTTCGTCGGCTACTATGCGCGCATGGTGGGCCGTCCCGCGCGCTCCGTTCCGGCCTGGACGGCGCGCGTCGGCGCGAGACTGCTGCCCGTGTGGTCGACGCTCACGCGGCAGCCGCCTATCGCGACGCCCGACATGCTCTCGTTCGTGCTCGGCCATTACCGCTACAGCAACGAAAAGGCCAGGCGCCTGCTCGGTTGGTCGCCGCGCGTCTCGCTGGACGAAGGCATGCGCCGCGTCGAGGCCTGGCTGCGCGAGACCGGCCGGTTGTAGATCTGACACACTGATTTCCCTGGGGGCATATTTTGACTCCGAACTTGGCGGGTATCCCGCTATCGACCTGAGCCATTACGAGTTCATTCTGCGCCCTGACCGTGCCGGAATACTCGCGAGTCCGTGCAATCCGCCTGCCCTCGCCTGCTGTGTGCGGGGGTGGGAAATCCGTGTGACAGGTCTGGTGGCGATCGGGTATAATGCCCGTGCGCGATCGCATCGCGACTTCCGCTTTGACCCTATCTCCTTGATCGAAACGACGGATCACGAACCGCATCTCATCGAGGCCGTCGGCCCGGCGCTGCATCTCGGCGGGGTTGGCGCGCCACGTAGCACCTGGCTCGGCCCGGCCTGGGCGGCGCTGTGCGGGCTGGTCGCCTCGGCGGCATTCACGTTCGACGCGCTCGGCTTGCTGCTGGCGGCGTTCGTGTTCATTTTGATCGATTGGGCGTGGCCTGCCATCTGGACCTCGTCTGTGCGCACCGACTGGGTCGCGCCCTTCGCGTATCGGCGCGAGACGCTCGCTCCGTCTCGGTCGCTCCGCCTGCCGTATCTTCGGCCAGGCTCGCCCGCAGATCGCCTGATCGGCTGGGGATCGCGCGCGGCTGCGTGGTTGCGCTCGTATTTTGCGCCGATGGCTGGCTCGAGCGCGGCAAGCCTCTTTGTCGCTCTGAGCATCGGTTTGTCGCTCTCGGCGGCTATCGGCTGGCGCGCGCTCGCGCTTACGCTGGCCGTGCTCGCCATTTCCGGCATCGGCGCTTGGTGGGCCATGCGCGCCGCACTCGATTCGGATTGGCTGCGGTCGATCGTCTACGGCGCACTGCCGTGGTGGCTCGGCCATGCGGCGTTCGCGTCGCTGACAGTCGAATCGGCTTTGATGGGCATCCTGTTCGGGCTGGCGTATCGCGCGCTCATGGGGTCGGGTGAGCGCGCGCCGTCGCCGTTCGGCTTGATCGCGCCTCAAGTAGTCGCTGTGGTCGCGCTGTTCGGCGGGAACCAGTTGGCTGCGGCGTTCGTTGTCGTCCTGGCGGTTGTCGCCCAGTCTGCGCTGCGCACCTTCCTGGCCGAACACGCCTTCGCCCGCCGTGCGCAGGTGTGGCTGATGCTTGCCATGCTCGCCTGCGCCGTGGCCGTTGCCTAACATGCCCGCGCTTCTCTTCGTCGCCGCCCTCGCCGCCGTCGCCCTGGTTGCATACTGGCAACTGATCATCGCCGAAGGCGCGTACCTCGGGCCGCGTGTCGTCGCCTTCCTGTACGACGTGATCGCCCCTCGCTACAATCGCATCAAGCAGTTCAATCCCGGCGACGACGCGCACTTCTTCGCCGATCCGCTGATCGAGTGGCTCGCCGGCACGCCGCGCCCGCGCGTCCTCGACGTGGCGACCGGAACCGGGCGTGTGCCTCTGATGCTGGTCGCGGACCCGGCGTTTGACGGCACGGTCGTCGCCGTCGACCTCGCCCGGCGTATGCTGCGCGAGGCTGCGCGCGCGTTGAATAGCCACTCCAGATGCGTGTACTTGTCCAGGCAGGACGGGTCGCGCCTGGCGTTCGGCGACGATGCATTCGACGCGGTAAGCTGTCTCGAGGCGCTGGAATTCATGCCCGATCCACGCGCCGCGCTCGCCGAGTGCGTGCGCGTGCTCAAGCCCGGCGGCGTGCTGATGGTGACGCGGCGGGCGGGGTCGTGGGCGCGCTGGATGCCGGGCCGGGCGCCGTCGCGCGAGCAGTTCAAGACGCAGGTCGAGGCGCTGGGCGTGTGGAGCGTCCAGGTGCAGGCGTGGCAGGTCGATTACGACCTGGTGTGGGGCGTGAAGATTGCGCAGTGGAAGGAAAGGTAATTGGAGATTAGGGATTGGCGAATGACCAATCCCTTGCATTGTTACGCGACGTGCCCAGAATGAAAAAGCGCCCTGCACATCAAGGGCGCTCTTCATTACAGAGCGGGAGACGGGATTCGAACCCGCGACCCAGTGCTTGGGAAGCACTTGCGCTACCCCTGCGCTACTCCCGCTTGCCAGCCTTCGTCGGGTCCTATTCTAGCACGCCCTCCATGGATTGGCAATGGATATGCGCTGCCGGTATAAGGTTGTGGCGCCAACCGCATCACGAAGCAGCGCCGTTGCGCGCGGCGACGATCTGCGCCATCACCGCCAGCGCGATCTCCTCAGGCGTCTTGGCGCCGATGTCAAGCCCGATCGGCCCGTGCAGTCGATCGACCTGCGCCTCGGTCAGCCCGGCTGCGAGCAGTCGCTCGCGGCGCGCTGCCTGCGTCTTGTTGCTCCCCAGCGCGCCGACGTAGAACGCCGGGCTGGGCAGCGCCATCTTCAGCGCCGGGTCGTCGAGCTTGGGATCGTGCGTCAGCATCGCTACCGCTGTCGAGCGGTTCAATCCAATCTGTGCCAGGGCGTCGTCCGGCCATTCCTGGATCAACTGATCGACGTGCGGGAAGCGCGTCTCGCTCCCGAATGCGCGGCGCGGATCGACGACGACCGTCCGGTAGCCGAGCGCCTTGGCGATGGACGCCAGCGCGATGGCGATGTGCACGCCCCCGACGGCGACGAGCGTCGGCGAAGGCAGCAGCACGTCGACGAAGATTTCGAGCGGATCGCCGTCGGTGCGTGAAAGCGTCGCCGGCTGAGATTGTCCAGCCTCCATCGCGCTACGGGCAGCCGCGATGGCAGCCTCGTCCAGTCCGGCGTCCAGTGAACCGACAAGGCTTCCATCCTCCCGAAGCATCAGCTCGCGTCCCAACGCCTCGTCCGGCCCTTTCACGACGGTCACGACCACCGCCAGGCGATCGGCGGTCACGGCCTTGTGAGCTTCGTCGTACATGGCGGAATCGAGCGGCTTGACGAACACGCGAATGCTGCCGCCGCATGCCAGCCCGACCTCCCACGCCGTCTCGTCGGCCACGCCGAAACTCAGCAACTGTGGCCGGCCGGTCTTGAGGACTTGCGTGCCCGCTTCGAATACCGCGCCCTCGACGCATCCGCCGCTGACCGATCCGGAGATCTCGCCGTCGAGAGTCAGCGCCATCTTCGCCCCGGCGCCGCGCGGCGCAGATCCCCACGTTTGAACGACGGTTGCCAGCGCGATCGATTTGCCTTGTGCCTGCCAGCGATCGATATCGGAGAGGACTTCACGCATAGTATGGCTCACTGAGTTAGAGTTAGAGTGGGGAGTTAGAGTTCAGAGTCGGTGTCTTCGCTCGTCAAGTATTGTTCTTCTTCGTCTCGCAACCTGCCCGGGGTCTGGCCCAATTCGGCTTCTTCTCTGAAGGTGGCGTCGATGAGGCCGGAGATGATGGATGCCAATTCGTCGCCCATACGGTAGAACGTGTCGAATTCGGTTTGCGTGACTTCCTTTCGGCGAAGTAGGATGGCTATGATGCTGACTACTTCGTAGGTGGAGCCTTTGCCAGAATCGTAAAATGTGCGGCGAGTGCCTGGTGTCCTTCGACCGCTGCCCTCGGCAAGGTTGTTCGTGATGCCAAGCGCGGCCCGACGCAACTGCTCGCCGAACGAGAACTGTTGTCGTTGCGGCAATCGATCGGCCACGTCGAAGGCATGATCCGCGAATTCGACAGCTTTCTGCCAGGCGATCATTCTCTCGAACTTGAACATAGTCCCCTCCTGGAGTGAGAGTTAGAGTGGGGAGTTAGAGTGAGGAGTTATGGTTGGGTGCGACCCACTCTAACTCTAACTCTAACTCTAACTCTAACTCAAGACTCTAAACTGCCTCCGTTCAGGCCGACGCTCGTTCAGCCCGATCAGACGTTTGGCGAGGTCTTCGAGGCTGGCGAGGCTGTGCACGGGCAGGAAGTCGTCGACGTAGGGTAGGGCGGCCTGCATGCCGCGCGTCAACGGTTCGTATTCCGGCGAGCCGAGCAGCGGGTTGAGCCAGATCAGGCGGTACACGCTGCGCTGCAGGCGCGCCATTTCGAGGCGCAGCAGCTCGATGTCGCCGCGGTCCCAGCCGTCGCTGATCAGAAGCACGACGGCGCCTCGCCCCAGCACCCGGCGTCCCCACTTGAAATTGAACGTCTTGAGCGCCTCGCCGATCCGTGTTCCGCCCGACCAATCCTGCACGGTGCGCGACACATCGCGCAGCGCCTCGTCGACGTCGCGCCCCTGCAGCTCGCGCGTGATGCGAGTCAGTCGCGTGCTGAAGAGGAAGGCTTCGACAGGCTGATCGAGTCCTGCCGTCACCCCGTATACGAAGTGCAGCAGGAGGCGTATGTACCGTTCCATCGATCCACTGACGTCGGCGAGGATCACCAGCGGGCGCGGCTTGTGCTTCGGCTCGCGGCGCGCCCATTCCATCACCTCGCCCCCGTACTTCAGGCTGCGCCTGATGGTGCGCCTCAGGTCGAGCAAGCGGCCGCGTCCGGGTTGCCGCCGCCGCGTGCGCCGCTCGCCAAGCTGCCACACCAGTGCGGCCATCATCTGCTTGATCGCGTCCAATTCCTCGCCCGTCAGGCTTGCGAAGTCCTTGTTGCGAAGCACCTCGCGCGCGCTGTAGGTCATCGTGACCTGAATGACCGGCGGCCGGTTCTCGGCAGGCGTGTCGTCCTTATCCTGTCGTCCGGCGCTGTCTGGGCCTCGCAGAGGCGGCGGCGTGATAACCGGCCGCTGGCGACGCAGCGCCCGGCTCAGCCCAGGCAGATCGACCGTCACCCAGCCTTCTTCCGGCTTGCGCCAGAAAGCCTCGAACGCCGCGTCGAACAGCGGAATGTCCTCATGCCGGTGGACGAGCAGGCTGCGCGCCGCGTGGTAGAAATCCTGCCGGTGGCTCAGGTCGATGTATGCCAGGCTATGCGTGAGGTCGATCATGCGGCCCGGATTGACGTCAAGCCCCAGTCCGCGCAGCAGCCGGCCGAAGAGCAGAAGGTTGTGGAGGAGGTGGCCCGAGTCCGGATCAGGCTCCTGCGGAGAGGTCATAACGCGCCGAGCCTATCGAGGATGAGGCGAGCCTGATCGCCCTTGACCTTCCCGACGTCGTCCTGGTATTTCAGCAGCGCGCCCAGCGTGTCGTCGACGATCGATGGGCTGAGCGCCCTTTGGTCGAGCGCGACGAGCGCCGCCGTCCAGTCGAGCGTCTCGGCGACGCCCGGAATCTTGTACAGATCCATCCGGCGCAGCTCCTGCACGAACCGGGTGACCTGCCGTGCGAGCTGGGCGGAGGCATGCGGCACCTTGGCTTGCACGATCTCCAGCTCCTTCTCGAAGGAGGGATAGTCGATCCAGTAGTACAGGCAGCGGCGCTTGAGCGCGTCGTGAACTTCGCGCGTGCGGTTCGAGGTGATTACGACGACCGGCGGGCGCTCGGCCTTGATCGTGCCGATCTCGGGGACGGAGATCTGAAAGTCCGACAGCACTTCGAGCAGGAAGGCCTCGAACTCTTCGTCGCTGCGATCGATCTCGTCGACCAGCAGCACGGGTGACTTCTCTCGCGCATTCTCGATCGCCTGCAGCAGCGGGCGGCGCAGTAGGAACTCCGGCCCGAAAAGCTCCGCTTCGCTCGGGCGTTCGCCACGCGCCTCCAGCAGGCGAATGTGCATCATCTGGCGCGTGTAGTTCCACTCGTACACGGCGTGATGCACGTCGAGACCTTCGTAGCATTGCAGGCGAATCAGGTCCGTGTCGAGCAGGCGTGTGAGCACCTTCGCCACCTCGGTCTTGCCCACGCCCGCCTCGCCCTCGAGGAACAGCGGGCGATTCAATTTGAGCGCAAGATAGATGGAGGTCGCCAACCCACGGTCGGCGATGTAGAGCTGCTCGCGCAGAGCGTTTTGCAGGTCGTCAATGGAGTCAATGATCAAGTTCACCGTCCTAATGGAGCGCCGGGTAAAGGGCGTCAATCAGTAGGGGGATGCCAGCCAGCGATGACCCACAGGCGGCGTGCAGCCACAACATCTGGATGGTTCATAACTTTCGGGATCAACCGCTTCCCGCCGATCTGCCTTGTGACTGTTGCACATGGGGCACGCCAGAAACAGATTTTCTTCGTCCGACGTGCCGCCATGTGCCTCTGGGACAATGTGATCAAGTTCGAGGAGCGGGCCGATGATGCGTTGCGAGGCGAGACAATAGCCGCATCGAAAGCGCGCCGTTTCGGCGACTCGCTGCGAAGCGCCACCGAAATGTACGAAGAACTCATTCGAGTGGCGTAAATTGATCGAGGTCGGATACGTTGTAGCCGCGCTGTTTCAAAAGCACGGCTGCCTGTGCCCGGACCAGGAGCGTTTCGCGGTAGAGCGCCAGCAAGGCCTGTTCCTCAGCCTGCTCCTCGGGCGTCAGCGTTGCGCGTTGCTGCTGATCGTGTAAATCTGCAAGACGCTCTCGCTGCTTCGCTGTCATCGTCGCGCGAGCCGCCTGCCACAGAGCGGCGTCGTTGAGATAAGCCATGTGCGCCAGTGCCGAGCGCAGTCTCTCTGGCGCAGTGTCCATAACCGGCGCGACAGCCGCAACCGCTTCGGCTAGGACTTCGTCGACTGGGCGATGCGCCTTTTCCGCTGCCCGCCGAATCTGTTCGTAGACTTGCTCTGGCACAGTTAGGGTGATTGCCTGAACAGTCATCTTTGACCTCGCGGAGCATGACTCCATCCAACACGCGCATGCTATTCTACCCTGGCCGTAACCTGGCGTCAACCTGCGTGTGCTGACGTGCTGACGTGTGCATGCAAAGATTGATACTGTTGGCGAAATCGGGCATTGCACCCGCTCGCTTGTTCGGCCAGCACGCGTTCATAGGCCAAAAGGCAATTCGCCAACAGTATCATGTGTTGCGTGCACACTGACTGGGTTATAATAGGTGACATGGCACAAGTGGACCTAGATCAATATCGCGCCTTCTGGCGTCAGCGCAGCCGGATCGAGCCTACACCTGAGATGCAGGCCGCTGCTCGTGATGCTCGCCACGAAGCACAGCGCCTCAGCCAGCTTCTCGCCGCCGAATTTGGCGCCAAACGTGTCTATCTCTTTGGCGCGTTTGCCTGGGGACCGGAAATGCGCCCCGACTCCGATCTCGATCTCGCCGTTGAGGGACTCCCGCGCGGCAAACTTGTGTTTGCTCACGCCCGGTTGTCGAGTCAGACGCATTACACCGTTGATCTTGTCTTGCTGGAACGTTTGCCTGAACCGCTACGCAGCCGTATCCTTACATCCGGCATTCTCCTGTATGGCGAGCAATCATAACACGCTGGAGGCCTCCGACATTCGTTATCGGAGGCCTCCGCCTTCTACTCACGTTGTAGAAGTAGGTTCCAACAGTCTATCACCCTCGCGCCCGCTCCGCAGCCATGGTCAGCGCGCGCCTGGCGAGCACCGTTGCCAGGTGCTTGCGATACTCTCCGGAGGCATAAGTGTCGCTCAGCGGATCGGCTATCGCTTCGGCGACTTTGTCTGCGGCTGCGGCGATACTGGCCTCGCTCGGCGCCTGCCCCGTCAGCGCATTCTCGGCGGCGGCCGCGTGGACCGGGTTCACCGTTGCGCCGCCGACGACCAGACTGACGCGGGCGCATGCGCCGTTCTTCAGGCCGACGAGCGCCGCCACGCCAACGACAGCGTAGCTCGATGCCGGATGCTCGTGCGTCAGATACGCGCCGCCCATGCCTTGCATGCCGCCGTAGGCGGGAACGCTCACGGAGGTGATCAGTTCAGCCGGCCTGAGCGCGGTGGTGAACAGATCCTTGAAGAACTTGTCAGCCGCTATGTCGCGGCTGCCTTTGGGGCCGGTGACAGTAATCGTCGCGCCGAGCGCCACGATGACTGTCGGATAGTCGGCGGAAGGATCGGCGTGCGCCAGAGATCCGCCGAGCGTGCCACGATTGCGCACCTGCACGTCGCCGATCAACGCCGCAGCTTCAGCCAGGATCGGGCAGAGCTTTTTCACGACATCCGAATCGGCAACCGTTGCGTGCGTCGTCATCGCGCCGATCTTCAGCGCCGTCTTCGTCGCCTTGATGTCCGACAGGCCCTTGACGCGGCCGATGTCCACCAGCGCGGACGGCGCCGTGACGCGGAGCTTCATCTGCGGCAGCAGGCTGTGGCCGCCGGCCAGCACTCTGGCATTCTTGTTTTGGCCCAACAGCTTGACCGCTTCGGCGACGGTCTTGGGACGATAGTAATCGAAGCTGGCAGGATACATGGTTGATCTCCTCGGTTAGAGTTAGGGTGATGAGTTAGAGTGGAAATACTCTAACTCTAACTCACAACTCTAACTCTTGTGCATCGCCCGCCAGATCTTCTCCGGCGTAAGCGGCATATCGACGTGCCGGACGCCCAGCGGCGCGAGCGCGTCCATCACGGCGTTGGCGACGGCGACGGTCCCGGTAACGGTGCCCATCTCGCCCGCACCCTTCACGCCCAGCGGGTTGTGCGGCGAGGGTGTCTCGTTGCGCCCCGTCTCGATCATCGGGAAGGCCTCGGCGCGCGGCACGGCGTATTCCATCAGCGATCCGGTAATTAACTGGCCGTTCTCGTCGTAGATGCCGTGCTCCCATAGCGCCTGGCCGACGCCCTGCACGACGCCGCCGATGACCTGACCCTCGACGATCATCGGGTTGATCACCTTGCCCATGTCGTCCACTGCCACGTAACGCTGAATCGTCACTTCGCCGGTGTCGCGATCCACTTCGACCTGGACGATGTGGCACGTGTTGGGGAAGGTGAAGTTGGGCGGGTCGTACCACGCCGACTCCTCCAACCCCGGCTCCATTCCTTCGGGCAGGTTGTGGGCCGTGTATGCCGCCAGCGCGACCTCGCCGAATGATTTGGCCTTGCCCGGCGAGCCGTGGACGTAAATCTTCCCGCTCTCCTGGTCGTAGACCATGTCCTCTTCGGCGGCTTCGAGTTGGTGCGCGGAGATCTTCATCACTTTCTGACGCACCCGTTTGGCGGCGTTGACCAACGCGCTCCCGCCGACCGCCGCGCTGCGGCTGCCGTAGCTGCCCATGCCGAAGGGCACGCGGCCCGTGTCGCCGTGGACGATCTCGACATCGTCCATGCTGACGCCCAGTTCATCGGCGATGACCTGCGCGAACGCGGTTTCGTGGCCCTGGCCGTGCGCGTGAGATCCGGTGAGCGCGGTGACCTTCCCCGACGGGTGCACGCGGATGACGCCACTCTCCCAGAAGCCAACCGCTGAGCCGAGTGCGCCGGCGATCTTGGAGGGGGCCGGGCCGCTGGCCTCGATGCTCCCGACAATGCCGATGCCGACCAATCGCCCCTGCTTGCGTGCCTGTGCCTGTTCTCGGCGCAGCGCCGAGTAATCGGCCATCGTCATGGCTTTGTGGAAGAGTGCGTCGTAGTCGCCACTGTCATACATAAAAGCTACCGGCGTCTGGTAAGGGAACTCGTCCTTCGGGATGAAGTTCTTGTGCCGGATGTCCGCCGGGTCCATGCCCAGGTCGCGGGCGGCGAGATCGACCAGCCGCTCGATGACGTAAGTCGCTTCGGGGCGGCCGGCGCCGCGATAGGCATCCACCGGCACCGTGTTGGTGAGTGTGCCCCACATCTCGCCCCAGATGCCCTTTACCTTGTACAACCCAGACAGGAGGGTGAGGTACAGCGCCGTCGGGATCAGCGGCGCAAACGTCGAAAGGTACGCGCCCTGGTTCGCCCACGTTTGAACGTGAATGCCGGTGATCGTCCCGTCCTTCTTCAGCGCCATCCTGGACTTGGTCACGTGATCGCGGCCCTGTGAGTCAGTCATGTTGGATTCGGTGCGGGTCGCCACCCACTTCACGGGCCGGTTGATCTTGCGCGCTACCCACGGGACGATGATCTCCTCCGGGTAGTGGAAGATTTTGCTGCCGAAGCCGCCGCCCACGTCCGGCGAGATCACGCGTAACCTGTTTTCGGGAATGCCCAGCGTGAAGGCGCTCAACAGCAAGCGGATCGGCTGGGGATTCTGGCTGGTCGTCCACAGCGTCATCTCCTCGGTCGCGGCGCTCCACTGGGCGACTGCCGCACGCGGCTCCATAGCGTTGGGGATGAGCCGCTGGTTGACCAGATCGAGTGTGACGACGTGCTCGGCCTCGGCGAAGGCCTTCTCCATCGCCTCCTTGTCGCCGATGGCCCAGGTGTAACTGATATTGTTCGGCACGTCGTCGTGAACGAGCGGCGCGCCTTTCTCCGTCGTCTTCCGGGCGTCGACGACAGCCGGCAGCGGCTCGTAATCGACCTCGATCAAGTCGAGCGCGTCGTGGGCGATGTACGCGGTCTCGGCCACGACGATCGCCACCCCGTCGCCGACGTGTCGCACCTTGTCGACCGTCAGCGGCCAGCGCGTCGGCACTTTGATGTCGGGCACGTTCCAGCCGCAGGGCAGCTTGCCGACGCCGCCGTCGATCAGGTCCTGGCCGGTGAACACGGCGATCACGCCCGGCAGCGCTGCCGCCTTTTTCGTGTTGATTTTCTTGATCCGCGCGTGGCCGTACGGGCTGCGCTTAATGGCGACGTGTGCCATGTTGGGCAAACTGATGTTGGCAACGTAGTTGCCCTTGCCCTGAATGAAGCGCGGGTCCTCAACCCGCTTGATGCTTGCGCCAACGTATTTAGCCATCGTGCGCCTCCTTATCCCATCATTTCCGCGGCGGCCTGGATCGCCTTGACGATATTCTGGTAGCCGGTGCAGCGGCAGATGTTGCCCTCGATCCCGTGCCGGATTTCAGCCTCGCTCGGATGAGGATTTCTCTGCAGAAGATCCACGGCGGTCATGATCATGCCCGGCGTGCAGAATCCGCACTGCAGGCCGTGCTTTTCCCAGAAACCCTGCTGCAACGGATGCAGTTTGCCATCTTGAGCCAGTCCCTCGATGGTCATGACGCTGCTCCCGTCGGCCTGCACCGCCAGCACAGTGCACGACTTGACGGCCATGCCGTCCAGAATGACGGTGCACGAGCCGCACTGGCTCGTGTCGCAGCCGACGTTCGCGCCGGTCAGGCCGAGCACATCCCGCAGGTAGTGCACGAGCAGCATGCGCGGCTCGACCGGGTGGGTCCGTTTGACCCCATTGACGGTGATACTGACGCTCTGTTCCATACGATGTCTCCCTCCTTCTAGGTTAGGATGGAATCCGGCATGGCCGGTGGCGAAAACCAAAACCCCAGCGCGTGATGGCTGCACGGCTGGAGTTACCTGCTGACGCGAACGGGATGAACGCGGATACACGCGGCAAACCACCGGCCGGCCTTCCCGGCGGTCAGCAGCAGCATGTGTTCCCCTGACTGGCTAGACGACGCCATGCTCTCCCCCGCAGCGCTGCGTCACGCGGATAATTTACGACATCCTCTCTCGAAAGTCAAGAGCGGACTGACGGCTATTCACCCGGTACTGACAGCTATTTACCGCCCCCGGCCTCGACTGTCTCTCGCGGGGCGGGGCGTTCAGGCGCCTCCTCCAGAAGCCCCCCATGACCCAGCGCGATGATGTCGTCGCGGGTCAGGTGGTCGCCCGCGAGCAGGCGAGGGAGCACCCAGTCTACGACATTGACCTTCCGGCTGCGGGCGCAGCCCGGCGCGCCGAGGATCGGCATGTCGCCGAGGTAGGCCAGCATCAGCAGGTTGCCGGGATCGACCGGCGCGCCCAGGCATTCCACCCATCCGCCGGCCCGCTCGACCGCGCGCGGCACGATGTCGTGCCGGTCCATAATCGCCGTTTCGCCGGCGACGACGATAAGCCGTGCGCCTGCCGCCCGGCGGCGGCTCAAGGCATCGGCCAGCGCTGCCTCGCCTGTCTCGTCCTCCAGCGGCACGTAGTCGGTGCTGAGAATAGTCGAACCGAGCGCTTCCACCCGGTGGCGCAGCGGCGCGAAGTCGGCGGCGAGCTTGTCGCGGATCGACAGAGAGCCTGAGAACACCAGGCTGACCGGCCGTGGCTCCAGCGCGTCGACGCGGACGAGCGGGCCATCGTCCGACGCGATGGCTTCGGCGGCGCGCACGACTGAATTTGGCACCCCATAAGGAATCACCTTGACGGTGGCCACGATCTGCCGGGGCCGCACGGCCGAGTGCGATGCCAGCGTGGCGAATGTGATATCCTGGCAGGCGTTAATGCGCGCGAGCCGATCGGCGTCCACGCGCAGCACGCCCAGGTGCGTCGCCAGGAAGTTCACGCGGCCGGACGCCGAGCCGGATAGCCGCAGGTTGCCGCCGAGCGCAGCCGTGGCGACCCGATGGGCGGCAGTGTCTTCGTTGACGTCATCCGGCTCGAGCGCAGCGACATAAACTGTCGTGCGTCCCAACCGGCGCAGCACCTCGACGTCGTCTCGAGTGAGCGGCTTGCCCTTGCGCAGTAGGCGCCGGCCATCCAGCCCGGCGATGTTGTGGCCGAGGATCTGGCCTTCCGCCTGATCTAACGGATTAGGGCCGAATTTCATCTTTACCCGCTCAGGCCACCAGGCCCAACTCCTTCTTCTTGGCTCACGCGCTCGTGCGGTGCTCTTTGAATCGTTCGCGCAAAACCTTCTTATCGAACTTGCCAACGCTGGTCTTCGGCATCTCCTTAATGAACACCAGGTCATCGGGCAGCCAGAACTTGGCGAACTTGGGCCGCAGGAATTCAATCAACTCGTCTTTGGTGATGCTCTCCGCTTGGTCGGGCTTCGGGACGACGACAGCCATCGGGCGCTCCTGCCATTTCTCGTGAGGAATAGCGATCACGGCCGCCTCCAGCACTTTGGGATGGCCCATCAGGGCGCTCTCCAGCGCCACGCTGGAGATCCACTCACCACCCGACTTGACCAGGTCTTTGGTGCGGTCGGTGATTTCCATGTAACCTTCGGGGTCAAGCGTCACCACGTCGCCGGTGCGGAACCAGCCATCGGGGGCGAAGACGTCCGACAGGTTGGGGTCGTTATAGTAGCTGCTGGCGATCCACGGCCCGCGCACCCAAAGTTCGCCCATCGTCCTGCCATCCCACGCGACCGCCTGCCCGGCCTCGTCCACCACCTTGACTTCCACGCCCGGCATGGCCCGCCCTTGTTTGGCGCGGTAGGCGAAGCGCACCTCTTCCGGTGCATCTAACAGTTCGGCTTTGAGCTTGGAAACCGTGCCCAGCGGGGTCATTTCGGTCATGCCCCAGGCGTGGGTGATCGGCACCCCGAAGTTTTTCTCGAAGTTTTCGATCAGCGTCCGCGGCGCGGCCGAGCCGCCGACGACCAGCGTGCGCAGGCTGCTCAGGTCGTACTGCTCGCGTTCCAGCAGGCTGTACAGCCCGATCCACAGCGTGGGGACGCCGGCGGCCAGGGTGACTTTCTCGTTCTGGATCAACTCCGCCAGGTCGCGCGGCTGAAGGTGTGGGCCGGGGAAGACCTGCTTGGCGCCGACCATCGTGCCGGTGAAGGGCAGGCCCCAGGCATTGACGTGGAACATCGGCACAACCGGCATGACCGTGTCACGCTCGGACACGGCCAAGCTGTCGGCCATGGCCTCAGCGAACGAGTGAATAAAGATCGCTCGGTGGGTGTAGACCACGCCCTTGGGGTTGCCGGTCGTGCCCGAGGTGTAGCACATGCCGGCGGCGTCAAGTTCATCGAGTTTGGGGAAGGGAAACTCGGGCCTGGCCGCGCTCAGCAGCGACTCGTATTCGCCCGTCGGCGACAGAGTCGTTTCCGGCACTTCTCCGGTGTCCGTCATGATCACGAAGCGCTCGACATGCTTGATTTGATCCTGTACCCTTTGCAAGGCAGGCAGGAGCGTTGCGTCGACGAAGATGATCTTATCTTCGGCATGGTTGATGACATAGACCAGTTGGTCGGGAAAGAGGCGAATGTTGAGCGTGTGCAGCACCGCCCCCATGCAAGGGATAGCGAAATACAGTTCCAGGTGGCGGTAGTGATTCCAGGCGAACGTCGCCACCCGGTCGCCCCTGCGCACGCCCAGGTCGGCCAGCGCGTTCGCCAGCCGGTGCACACGCGCGTAAAAGTCGGCGTAGGTGTAGCGGTGCATCCCGGTCGCCGTTTTGCTGGCGATCTCTTTCTTGGGAGACATCTTGTGTGAACGCTCGAGAAAGTGCTGGAGCGTCAACGGGTAGTCCATCATTGTGCCGCGCATGGGAACCTCCTTGTCCGTCACTCGTCACGCTTCAATCTTGGATTTGAGGCACTCGAAAAACTGGGCAGTGAGTTTCTGGGTGATACTGCTCATGAGCCGCGCCGCCAGGCTGGCCAGCGTCCCCAGCACCACGATGTCGACGCTCCACCTCATTTCGGTCGTTCCATCCGGTCCGTCGGTCAGGAACATCTCGCTGATGACGTCCGCTGCGCTGCCGGGCGCGTCGCCGTGCGCCTTCAACTTCGCTCGTGTCGGCGGCTCGAGTTCCAGGAACTCCACTTCGCCAGTGAAGCGGGCCTTCACCGAGCCGAAGCCGATGGCGGCGATCGCCCGGAACTTGTAGTCGGGAACGAGTGTTTCCACCGATTCGACGCCCGGCGCACACTGGGCCACCTGGAGCGGATCGGTGAGAAACACCCACACCACACCGCGTGGAGCGCTAATCGTGATCGTGCCTTCATACCGCATGACGTGGTTCCTCTTTAGGAGTTTGTGTGATGGGCGACGGGTGTCGTGTCACTCGCCGTCACGTACTTCTCCGGTTGTTTCTCAAACGAGCGTTGACACCCGGCCGAGCAAAAGTAGTAAACCCGGCTGCCGTAGTGTGACGTGTAGCGCGCCGTGGCAATGTCGACCAACATGCCGCACACCGGGTCCGTCGCCTCCAACGGCTGCACGACGGGAGGTGGGGCGTGCGACTGCCGGGTCGGATGGCGTCGAAGTTGGACGATCTCGGCCAGGATGCTCAGCGCAATCTCTTCGGGCGTCACCGCGCCCAGATCAAGGCCGGCCGGAGCCTTAAGCCGCACCAGCGCCGCATCGGACAACCCCGACTCGCGCAGGTACTGCCGGATCGCCTCCGCGCGCGCCCGGCTCGCCACGAGTGCCACGTACGCCGCGTCCGATCTCAGCGCGCCTTCGAGCGCGTCTTCGTCGTAATTGCCATGCGTGGCGACGACGACGTAAGCCTGCGGGGTTAGTTTGAGCGATGAGAAGTCCAACCGATCGAGAATGCGATCGGCGTCCGGAAACCGATCGGGGGTGACGTCCAGGCCCATCACGGTTACGTCGTAGTCCAGCGCACTGCCCAATCGAGACAGGGCCTCGGCGATCGGCAGATGTCCGACGACGACCAGATGTGGACGCGGCAAGTGTGGCTCGATATACACCTCCAGCGTGCCTCCGCTGATGCATGTGAGCGCGACTTCGACGACGCCTTCCTGAGGCGCGCTGCCGAGTTTTTCCGGCGGGCACAGGCGCACCAGCCGCGGCTCGCCGTCCTGCAAGGCTTTAAGCGCTTCGCGCACCACGGTGGGCTGCGCGCAACTGCCACCCACCCAGCCGGTGAGCGCGCCGTCGACGGTGACAATCGCTTTTGCGCCGGGCTTGGCCGAGGTCGGCCTCTCGGCGCGCACGACCGTCGCCAGAGCGAAGGACTGGCCTGCCCGACTGAGTTCGGCGGCACGCTCAAGAAGATCGATGATCATTTCAGATCGCCGACGATGGCGCGCGAATCGAAATGCTTTCTATGAACGATTCATTCAGCCGACCAGCTTGGCGTTCAGCCTGATCTCGGTCCCGGCCAAAGCCTGTGAGACCGGGCATTTGTTCTTCGATTCTTCGGCGGCTTCAAGGAAGGTCTTCTCATCGAGATTGGGGACTTGAGCCTCAGTGTCCAGCTCGATGGAGGTGATCTTAGGGCCTTCACCGAGATGAACCGTCGCCGTGGTGCGGATACGGGTGGGCGTGTAGCCGGCGTTCGTGAGAACAGCCGACAAGAACATAGAGAAGCACCCGGCATGCGCCGCCCCAATCAGTTCGTCCGGATTCGTCCCCGGTCCTTCCTCAAAGCGCGAGGCAAAGGTATAAGCCCCCGCGTAGGTCCCGCTGCCAAGTTTCATCGTTCCCTGGCCCTCGCGCAGGGTCCCTGACCAGACGGCCTCTGAGGTACGGATAGGCATTGTCTCATCTCCTTCAATCAATCTACCACGCCCGTCGCAGTATCTCGGCGACCTCCGCCCTCTGCGATGAATCGCCGACGGCGGCCAGGGCAGTGGCGGCGAGTGCGTCCTCCGGAACGTTCACGTCGCGCAGGCGAGAGGGCAGCTCTAACTGTGGAAGACCTGAGCCTTCTCGTTGAGTTTTTCGCCCATGACAAGCACGCCGACGGCACCGGCCTTACTCTAACTCCACACTCTAACTCCATACTCTAACTCACTCCTCCAGCGCGGCTCCTTTCTCCTCCAGCAAGGCCCACACCTTCGGCGCGGTGATGGGGATGTCGATGTGCCGCACGCCGAGATGCCACAGCGCATCCACGACGGCGTTGGCGATCGCAGCCGGCGCGCCGACGGTGGCCGACTCGCCGACGCCCTTCGCGCCGATCGGGTGGTGCGGCGAAGGCGTGACCGTCTCGCCGGTTTCCCACCTCGGCGTCTCGACGGCCGTCGGCAGCATGTAGTCCATGAACGTGCTGCCATACATGTTGCCGTTTTCGTCGTACGAAATCTCCTCCATCAGCGCGGGAGCGAAGCCCATCGTCAGACCGCCGTGGATTTGTCCCTCGACGATCATCGGGTTGATGCGGACGCCGCAATCGTCGACGGCCACGAAGCGGCGCACTTTCACCTCGCCCGTGCCCCGATCAATGTCCACTGCGCAGATGTACGAGCCGAAGGGGTAAGTGAGATTGGGCGGATCGTAGTAATTCACGGCTTCAAGCCCGGCTTCCATTCCCAGAGGGTGATTTGTGTAGGCGGCAAAGGCGATTTCCTGAATCGTCTTCGCCTTGTCCGGCGAGCCTCTCACGTAGAACTTGCCGGTTTCCCAAACCAAGTCCTCCTCGGCCGCTTCCAGCAGGTGGGCTGCGATCTTCCGGGCCTTGTCGCGAATCTTGCGGGAGGCCATGGCGGCGGCGGCGCCGGCTGTGGGCGTGCTGCGGCTGGCGTAGGTGCCCAGGCCGTAGGGCGCCGTGTCGGTATCCCCTTCCTCGACCTTGATGTGTTCGGAAGGGATGCCCAGTTCTTCGGCAATGATCTGGGCAAAGGTCGTTTCGTGTCCCTGGCCCTGGGACTTGGTCCCAAAGCGAGCTATAGCCTTGCCGGTGGGGTGGACGCGAATCTCGCAGGAATCGAACATCTTCAGGCCGAGGATGTCGAACGTGTGCGACGGCCCGGCGCCGACGATCTCGGTGAACGACGAAATGCCAATGCCCATCAGCTCGCCCCGCGCGCGCTTTTCGGCTTGCTCCTTGCGGAGCTGCTCGTAGCCGATCATATGCATCGCCTTGCGCAGCGCGCCGCCATAGTTCCCGCTGTCGTACTCCCAGCCCAGCGCGGACGTGTAGGGGAACTGCTCCGGCTTGATGAAGTTCTTCAGACGGAACTCGGCCGGGTCCATGCCTATCTCGTGCGCCATCAGGTCGGCCATGCGCTCGATAGCGTGCACGGCCTCGGTGACGCGGAAGGAGCAGCGGTAGGCGATGCCGCCCGGCGGCTTGTTGGTGTAGACGCCGTCGACCTCGACGAACGCGCTCTGGAAGTCGTACGACCCGGTGCAGATGTGGAACAGGCCGGCGGGGAACTTGGAGGGGTTAGCGGCTGCGTCCGTGTAGCCGTGATCGGCGATCGTTTTGATGCGCAGTGCGGTCAGCGTGCCGTCTCTCTTGCCCGCCAGTTCGGCGGCCATGTGGTAATCTCGGGCGAACGAGTCGGCAGCCAGGTTCTCGGTGCGGTCTTCGATCCACTTGACCGGCTTGCCGGTGACGATCGATGCGGCAACGGCGATGACGTAGCCGGGGTAAACCGGCACTTTGCCGCCGAAGCCGCCGCCGATGTCCGGCGAGATGACGCGAATCTTTTCCTCGGACAGCCCCAGGTGGGCGGTGACGAGAGCGACCACCGTGCGAATGGCGTGCGGCGCCTGCGTCGTCATCCACAGCGTCAGATGCCCTTCTGCCGCATCCCACTTCGCCACGCAGCCGCAGGTTTCGATGGAAGACACGTGGATGCGCGGGAGGTAGATGTCCTGCTTGACGGTGACCTCGGCGGCCTCGAACGCACTATTGGCCGCTTCCCGGTCGCCCCATTCCCAGTGCCAGATGTGGTTGCTGTCTTTGTCGTCGCGCACCTTGGGGGCTCCCGGCTCCAGCGCCTTCTTGGGGTCCACGACGACCGGCAGGGGCTCATATTCGACCTGGACCGCAGCCACGCCGTCAGCCGCCGTGTAGCGGTCGGTCGCCAAGACGCCGGCCACTTCCTGGTATTGATATTTCACCGTGTCGACGGGAAGCACCATCTGCGTATCGCTCATCAGCGTCGGCATGTTGTGGACGTTGTACTGCTTGAGCGTCTCTCCGGTGATCACGGCCAGCACGCCGGGGACAGCGAGCGCTTTTCCGGAGTCGATATGCTTGATCCGTGCGTGAGCGTATGGGCTGCGCACGATGTCCAGGTACAACATGCCCGGCAGCTTGAGGTCGTCGATGTAGTTGCCCTGGCCGCGAATGAAACGCGCGTCTTCCACGCGTTTTCGACTATGGCCCAAACCGTGTATTTCAGTCATAGTGTCCTCCTCGTCAGTGATCAGTTGTCAGTGATCAGTTGTCAGTTATCAGTCATCAGTTATCAGTCATCAGTTGCCGCCCACCATTCACTGATTACTGATCACTGATTACTGATTACTGGTCACTGTGCTTTGATCTTCTCCGCAGCATACTGCACCGCCTTGACGATGTTCACGTACCCCGTACAGCGGCACAGGTTACCCGAGATGCCCCAGCGGATATCCTCTTCCGATGGATTCGGGTTCTGTTCGAGCAGCGCGACGGCCGTCATCATCATGCCGGGTGTGCAAAAGCCGCACTGCAGGCCGTGCATCTGATGGAATCCTTCCTGGATGGGGTGCAGCTTGCCATTCTGGGCCAGGCCCTCGACCGTCCGAATCTCGCCGCCGTCGGCCTGCACGGCGAACACAGTACAGGCTTTCACCGGTTTACCGTTCCAGTGCACCGTGCACGCGCCGCACGACGTCGTGTCACAGCCAATGTGCGTGCCCGTGAGATTCAGGTTCTCACGAATGAAATGGACGAGCAGCGTGCGCGCTTCGACGTCGGCTTCCTTGACCTCGCCGTTGACCGTCACCTTGATGTGGTGGGTGCTCATCGCTGACCTCCCCGCGCTCGTGCTATGGCTTTGTGCAGCGCGCGAGCCGTGAGCGTCCTGACCAGCGCGTGCTTGTACTCCTCCGAGCCACGCCGGTCGCTCTCCGGCTCGGCCGCTTCGGATGCCAGGCGGGCCGCCTGCCGAATGTGGTCGTCGTTCGGTGCTTTGCCCCGCAGCGCCTCTTCAGCCGCCGTGGCCCTGATCGGCGTCAATCCGACGTTCGTCAGGCCAATGCCGGCGGACGCGCAACTTCCGTTTCCGTCGAGTGTCACTTGCACGGCGACCGCCGCCGTCGCATAGTCGCCGACCTTGCGCTCGACCTTGAGATAACACCCGCCGTCGCCGGGCTTGTGCGCCGGGATTCGGATTTCGGTCAATATTTCATTGCGCTCCAATGCTGTGGTGAACGGGCCGGTGAAGAACTCGGCGATGGGGATCGTGCGCTGACCGTTGGGGCCGGTCGCGACGAGCTGTGCGCCGTATGCCAGCATCGCCGCCGGGTGGTCATTGGCTGGGTCGGCATGCGCCAGGTTGCCGCCGACCGTCGCCATGTTGCGCACGAGGGGGTCGGCAACCATCCTGGTTGTGTCGGAGAGCAGAGGGTACTTCTCTGTGATCAGCGCGGAGCGCTCCAGCTCGGCTTCTCGCGTCATCGCGCCGATCTTCAGCCAGCCATCCTCTTCACGTATGTAGGACAGTCCGTCAATGCGGTTGATGTCGACAACAACAGCGGGCGACGCCAGTCTGAATCGCATTAACGGAATCAGGCTGTGGCCGCCCGCAAGCACTTTTGCATCTGCATGCTGGCCCAGAAGCGCAACTGCCTCCGGGAGCGTTTTCGGCGCAACGTAATCAAAAGAAGGTGGAATCATGTAGAGTCTCCTCCCCATTACCAAACGGACATGCTGGTCGTCGTATGATGTGGAAGACGGATACGCTATCTGCCTGGCCTGCACCTCCTTGAATAAGTGCCTATCCGAAAACTAGCGGGTTGGGCTCCCACGCCCAGACATCTGGCAGCATGCCCACTCTGCTGCGCTACGGGCGCTTCGCAAGGAGCCACCTCCGCTGGGATATCCGGGTAGGCTCTAAGATTGAGTTTTCGGTGAAGCCGACGAGCGAGAGAATGATGCGGACTGCGAATGCACGCAACACCGCAGGAGTTGTCTGCGGCGAAGCCCTTGGCGCGTGCAAGTACTGCAAGTCCTATTATATCAAACTCGACCGATGAGCACAAGGCATTTTTGCTCTGGTGATGATTCACATACTGCCGGGCGTGGGAGCCTGGCCTGCCCTCTCTTCCACAGCCTGCTCGTCGCCATCATCAGGCCATTTGTGTGATTTTCAAAACCTGGCGATAATATGCGACGCTCGGATAGGAGGCATCAATCGCCGAATTCTCGGCGCCGGCCCTCTATCCAATCGAGTGACACACATCCTTACCCCCGGCGAGACAATTTACGGTCGAGGCATGGCCCATGAAGCCACCCGTATTTGAATACGTTGTGCCTGAATCTTTGGATGTTGCTTTAGCCGCGATTGCAGAACACGGCGGCGATGCCAAGCCGCTGGCGGGTGGGCAGAGCCTCGTTCCGGCCATGAACTTCCGCGTCGCCCAGCCGGCTGTGCTGGTCGATTTGAACCCGCTGCTCGAGTTGGACTACGTACGCCAGGATGACGATGGTCTGCGCATCGGCGCAATGACTCGCCAGCGTCGTGTCGAGCGAGATGCACTGGTTGCCGAACGGGCGCCCTTGCTGCACGAAACGATGCCTTACATAGCGCATCCACAAATACGAAACCGGGGGACGATTGGCGGCAGTCTCGCGCACGCCGATCCGGCCGCCGAGTTGCCCGTCGTCGCCGTCGCGCTCGACGCGCGCATTAAGGCGCGCAGCGCGTCCGGCGAGCGCTGGATTCCCGCCGCCGAGTTCTTTCAGGGCATTTTCACGACGGCGCTGAACCCGGATGAGCTGCTCGTCGAAGTGGCGTTCCCCGCCATGCCGCCGCGGGCAGGCTGGGCGTTCGTCGAATTCGCTCGCCGTCATGGCGACTACGCGCTGATGGGCGTGGCCACAGTCGTCGCCGTCGATGAACAGGGCGTGTGTCGCCAGGCGCGGCTCGTGTACCTGAACGCGGGCGATGGCCCTGTCGCAGCCAAACAGGCTGTGCAGCTTCTACTGGGTCACCCGCCTTCGCCCGATTCGATCGCGGCCGCGGCCAACATGGCCGTGGACCGCGAGATCACGCCCTTCGGCAACGTCCACGCCACCGCCGACTACCAGCGCCATCTCGCCCGGGTTCTGACCCGGCGCGCACTTAAGCAGGCGTTCGAACGGGCAGGAGGGTCGATTAGTCTGGTAGTCAGATAGTCACGTAATCACGTAATCACGTGATCACATGATTTCGTAGCCATTAGCCCTCATCGGGAGAGGCATCGATGCCCCATCTTCACACAGTGAAAGTCACGGTCAACGGAAATCAATACGAAAGGCAAACTGAGGCACGCACCCTGTTGAGCGACT
>DASSFZ010000485.1:0-13545 GCA_035693785.1 Anaerolineae bacterium | reverse complement strand
GGCTGCGCTGATCTGCGCCAGGATGGCGGCATCGTTCCATCCCGGCAGGCTGATGGCTTTGACCGGGCAGGCGACGACACAATTGCCACAACCGGTGCAGCGCAGCGGCTCCACCTGAGCCAGCGACAGGACACCCTGGAGTTCGCTCCTGACGAGCGTGAGTGCCGCCGTCGGACAGACCGGCACGCAGTGACCATCGCCCGTGCAGAGTGAAGCGTCCACTTCGGCAACCGGCGCTTCGATGCGGATCTCCGTCTGGCTCAGGAAACGCGCTGCGCGCGCGCCCGTCGCGTATGCCTGGAGCAAGGCTTCGGCTGTGTCCACTGGCTGATGTGCGCCGCCCACGACATAAACGCCATCGTCGACGGTGCGGCCCGGCCGCAGTCGCACGCGCGGCTCGACCAGGAAGCCGTGTTCATCCTGCGGCAGGTGCAGCAGCGCGGCCAGCCGGCCGGCGAGATGGGGTGCTTCGATCGGCATCGCCAGCACCACGCGATCGAACGGCACGCGTAGCGGTTCACCCGTCAGCGGGTCGGGCACGTCCACGGTCTCCTCGCCGATCGTGGGGGGCTGCTCCTTTTGATAGCGGAAGAACGTCACGCCCAGCCGTCGCGCCTGCTCGAGTTCATCCGCGTGCAGATCGCCCGATCCCCCCAGGTACAGATTGCGGAACAGGACGGTCACCTTCGCGTCCGGATGGATCTGCTTCACGCGGACGGCCTGCCGGATGCCAGCCAGGCAACACACGCGGGAGCAGCGTCCACCTCCTGCCTCCTCGGCGCACAGAATCATCACGATGTCCTTGGCGGCCAAATCGCCATCTGCCTGCGAGGGGGCGCTGAGTTCCTGCTCGAATTCGATCTGCGTCTTCACGCGCGAGCGGTCATACCAGCGCTCGTGACCAATGCGCTTCGGGTTCGCATCGGCCGCCACCACGATCGCGCCGACGCCAAAGGTGGTGGCCTGGCCGCCATGGGTCAGGCGGACTTCGTAGTCGCCCGGGCGGCCGGTCACGTCGGTCACGCGCGCGTTCAGGAGCGTGCGGATGCGAGGATGGCGCGAGACCGCCTCGATGCGTTCAGCGATCAGCCGTCGCGCCCCGGCCCCCCCTCTGTTCCCCCCGTCTGACGGGGGGGACGACAGGGGGGGCTGAAGGTCGCCCAGCGCGCCGCCCGGTTCGACCAACGTGACATCGATGCCTTCGTCGGCCAGCGACAGTGCCACCGTCAACCCGCTTAGTCCGCCATCCATGACCATCGCCGATTTGACGACGCGCCCGGTGTGCACCTGTGGCAGGCTGATTGCGGCCAGGCGCTCGACGCCCATTTCGATCAAGTTGTGCGCTTTTTCCGTCATGGTCTGCGCGTCGCCGTCGTGGACGTAGGCACACTGCTCGCGAATGTCGGTCACCTCGACGCAAGCATCATCCAGCCCGGCTGCCCGACCCGCTTCCCGAAACAGTTTCTCGACGAGGCGCGGTGTGCAGCCGGCGACCAGCACGCGATTCAATCCCTGATCTCGAATCGCCTGGCGCAGGCGAGCCTGGCCATCCTTGCTGCACGGATAGGCTTCACGCGCGGTGTAAACCACGTCGGGCAGCGCGGCTGCTCGTCGACGGAGGGATTCCGTGTCCAGACGCCTGGCAATGGCCTTGCCGCAGTCGCAGATAACGACGCCAAGCCGAATGGCTGACGTCGGGTGGCGGGCGGCTGATGGCGACGACGACTCTTCGCTCATGTCTTCATCCTTCGTCCTGTGCGCCCGCCAGCAGCGACTCCACGTCTTCAAGGAAGCGCGGGCTCAAGTCCACATCGCCGCATACCTGGCAGTAGACGCGGCTGTACTCCGAGTGCGAAGGGTGGACGCCGCGGTAGCCTGTCACATCGCTAAGTTTCAGTGCGCCGGTCGGGCAGATCAGCACGCACGTGCCGCAGCCAATGCATGTCGAGGAGGCGACCTGGAACGGCGGGCTGACTTTCTTGGCGATGCCGCGCCGGATCAGGCTGATGGCGCTGACGCCAACGATCTCGCGGCAGGCCCGTACGCACAATCCGCACAGCACGCAGGCGTCTCCATCGGGCATGGTGTAGCGGACTTCTTGCACACCCGACGATTCGGCCAGCGCAGTGATCTCCGGCGAGCGCGCTACCCCGGCCAGCAGCTCGGCGGTGAGGCGGCGGCTGTGCCGAACTGTTTCGGTGTCAGTCTTCACGGCGGCGCCTTCTTCGCACGGATACGCGCAGGCAGCGACCAGCCGTGGTTCGCGCGGCGGATGCGACACCTCGACCATGCACAGCCGGCACGCGCCGTAGGGTTCGAGCGCCGGGTGGTAGCACAGCGTCGGCACGTGAATGTTGTGCTCGCGGCAGGCTTCCAGCAGCGTGCGACCTTCGGCAACTTCGACAGGTTGATCATTGATCGTCAGATGAACCATGCTCGCCTCTACGACACCCGGATCGCATCGAACTTGCACACGCTCCTGCACATGCCGCAGCGTGTGCACAGGCCGGCATCGATGGTGTGCACGACCTGCTTCGCGCCGGTAATGGCGTTCACTGCGCAGTTGCGCAGACACACCATGCAACCTGTGCACTTCTCGGGGATGACCGAGAACGTAATCAGCCCCTTGCACACTTTGGCGGGGCACGTGCGATCGAAAATGTGCGCTTCGTATTCATCGCGGAAGTAGCGGAGGGTGGAGAGCACCGGGTTGGGCGCGGTCTGCCCCAGGCCGCACAGCGACGTGCGCTTGACGTGTTCACCCATCTCCTGCAGGTACTCGATGTCGCCCGGCTGACCCTCGCCCGCGCAAATGCGCTCGAGCGTGGCCAGCATCGCCTCGGTGCCGGCACGGCACGGGACGCACTTGCCGCACGATTCTTCCTGCGTGAACGCCATGAAGTAGCGCGCGAAGTCCACCATGCACGTGTCTTCGTCGGCCACCACCAACCCGCCCGAGCCGACGATCGCGCCCAACGCCGTCAGCGACTCGTAGTCGATGGGCACGTCGAGATGCTCGGCGGGCAGGCAGCCCCCCGACGGCCCGCCGATCTGCGCGGCCTTGAACGCCTTGCCGTTGGGGATGCCGCCGCCGATGTCGAAAATCAGCGTGCGCAGCGAAATGCCCATCGGCACCTCGACCAGGCCGGTGTTGTTGATCTTGCCGACGATCGAGAAGATCATCGTGCCCTTGGATTTCGGCGTGCCGATGCCGGCGTACCAGTCCGCGCCCCGGTTGATGATGATCGGAACCGACGCCCACGTCTTGACATTGTTGATGTTGCTCGGCCGGCCCCACAGTCCGGACTCGGCGGGATAGGGCGGGCGCGGGCGCGGCTCGCCGACGCGCCCTTCGATGGAGGCCATGAGTGCCGTTTCCTCGCCGCACACGAACGCGCCGGCTCCCAGCCGGATGCCGAGCGAAAAATCGAAGCCACTGCCGAGGATGTTTTTGCCCAGCAGCCCCGCCTCTTCGGCTTGCCGTGCCGCCGTGCGCAGCGTCTTCACGGCCAGCGGATATTCGGCGCGGATGTACACGTAGCCCTGGTGCGCGCCGATGGCGTACGCGCCAATGATCATCCCTTCGATGACGCGGTGCGGGTTGCCCTCGATGATGGAGCGATCCATGTACGCGCCCGGATCGCCCTCATCGGCGTTGCAGATGACGACCTTGGTGTCGCCGGGCTGCTTGCGGCACAGTTCCCACTTGGCACCGGTGGGGAAGCCCGCGCCGCCGCGCCCGCGCAGGCCCGACGCCTTGACCTCGGCGATGACCTGCTGGGGCGACATCGATGTGAGCACTTTGGCCAGCGCAGCATATCCGCCGCGCTCGACATACTCGTCGATCTGTGTGGGATCGAGATCGCCGTTCAGGTCGAGGATGACGCGGCGCTGGTGCCTGTAGAACGGCACGTCGCCCTCGCGCTCGATATTGTCGCCGGACCGTGGATCGCGATACAGCAGCCGCTCGACCACGCGGCCGCCGACGATCGTCTCGGCAACGATCTCCGGCACATCTTCGACCATGGCGTGCGTGTAAAAAATCCCCTGCGGCCGAATGACGACCAGGGGGCCTTTCTCGCAGAAGCCGTGGCAGCCGGTGACTTTCACGTCGAAATGGAGCGCGGCGTTGATGTTCTGCCGGGCGATCTCGTCGCGGAAAGCCGTCCAGACTTTCTCGCTCCCATACGCGCGGCAACCGGTCCCGCCACACACGGTGATGCACGGCAGGTCCGGCTCGCCGGCGGTGAGTTGGGCGCGCCGGGCGTCCAGGTCGACCAGGGTGTTGAGTCTAGCCATGCTCCGCCTCTGCTCTCAGAATGCGTTTCAGGAGGATGTCGGCTTTCTGTGGCGTCATCTGGCCAGAGTACTCGCCGTCGGTCACGACGATCGGCCCCAGTGCGCACGCGCCCAGGCAGTTGACGGTTTCCAGCGTGAACACCCGATCGCGCGTAGTATGGCCGGCCTTGACGCCCAGCTTCGTCTCCAGCCGATTGAGCACCTGCAGGCTGCCACGCACGTGGCAGGCTGTGCCCGTGCACACGTTCAGGCAATGTTTGCCTTTGGGCACGAGACTGAAAGCGTTGTAGAAGGTGGCCACGCTGTACGTTTGCGACAGCGGCACGCCCAGGCGTTCGCTGGCGAGGATCAGGGCTTCGGGGGGAAGGTAGCGATAGCGCTCCTGGATCGCTTCCAGCGCAGCGATGAGCGAGCGATCACCGCGCGCCTCGCGGTCGATGACGGCGTTGATTTCGTCGATGGTAATGTGCATGGGTGCACTCCCGTCTTGCTTCATTGCCGCACGCACCAGAACGGGCATAGGGATGCCCGTTCTACGTGGAAGCGTGCGACTTCAGTTTAGGGCCGGGGATGTGAGAAAACGATAGAAAACGACGAGGCGCGCATGAAAAGCGCGTGAAAAACGGAAACCTCCCAAAGGTTCCGGACCTTTGGGAGGTTCTGAGATGGATTGGAGCAGAGGTCAAGAAGGCGGGTTGTCGGAGCAGGCCAGCATGTAGCCCACGCCTGGATGCGTCACGATGAGCTTCGGGTTGGAGGGGTCGGCCTCGAGCTTCTGGCGGAGGTAACGAATGTAGGCGCGCAGGTAGTCCAGATCGTCGCGGTATTCCGAACCCCACACAGCGGTGAGCAGTTGCGCGTGGAGCAGCACCTGGTCGCGGTGCCTGGCGAGTTCGTGCAGCAGATTGTATTCGGTGCGGGTCAGGTGGACTTCGCGGTCGTCGACCGTGACGCGGCGGCGGGCCAGGTCGATCCGCAAATTGCCACAGACGATCTCCGCTTCGGTACGTGCGACTGGCTCTTGGCGCGCTCGCTTGAGCACCGCACGCACGCGCACCAGCAATTCCTTGGAGCTGAACGGCTTGGTGAGGTAGTCGTCCGCGCCCACGTCGAACCCGCGCAGCAAATCGGACTCGCGGGCTTTGGCCGTGAGCATGATGATCGGCACGCCGGAGAACTCGCGCACGCGGCGGGCCACTTCGTATCCATCGATCGCGCCGGCGAGGACGATGTCCAGCAGAATGAGGTCGGGTTGTTCGAGCGCGACCATCTCGATCGCCGCTTCGCCGCTGCCGCTGGACAGCACCGCATAGCCGGTGGCGGTCAGCACCTCGTGCACCAGCCGGACGAGCTTGGGTTCGTCGTCGACGACGAGGATACGTGGTTTGGTCATAGGCGTATCTCAACCGAGACTTCCGAAGTCTCGCAGACTTCGGAAGTCTGGACAGTGACTACTCGCCGGTTGCTGCGCTCAATCCCGTGGTCGGCAGCGAGAAATGCAGCGTCGTGCCCTGCCCGACCTTGCTCTCGGCCCAGATACGGCCGCCATGCGCCTCGACGATGGCCCGCGCCACCGGCAGACCCAGGCCGGTGCCGGGCACGTGATAACCCGTCGGCGCTTTCACCCGGAAGTATTTCTCGAAGAGTGGGATCAAATCCTCCGGCGAAATACCCACACCCTGATCGGAGATGCTGACGACGACGCGCTGCGCGTCGTGCTCCACTTCGCCCCGAATGATGATCAGTCCGCCGTCCGGCGAATACTTTATGGCGTTATCGACGATATTGCGCAGCACCTGCCGGATGCGGCGCGGGTCGGCATCAACGATCGGGAAGTTCGCTGGGAAGTCGACGATCAGGCGGTGACCATCGGTGCGACGCTGCATGTCATCGGCGACCTCGCGTGCCAGGTGCGGCAGGCGCACCGGCTGCTTCTCGATGACGAGCTGGCCCACGTCGATGAGCGACGAGTCGAGAATGTCGCTGATCATCGCCTGAAGGTTGTCACACTCTTCGTCGATCAGACGCAGGAACTCGTCGCGTTTCTCGTCGGGCCAGGTGACTTCGTCCAGCAAGAGCGCGGTGGCGTAGCCTTTGATCGACCCGAGCGGCGTGCGCAGCTCGTGCGACAGGGTGGCCATCACTTCTGAGCGCAGCCGATCGGCCTGCTGCGCGTCGCGGATGGCGATGGCTTCCGCTTCTAACCGTTCACGGTCGATCGCCAGTGCGATCAAGTCGGCCAGCGTTTGCACCAAGGGCAGATCGCTTGCGGAGAACTCGGCCGGGCCGTGCAGTGTTTCCAGCACCAGCACGCCGTAGCGATGATCGCCAACCTGGAGCGGCGCGGCTACCGCGCCGCGCGGCAGGACATCGGAGCCGAGCGCACGGGCCATCGCCGCGCGGTTGGCCGGGCGCATGTCGGCCATCGCCTGCGCGACCTGTTCGGGCGTTGCGAACAGACTTGCAGTGCCTGCGTCGTGCACTTTGCCCGTGATCGACTCGCCCGCGCGCAGACCCATGTCGCGCATCACGGCTAGATCGTAACCGAACGTCGCTTCCGGCCGGAAAATGCCCGCCGACTCATCCCACAACATCAGTGCGCCGAGTTCGGCAGGGCCGAGCACATCGGTGAGCTTATCCATCACCGCGCCGAGCAGCGTCGGCAGGTCGAGCGGGGCGGTGAGCGTCTTGGCGACCTCGGTCAGGGCGTGCAGTTCGCGCGTGCGGCGTTCGAGTTCGCCAGCATTTACAACGGACACGGGAGAGCCTCGGCAGGTTGGATTTCAAGGCCATGGGTTGACCCACGTCGATTGTACGCAAGCCTACCCGCCAGATCAACAGAGGGATTGTATGGGTTCATCATGATGAATGTCACGCCCGCTGGCGACTGGCCCGCTCCAGATCATCGGGTGTGTTCAGGTTGATCAGCGATCGCAGGTCTGGATCATAGGCCCGCATTTCGTCGGCGTAGAGGTAACGCACCCGGATGTCAGGCAGGAACGCATTGAGCCGCCGGTCGTCACGATCGATGGCCGCCTGGATCCTCGGCAGGCATGTGCGGTGATACACCGCGTGCAGCGGGTGTATATCCAGGTCCTTGGCGCGATGGCGCTTCACGTCCGCCGCGCTGACCTCGGCGGCGAGCGCGGGAATCACGGCGTCCCAGCCCTCGGCGGCATCGATCATCGCGCGCAGCAGCGCCGGGTTGAGAAACGGCATATCGACGGCCACGGCGACGCCCAGGTCGGTGCGCATCGCTTCCAGGCCGGCGTGCAGGCCGGCCAGCGGGCCGAAGTCGGGAATCGTGTCGGGCACGACGCGCGCGCCGAACCGCGTGTAAGGCGCGATGTCGTTTGCCACGACGACGATCTCGCCGCATACTTGCCGCAGCGCATCCATCGTGCGCTCGATCAGCGTCCGTTCGTCGAAGAGGACAAATGCTTTGTCTGTGCCCATCCGCCGGCTCTGACCGCCGGCCAGGATGATGCCTGTCGCCGATGTCGCCACATGGTTATTCTACCGCAGTTCTTCTTCTGGAATCGAGGCTTCAGCCGAAGATGTGGCGGACAATCGAACCGGCTAAAGCCTCTATTCCGGAATTTGCCAAACTCCAGATCATAGAAAGCGAAGCGCTTGACAGGTAATCCGAATGAGAGTATATTTGTAGTATGAAAGTCAAGACCTCTATCACTCTTTCTGAAGACTTGTTGGCGGCCATTGACAAACGCGCCGGGCAGTTCAAAAACCGTTCCGATTTCATCGAAACGGCTCTCCGGGCTTTCATTACCCAGATGGCGCGCGACGAACAAAATGCCAGGGATCTGGCTATCATCAACCAGCAGGCTGACCGACTCAACCGGGAAGCTGTCGACGTTCTCGCCTATCAGGTCGATCTGTGAAACGCGGCGAGCTGTATCGCGTCCCCCATCCTTCCGCCCGAGACCCCAAGAAATTCAGGGTCTTCGTCGTCGTCAGCAGGCAAGTGCTGATTGATTCGCGCTTCTCGACGGTGGTCTGCGCCCCGATTTACTCGACACATGACGGTTTATCCACGCAAGTCCTGGTCGGCGTAGATGAAGGCTTAAAACATGAAAGCAGTATTCACTGCGACGAGCTGGTGAGTCTGCCCAAGTCCACGCTGACGCATTACGTAGGCACGCTTTCCCCGGAGAAAATCGAGGCTCTCAATCAAGCCTTATGCATTGCTCTGGACATCCCAGATTAATGTCGAGAACAAAGAAACGGCAGGCAATCGGGGATCGGCTGATGGCTGGCATACCAGTAGTTGCGGTCATTGTTGAGAATCAGTTCGGAGATGTTGCGTCATTGCCGATCGCTTACGGATTCGCGGCGTTGCTCCACGAGTATTTCGCCGCTCAGAGGTATGCGGGTTAAGTCGTGGGCGAGGCAGCCAGATCACACACGATAGATTTACAACTGGCCGTCGACCAGATTGAATCGCTGTTGAGCATCCCGGACGACCGCGCGCTACCGGCTCTTCTGATCGTGCTCGTTGGTCTGCCGGGCACCGGCAAGTCGACGCTGGCGCGCGCGCTGGCGCAGGCTCTGCCAGCGGCCGTCGTCGAGTCGGATTTCGTGCGCAAGCAACTGTTCGACTCGCCGACTCACAGCGGCCAGGAGAGCCAGCTCGTGCATAGCGTATGCCACACCGTGATCCGGCGGCTGCTGCGGCGCGGCGTTTCGACCGCCAGTGACGCGACCAACCTGATCGAATCGCAGCGCGAGTTCCTGTATCACCTCGCCGACCAATGTGACGCGCGCCTGCTCGTCGTGCGCGTCGCCGCATCGGAGCCTGTCATCCGGCAGCGGCTCGGGCAGCGCCAGGTGGCCCGCTCTCCGCACGATTGGTCGGATGCGGACTGGAGCGTTTACCTGCGCATGCAGCAGCGGCAGGACGCGATCGGCCGCCCGTTCGTGACGGTGAAGATGGATGGGGATGTTGCCGAAGCCGTCGGCAAGGTGCTGCGCGCCGCGCGACAGCTACGCCGCTGATGCAACGGCTTGGCGGTATATTGTTCCCGCCGGGTGTGTCACCCGGCAGCCAGGAGGTCGGGGGTCGCAGGTCCCCGACGAGCGATAACGATTGTTCCAGGTTCTTCCTCGCTGCCGCCAACCTCGATGCGCGCCGGGATGAACTGCTCGATGATGTGCGCGTTGGTCAGCAGGTGCTGGGTCACGCAGGCGGCGCGGAACTCCGAGCGACCGGCCGCCAGCGCCATCGGCAGGAGCAGTTGATCGGCCAGGTGCCCGTCGACCGGCGCGCCGCCGGCGTGATGCGCGAGCAGATCGCGGCAGGCTTCGTCGGCGACCTGCTCCGACGGCTTACCCTTTGCCCCGAGCGCCGAGAAGCCGGCCAGGCTGTGCTCGTACTCTGCTACCAGGAACAAGCCCGCGCCTGGACCGGCGCCTCGCTCGCGCTTCGGCGTGACGTCGACAGGCAGACCGGCGTCGACCAGCACATTCCGTGCTCGATTAGCGATGCGTTGGGCGATGTGCGCCGGCAGGTTGCACGCGACGGCCGCGCCTCGGATTCGCTTCAAATCTCCACGCTCGAGGAGTGAAAGCGGTGTGAAGGGTCTGCGCTTGCCGTAAACGTCGGCCGTGATCTGGCCTCCTCCAATCGGATAAAACCCCCAGGCATCCAGGCGGCATTCCGCTTTCACCCCCATGCGCGCCACCATCGGCAGGTACACGTGCGCCAGGTAATCGAACGGTGGACTCCACGGCACGTGTGTCCCACCTTTCAGCGTGAGGCGGCTTCCACCCTCGACCAGGGCAAGCGGCAGCAGAAGCGTTTGCAGCAGCAGCGTGACCGAGCCGGCGCTCCCGCGCCCGGCAGCGCCGGCTACGTCGAAGACGTATGTGCCCGGACGCGGCTTCGAGCGAGGCTGAAAGAGGAGTTCCGTCGATCCGATGGCCGCACCGCGCACCTCGGCGCCGCATATTTCGGCGAGCGCCAGCACGCCGGTGAGATGCTGCGGGGCGAGGCCCGGGTTACGCCGTCCTGCCCGGATCCGTTCGATGTGCACCGGCTGGCCGGTGATCGCGGACAGCGCCAGCGCCGTGCGCAGCACCTGCCCGCCGCCTTCGCCGTAGGAGCCGTCTATCTCGATCACAGATTCCATCCGTTGGGGTTTCTACCGCCGAGAGACTTCGGAAGTCTTCTTGAGACTTCCGAAGTCTTTAATCGTCAGGCGCGGACGGCGATGCCATGGCCGCGATTGTCGGTCAGGATTTCGAACGCGGCGCGCTGCCGGGTCGATAGGATTTCCGGCGCGCTCAGCCGGCTCGAGGTCTTGCGTACGACCTTCAACTCGCAGGCGGCGATCTTCGTGTTCAGGCAGTGCTTGCTGCCGCCGGGGGGATTGTAGTAGCTCAGGCCGACGAACGCCTCGCGCGCTGCGGAGATGGCGCCCTCGACGCGAACGCTGGCCGTTTCCGAGTGAAAGCGCCACGTGAAGTAGTCGAACGATCCCTTCGCGCGAAGAGCCTGGGTCAGCGTGTTGAGCGCGATCTCATTGCCCCGATGGCGCAGCACCAGCAGCGTGAGCGGAGGAGTCCAGATCGGTCCGATCTTGATCCGCGCCGTCGCCACTTCCAGGAAACTCTCTGGATGCGTGTCGAAGCCGGCCACCTGCCCCCAGGCGTAAGCGTCGGTATGCTTCGCGCCCCAGTTATGGTTCTGGCTGCCCACCCAGTCGACGACTTCGATCGTTTCGCCGTCGACGGACAGCGAACCGTTGAAGCGCGCCAGCGGCAGGCCGACCAGGCTCTTGGCCTTGGGGAACCCTGTCTTGTACAGATTGAGCGGTAACAGAAACAATGGCTGAGCGTCGCCGGCAAATGTGAGATTCCACGTCAACGCATGTCCGCCGGAGGCGGCCGATCCCGCCAGCCGGCCAGGCCCCAACTGCGCCTCGTCGATTTTGACGAAGAAGTCATCTCGCTTGAATGTGCAGCGCTCGACTGGCGTCTCTGTCTTCACGGCGACGTGCCGTCCTGTCTCGCCATCGAAGAAGACTGCCCACAGCTCGCCGATGGCCTTGTCGGGATGCCTGTTAGGGCTGAAGAGAGTGTAGCGAATCCAGAACGCGAGCGGGAGCGTGGGGTGGTTGGCGCGCTGGAAGAAGCTCTCGTAGTGACCTGCTGTCTGGCCGGGCTGGTAGCGCGTGTAGTTCGCTTCGCGGCGGGCAAGCTCCAATTTGGCGTTCATAGCCTGCTCCCCCTTTCCCGTCGGCGATCGAGATGTATCAAACGCGCTCGGATTCTCCCGCCATTTCCCGTTCTCGTCAACGAGGGTATAATCTACGGGCACGCAACAGAGCGCCCATATGAACGAGCCGCATCCGCTATCCGACGATCGCCGCGCCGAGCTTGACGAAGCAGCGATCGTGTTCTTGACGCTGCACAACGTCGAGCGACCGCCCGTGCCGATCGAGGAGATCTTGCGCAACCCGGTCGCCGAGATGTGGCAGCCCGATTTGGTCGACCTGTCACATCAATCTTTCGAGGCGACCGATCGCTACAGTGTGCGCCCGACCATCGCCCGTGTGGTTGCGCGTTACGTGAGCGGCACGCGCTGGGCGCGCGAACGGGGCATAGCCGGCAATGCCGGTTTCACCGCAGACGAGGCGCGCTACTTCGCCCACGCTCTTCTGATGCCGAAGGAGTGGATCGGCGCGCTGCCGGCGAGCGAGCGCACGCCCGCCAGCGTGCGGCTGCGCTTTCACGTCCCGCTCGCCGATGCCGCCGGGCGGCTCGCCGAGCTCGATTCGCAGCCTAATGGGTCACTCGGATCCAGTAACCCTGGGGGGAGCATGCGCGCGGTCGACGTCATTGAAAAGAAACGTGACGGCCATGAGCTGACCCGCGAGGAGATCGACTTCTTCGTGCAGGGTTACACGCGCGGCGACATCCCCGACTACCAGGCAGCAGCCTGGTGCATGGCGGTGCTGCTGCGCGGGATGACCGCCCGCGAGACGACCGACCTGACGCTGGCGATGGCGCGCTCCGGCAAGACGCTCGACCTGCACGATATTGCGCCGTTCGTCGTCGACAAGCATTCGAGCGGCGGCGTCGGCGACAAGGTAAGCCTGGTCGTCGCGCCCCTGGTCGCGTCGAGTGGGCTGCCGGTCGGCAAGATGAGCGGGCGCGGCCTGTCGTTCTCCGGCGGCACGCTCGACAAGCTGGAATCGATCCCGGGCTTTCGCACGAATCTGAGCGAAGACGAGTTTCGCGCGCAGCTCAAGCGCGCCGGCATCGTGCTCACCGGCCAGTCGGTCGATCTGGCGCCCGCCGACGGCAAGCTCTATGCGCTTCGCGACGTGACGGGCACTGTCCCGTCGCTGCCGCTCATCGCCGCGAGCATCATGAGCAAGAAGATCGCAGGCGGCGCGGACGGTATCGTGCTGGACGTGAAGTGTGGGTCCGGCGCGTTCATGAAGACCGAGGCCGACGCGCGCGTCCTTGCGGGCATCATGGTCGACATCGGCAAGATGTTGGGGCGGCGCACCGTCGCGCTGATCAGCGACATGAACCAGCCGCTGGGCAGCGCGGTAGGGAATGCGCTCGAGCTGCGCGAGGCGATCAAGACGCTGCGTGGTCGCGGCCCCGGCGATTTCGCCGAGCATTGCCTGACCGTCGCCGCGCACATGCTGCGCCTCGGCGCGAAAGCAGCGTCGGTTGAAGAAGGCCGCGCGCTGGCCGGGTCGCTCATTCACGAGGGGCGGGCCTGGCGAAAGTTCGTCGAGCTGGTAACGGTGCAGGGCGGCGATGCGTCGGTCGTGGAGCAGCCTGACCATTTGCCGCGCGCGACGATCGTCCGCGACGTACCGTCGCCGCGCGGCGGGTACGTCGCGCGGGTCGACGCGCTCGAAATCGGCCTGTCGGCAGTCATGCTGGGCGCCGGGCGCGAGAAGAAAGGCGATCCGATCGACCACGCCGTTGGCGTCGAGGTTCACGTGAAGGTCGGGGATCGAATCGATCCGGGCGCGCGACTGTTCACCGTCCACGCCAATGACGAACACAGGCGGGTGGAGGCCGAGACGCGATTGCTTGGCGCCGTCACTTTCAGCGACGCACGGGTTGAGCCGCTGCCGCTGTTTTACGGTGTGATTGAATAGACAGATCGGAGACCAACATGAACCCCTATGTCGTGGCTGGAGCGGTAGCGCTGTTTGCCGCGATTGCCTGGTACGTGATCACCTCACGCCGTATGCTGGCGAA
>DASSFZ010000484.1:0-4210 GCA_035693785.1 Anaerolineae bacterium | reverse complement strand
GGCACCTGTCAACGTTGACAGGTTCGCGAGACTGGCCGCCCATGGTTGTCGATCCGGCTGGCCTTCGTTCGTCGTGGGTATGAGGCGGCGGAATCGTTCCGCCGCGCCACGACCCAGGAGAAGTGACCATGCGATTCCTTTCGATGATCCGCATCGACGAGACCGCCAGCCAAGTGCCCTGCGAACAGATGGCCGATATGGGCAAGCTGATCGAGGAGCTCACCCGCACCGGACAGCTGGTGAGCACAGCCGGACTGCGGCCCACCTCGGAAGGCGTGCGGGTGCAGCTGCGCCGCGGAGGCAAGCTGTCAGCGGTGGATGGCCCGTTCACCGAGACCAAAGAGGTGGTCGGCGGCTACGCCATCCTCGAGACGCCGTCCAAGGCGGAGGCGGTCGAGCTGACGCGGCGATTCCTCGCGGCGCACGGTAGCGATTGGGACGTCGAGTGCGAGGTGCGCCAGCTCGACGGGCCGGAATTCGGCTGCAAGCCCTGAGGCACGCCATCACGCCGCGCTTGTTACTCACGCCGTCGGGCCGGCCGCATTGGCCTGCCCCCTGGATCACACCGAATCAGCCAAGGACCGGCCATGCCTTCCTGGACGAACGCTCTGCGCTCACATTACCGCTGGATCATCGTGGCCGCGGGCGGCGTGCTCGGCTGCGTGGCGATCGGCGGGCTATTTTCGCTGCCGGTGTTCCTGCGGCCGATCGCGCATGACACGGGGTGGTCCACCACGGGGATCTCCACCGCGATGACGCTCGCCTTCGTCGCGCTCGCGATCGGCAGCATCGCCTGGGGCACCCTCTCTGACCGTGTTGGCCCGCGCATCGTGGTCCTGGCCGGCTCCTTGCTGCTCACCACCGGCCTCGCACTGGCCAGCCTGGCGCCATCGCTCGTGGCGTTTCAGCTGTTGTTCGGCGTGGTCGTCGGCTTCAGCGCGGCGGCGATCTTTGCGCCGATGATGGCATGCGTCACCGGGTGGTTCGACACGCGGCGCAGCCTGGCGGTGTCGCTGGCGTCGGCCGGCATGGGCATGGCGCCGATGACCATGTCGCCGCTGGCCGCGTGGCTGGTGCAGGCCCACGACTGGCGCACGTCGCTGCAAATCATCGCGGCCCTGGTGGCGGCCATCATGGTGCCCGTGGCACTGCTGGTGCGCCGCCCGCCCGCGCTGGCGCCCGCTGCGGCCGCACCGGGCGCGGCGCATGAGCCAGGCATGTCGGTCGGGCAAGCCCTGCGCTCTGCGCCGTTCCTGATCCTGGTGCTGACGAGCTTTCTGAGCTGCGCCACCCACTCGGGGCCGATCTTTCACACGGTGAGCTACGCCGTCGCCTGCGGCATCCCGCTGATGGCCGCCGTGTCGATCTACAGCCTGGAAGGCCTCGCGGGCATGGGCGGCCGCCTCGTGTTCGGGCTGCTGGGCGACCGCTTCGGGGCCGCGCGCATATTGGTGCTGGCGCTGCTCGCCCAGGCGACTGTGGTGCTGGGCTATGTGGTCGCACGCGAGCTGGGCAGCTTCTACGTCGTCGCCGCGTTGTTCGGCTTCACCTATGCGGGCGTGATGCCGCTGTTTGCGGTGATCGCGCGCGAGAACTTTCCGCTGCGCATGATGGGCACGGTGATCGGCGGCACCACGATGGCCAGCAGCCTCGGCATGGCGCTGGGCCCCGTGCTGGGCGGGCTGATCTACGACACGTTTTCCAGCTACGCGTGGCTCTTCATCGGCGCGTTCTCGCTGGGCATCGGCGCCTTCCTGGCCGCGCTGGCGTTCACGCGGCTGCCACGGCGGCAGGTGATGGCTGTGGTGGCATGAGCGCTGCTGGCCCGGCAGTTTGCGCTCCCCGGTCCCCACGTTCAGGGTACTCGACGAGCCGACCACGACCACGACCACGATTTCGACACTCGACACACTCGACCTGCCGGAAGACCCGCTGCAGCGCCATGCAGGCGAGGGTGTCTCTCGTGAGTCACGACCGGGGGACAGCCCTGCAGCGCTTGCTGCCACTTTCACGAGGCGGTTCGCGCCGCGCCAACGACCGCTTCTCTGTTGGTCGAACGCGCACTCCCGACCGAGGCCGTGTGCAAACGCCACGCACTCTCGGCAGTGACGGGGGCCACAGTGATCCGGTGATCGCGAGGGTTGGTGACTGCTGCTGCAGAACGACGAGGCGCCGATCATTGAACAACGAGGGCACTCAGCCCTCGTTCTCTAGGACCTCATCGCTGCGATCAGCGGTCCGGGTCCGAGGATCTTGATGGCCCGCTTCAGGTTGTAGGCCAGGACGTGCAAGCTCATTTCGGTTCGTACTCGCGGCAGCGTCCTGGTGAGGAAGTGAGCCGACCCCATCCAAGCCTTGAGCGTTCCAAATACATGCTCGACGGTCTGCCGGCGTAACCGCATCGCCTCGGGCGCGCCTTCGAGCCGCTCTTGAACAACATCCAGTATGTCCTCGTGTTCCCACCGTGAGATGCGCCGTTCCTTGCTGTTGGTACATCGCAGCTTCATGGGACACCGCGGGCAGTCCGACGACCAGTACTTGTGCTGGACCTTGCCGGCTTGTTCGGAAGTCATTCGGTAGATGGCAACGCTGCCTGCCGGGCATCGGTACTGGTTCGCCTCGTCTTCGTAGACGAAGTCGCGTTTGTCGAAGAGACCTGCAGCGGCGTTGTTCGAAGTCATCGGCTTGGGCACGAGCGCGGCGATGCCGGCCCGCTCGCATTCGAGGATCTCGTAGCCCTCGTAGTAGCCGCGATCGGCAATGGCGATCAGCTCACGCTGGCCGGTGGCCGCCTTGGCAAGCTTGGACATGTTCGCCAGTTGGTCTCGGTCGTGGCCCACATTGGTGACCTCGTGGGCAACGATCAGGTGATGCTTCGCATCCACGGCCGTCTGAACGTTGTAGCCCACGATGCCGGTACCGCGACCGCTGGTGGCCATGGAGCGCGCATGCGGGTCGGTCAATGAGATCTGTCCATCCTCTGATGTCTTCATCTGCTCGCCGATCTCGCCGAGCGCTTGCATCTGCTGCTTGACCTTGGTGATCTTCTCCTTGAGGTGATCGACCCTGCTGGGCAGAACGGCTGTCGCGTCGCGGTCGGCCCGGTCAAGTTCGACCAGATAGCGCCTGATGCTGTCCTCGAGTTGCTCCATGCGCGCCTTGAGCTTGCGGTCGGTGAAGTTCTTGTCTCGGTTGTTGACCGCCTTGAACTTGCTTCCGTCGATGGCCACGATGCCATCGCTGAAGAGCTTGAGCCGCCGGCACAGGACGACGAACTCGCGGCAGACCTTGCGGATCGCATCGCCGTGGTCCTTGCGGAAGTCGGCGATGGTCTTGAAGTCCGGCGCCAGGCGCCCGGTCAGCCACATCAGCTCGACGTTGCGTTGCGCCTCGCGCTCCAGGCGCCGGCTCGACTGCACGCGATTGAGATAACCGTAGATGTAGATCTTGAGCAGCACCGCAGGGTGGTACGACGGCCGGCCGGTTGCCGCTGGCTCGGCGCCATCAAAGCCGAGCCGTTGCAGCTGCAGTTCATCGACGAAGGCGTCGACCACGCGCACCGGGTTGTCCTCGCCGATGTAATCGTCCAGACACTCCGGCAGCAACGTCACCTGGCTTCGCTCTTCTCCCTCGATGAATCGCTTCATGCCGTGGCCCACTTCGTCGCGTTGCCACAATTTAGGCGAGCGCCTCAGGCAATCAAGGCGTTTTCACACAGGCTCGACTCGAAGCAGACGCCCAGAGGCACGACGCCGCAGCCGGCGCAACGATGTCGCCCCGAGCTCGCCAGGACAGAGACACGAAGCGACCGACGCCGAGCACCGCCGCGCACGAAGTACCGGCTACAGTGCGCCGCTGCGCGACCCGCCCCGGCGTTCCACCTACCCGGAACATCCGTGCCCACTTCGAAACCGAAACCACCCGCGACACCGCCGAAGACGCGCCGCCGCAGCGACGCGCCGACGCTTCTCGACGTGGCCCGCGCGGCAGGCGTGTCGGAGGCGGCCGCCTCGTCTGCGCTCAACGGAGGTCGCCGAAGCTCGGCCCGCGTGTCGGCCGAGACATGCGAGCGTGTACTGGCCGCGGCGCAGGGGCTTGGGTACCGGCCGAATGCGACCGCGCGAGCGCTGGCAAACCGGCGCACCAATACGGTGGGCTTCGTCACCAACATGATTGGCGACGAGCCGAACCTCTACTTCCTTGAAGTTTT
>DASSFZ010000483.1:0-10428 GCA_035693785.1 Anaerolineae bacterium | reverse complement strand
CAGAGGAGGATGTTCGTGGTTCGTTGAAGCAAGTTGAAGGGCTCATTGAAAATCTTCGCACAGGGACAGCACGATGACCGTCAAACGCTGCAATCCTGATACGGTGCGCGCCGCAGACGTGTTGTTCATCTCCAATGAACGCTGCGCTCAGAATCTTTTCCATCAAGGCGAGCGACAAGTGGCTGCCACGATTACAGGGTAGCGCCAAACACCTCACTCGGCTAGGACGGAAGAAGCGAACATGACGGCCCAACTTGGACGCCTCGTACTCTTCACTGGCATCTTCGTCTTAATCTGCTCCGCTATCTTCGTCGTCAACCAGACAGCCCAGGTCGTCGCGCTGGCGAACACGGTCAGTCCGGTATTTGGGCAGGTTGTTCTCTATGGCCTGCTGATCGTCTACGCGCTGATCGTGCTCGTTCCGATCGTGATGTTCGTCCGCCTGCCTCAAGCCACCCAGCCTCCCGCCGATGACCAGTCCCCGGAGTTCCGAACGTATCTGAAACGACTCGGCGCGCGGCTGGCGACGAATCCGCATCTCGCCGGTCGGGATCTGCAGCTCAATGACCGCGCAGGCATCGAAGCCGCGCTCAACGTTCTGGACGAACAGGCCAGCCGGATGATCAAAGCGACCGCGTCGACCGTGTTTGTGAGTACGGCGATATCGCAAAATGGCCGGCTCGACGCGCTGATGGTGCTCATCGCCCAGTCGCGCATGGTCTGGCAATTGGCCCACCTGTACTATCAACGCCCGTCCTTGCCCGAGCTGATTCAACTGTACGCCAACATCGGCGCGACGGCCTTCCTGGTCAGCCAGATCGAGGACCTGGACATCAGCGAACAAGTGGAGCCGGTGATAGCTTCTGCGCTCGGCGGTTCGCTGGCAAGCGCAGCGCCCGGCATGAACATGGTCGCCACGCTCGTGACGCAATCCATTCTAGAGGGAACGGCGAACGCGTTCTTGACGCTGCGGGTTGGCGTGATCGGCCAGCGATACTGCGCTTCGCTGACGACGTTCGATCGAAGAGCCGTGCGCCGCTATGCGAGTGTTACGGCAGCGTCTATGCTGGGCGCGATTGTCAGCTCGTCGTCCATGGTCGTCTCAAAGGCTATCCTGTCCGCCGCGAAGAGGGCCGGTGTCGGAACGGTCGGATCGGTGACCGGCAGAATCCGCACCCTGGGCGGCCGGCTGAATCCGTTCAAGAAGGCAGCTCGATCGCGGTGACGACAGGCATTCTTCTCGTTAACACCGGCTCACCCGATTCTCCCTCCGTCGAGGACGTTCGTGCGTATCTCGACGAGTTCCTCATGGATGGGCGGGTGCTGGACTTCCCCTATCCGATCCGGCGGCTCATCGTCAGCCTCTTCATCCTGCCCTCGCGACCCAGACATTCCGCCGAGGCGTACCGCTCGATCTGGGGGGACGAGGGATCGCCGCTGATCGTCATCAGCCGGCGTGTGCAGCAGAAACTCCAGGACCGCATCGACGCGCCGGTCGCGCTGGCGATGCGCTACGGCCATCCCTCGGTTCAACAGGGTCTGCAGGAGCTGCTCGACCGCCGCGTCGACTGGGTTCTGCTGGTGCCATTGTTTCCGCACTACGCAATGTCGACGTACGAATCGATCGTCGTAGCCGTTCGCCGGACACTGTCGCGCCTCAGCCCCGAGACCTTGCTCGACGTCCTGCCGCCCTTTTACGACAATCCGCTGTACATCGACGCGCTGGTCGCCAGCGCGCGAGATCACCTTGCCGAAGGTTTCGACCACCTGCTGTTCAGTTACCACGGCCTGCCGGAGCGGCATCTGCGAAAAACGGACCCGACCGGAAAGCACTGCCTCGCCGTTCCCGATTGCTGCAATGTCGCATCACCGGCGCACGCGACCTGCTATCGCGCCCAGGTGTTCAGGACAACGCAGGCGTTCGTGCGTCGAGCCGGCGTGCCCGAAGGGAAATACTCGATTGCCTTTCAATCGCGGCTCGGCCGTGACAGGTGGCTGCTGCCCGCCACGGGCGCCGAATTGGCCCGCCTGGCTTCCGGCGGCGTCAAGAAGCTCCTGCTCATTTGCCCGGCGTTCGTGAGCGACTGCCTCGAATCGTTGCAAGAGATCGGCATCGACGGCCGCGAGGCTTTCCTCGGCGCCGGCGGCCTCGAGCTCCGGTTGATCCCCTGTCTCAACGATCATCCCACGTGGATTGGCGCGCTCGCGCAGTGGTGCGAACACCGCATCGCTCAAGCCTCCCTGACGCCATGACCTCGCAGCGATATGACGTAGCCATCATCGGCGGCGGGATCGTCGGCCTGGCGACGGCGCTGGCGCTGGCGTCGCGCGCTCGCGTCTCGCTCGTCGTGCTCGAAGCCGAAGCGCAACTGGCGGCGCACCAGACCGGCCACAACAGCGGCGTGATCCACTCCGGCCTGTACTACAAGCCCGGCTCGCTCAAGGCGCGCAACTGCGTCGAAGGCCGTCAGGCGCTGTATCGATTCTGCGAGGAGCACGGCATCGCGCACGAGCTCTGCGGCAAGATCGTCGTGGCCACAAGCGAAGACGAGTTGCCCGCGCTCAACGAGCTGGAACGCCGTGGGCGCGAGAACGGATTGAACGGGATGCGCCGGCTTCGCGGAGAGGAGATTCGGGATTACGAGCCGCACGCGGGGGGCATCGCCGGGCTGCACGTCCCCGAGACGGGCATTGTCGATTACGTCCAGGTTGCGCAGACGGTCGCCAGCCTGGTGTGGCAAACCGGCGGCGAAGTGCGGCTGCGCTCGCGGGTGCGGCGCTTCCACCGCGCGGCAGATGCGCTTGCGCTCGAAACCGATAGTGGGACGGTGGACTGCCGCAATCTCATCAACTGCGGCGGCTTGCACTCGGATCGCATCGCGCGCATGTGCGGCGTCGATCCCGGCCTGCGGATCGTTCCCTTCCGCGGCGAGTATTACGAGCTAATCTCCAATCGCCGATCTCTTGTGAGGAATCTTATCTACCCTGTCCCCGACCCCCGCTTTCCCTTCCTCGGCGTCCACTTCACGCGCATGATCCACGGCGGCGTCGCAGCCGGCCCGAATGCCGTCCTCGCCTTCAGGCGTGAGGGCTACCGGCGATCGAGCTTCTCGGCTCGTGATACGCTGAGCCTGTTGGGCCATAGCGGGTTCTGGCGCATGGCGCGCCGCTACTGGCGCATGGGGCTGGGCGAGTTCTATCGCTCACTCAGTAAGCGGGCGTTCGTCAAGGCGCTTCAGCGCCTGATGCCCGAACTGCGCGTCGAGGACGTGCGTCCGGCCGGCGCCGGAGTCCGTGCGCAAGCGCTCGAGCCGGGCGGGTCGCTCGTGGACGATTTCCGCATCATCGAAACGGGCCGGATGATTCACGTGCTGAACGTGCCATCCCCGGCGGCCACGGCCTCCTTCAGCATCGGGCGAACGATCGCAGACATGGCCGTGCGAGACTTCGGCCTATAGAGGTCCGAAGCGGTATCCGTACTTCCGCACAGTGTGGATCAGGTCGGGGTGGGCCGGGTCGCGCTCGATCTTTTGGCGCAGGAACCAGATGTAGCGCCGCACGTATCCGGCGCCCGGCTTCTGCACGCCGCCCCATACCTCCTGGTGCAGATACTCCTCCGAGACTGCGTCGCCAGCCTTCTCTATCAGGACCTGCAGCAGTCGAAATTCGGTCGGCGTCAGATTGATGATCTTGTCGCCGCGCGTGACGCGATGCCGATCGAGGTCGACGGTCAAATCGTCGAAGGTGAACTGCCGGCGCTCGCGGGCGCGCGCGAACTTCTCGGCGCGGGCCAACACGGCCCCGATCCGCGCGCCCAGCTCGATCAGGCTGAACGGCTTGGTGACGTAGTCGTCCGCGCCGAGCCGGAACCCGCGCAGCTTGTCGGCTTCGTCGGACCGGCCGCTGATGATGATGAGAGGCACGTCTGATAGCTCGCGAATGCGCGTCGCCATTTCCCAGCCATCTATGCCGGGCAGCATTATGTCGAGCAACACCAGGCTTGGATGCTCGCTGTACAGTAAGCGCAGACCTTCGCCGGCGTTGGCGGCAGTGTACGGTTCGTAGCCGGACTCCCGAAGGAAAACCTCTAGCGCCGTGCGAATGGTCGCGTCGTCGTCGACAACCAAGATTTTATGTCTCATAACACGTACGGTCTTGTTGCGCCCGTCAGTGCGCCCGATTTACACAGGAGTATATCATGGCAGGCTTCAGCAGTGAGTAGGAGTTTAGTCGATTTAGACAAATACCATACCGAATTCATATCTTAATATAACATAATTTTGACATTGTGAAACAAGTTACGGAAATGGAACTTGAACGCAGTCCGTGTCGTCTCAAGGTAGAAATCTGAACGCACTGCAGTGTGCGATGGAGGGAGCAATGTTCAACAATAGCAGCAAGTGGTATTTCCTGGTCGGCGGCCTCACCGTGCTGGCCATCGTCGCGGGCGTCATTCTCAGCGGGATACTGAATGCATCGGCTACCTCGACTCAGGCCGGCCAAGCCGGTCAGACGAGCGAAGCCGGCTCGCCGCGCACCATCACGGCCGTCGGCACCGGCTCAGCCTCGGCGTCCCCTGACGTGGCGACAGCGCAGATCGGCGTCGAGACACAATCGGCCTCGCCCGAAGAGGCGACGCGCGAGAACGAAGAACGGATGAAGGCAGTCCTCGAGGCTTTGGAGGCCGCGGGCGTCGATGAGAAAGACATCCACACGGCGTATTACAACCTGTGGGCCGAGCAGCGATACGATCCGGAGAAAGGCCAGCCTACCGGCGAGTACATCTACCACGTCAGCAATAGCCTGTCTGTGAAGATCCGCGCCCTCTCGGAAGTCGGCGCGATCCTGAGCGAGGCGGTGGAGGCCGGCGCGAATAACATCTCCGGCGTGGCCTTCAGCATCGAAGACACTTCGGCGCTCGAGATGGAAGCTCGCGAGAAGGCCGTGGCCGACGCGAAAGCACGCGCGGAGAGCCTGGCTCAACTGAGCGGCGTCGAGCTGGGCGAGGTGGTGCTCGTCAGCGAGGTCATCGGCGGGCCTGTGCCGGTCGTCATGGAGCGAGCAATGGGCGGCGGCGGGGTGTCCATCGAGCCGGGCCAGCTCGAGGTGAGCATGAAGGTGCAGATGTCCTTCGCGATCGAGTAAGGCAGAAGACCAGCCAGGTCTCAAAGACCTGGCAAGTCTGCGGATAAACGGATAGAAGACCTGCCAGGTCTCGAAGACCTGGCCGGTCTGCGTTTCCGCCTGGAGAGCGTCGTGTTTGCGTCGGGCAAACGTCGGGCGATCCGCTCGAACGAATGCGACGATACCGGTGTCTTATAGGCAGGGCTCGCCCGCGCGGGCACTTACTCCTTGCCACAAGCCCGTATGGGCGTTACAATCGCCGTGCACCGCACGATGAGCGGACAGATGGGGGGGCGCGCCATCGTGCGGGCACAAAGGGGGACATTCCCATGACCACTGCTTCCATTGAGCCTCCCAGCCCGGCAGCGCGAGGCTCACGCAATCGAACTCTCCTGATCGTGGCGCTCATCGCCGCCGTGGGCGTCGTCGCCATTGGCGCCCTCGCACTGCTGTCCAATCAACCGCCGCCTTCGCTCACGGCTGAGCTGCCGCCGGTCGTCGTGGACCGTGCGCCGGAGCGCGGCGAGGAACAGGGGGCTACCGCGCCCATCGTGCTGGTATTTGACAAGCCGATGGATCGCGAGTCGACCGAGACGGCGCTGACGATCACGCCCGGCGTGCCGTATACCGTCGCCTGGCGTGACGACGACACGCGCCTCGAAGTTCTTCCTGCCGGCGAGGGGTTCGAGCGCGACGCCACGTACGAGGTCAAGGTTGCGACCAGCGCCCTGGCGACGAACGGCAAAAACCTCGTCGCAGAGCTGCTCTTCAAGTTCAAGGCAGTCGGCTACCTCGAAGTGACGCAGGTCGTACCCGCACCCGACGCGGAGGATATAGCGATCGACAGCGACGTCACGGTGATGTTCAACCGGCCGGTCGTCCCATTGACCTCGATCTCCAATCAGCCCAACCTGCCGCAGCCGGTGACGTTCGATCCGCCGATCGAAGGATCGGGCGAGTGGCTGAACACGTCGATCTACGTGTTCCATCCCGAAGGACTGCTGCAGGCCGGGACGACGTACACGGCGAAGGTCGCCGCCGGGTTGAGCGACCCGTCTGGCGCGATCCTGCCTGAGGACTACACGTGGTCATTCTCGACGCAGCCGCCGTTCGTGCTGGCGACCGAGCCGGGCGAATCGGAGACGAATGTGTGGCTCGATCGCGCGATCCGCGTGCAGTTCAACCAGGCGATGGATCGCGAATCGGCGCAGGCGGCATTCTCACTGACCGGCGAGTCTGGTGCAATCGTGGCGGGCGAGTTCGGCTGGCAGGACGAAGCGACGATGGTCTTCACGCCGACGCAACTGCTCAGCCGCGACACGCTGTACACGGCGCAGGTCGCGGCAGGCGCGCAGGCGATCGGCGGCGGCAGCGCGACCGAGCTCGACACCACGTGGCAATTCCGCACCGTGCCTGAGCTGCGCGTCGTTCGCACCAGCCCACGCGACGGGCAAACCGGCGTCGATCCCTACACCGCGTTCGAGATCTATTTCAGCGCCCCGGTCGACGAAAAGACCCTCTGGCCGAACATCTTCGCCACGCCGCCGGTGTCGCCGACCGACGTGTATACGTATTACTCCAGCTACGACAATCGCTACGTGTACGCGTTCAGCGCCGGGCCGTCGTCACCTTTCACGGTGACAATCGCGGGCGAGGTGGCCGATCCGTGGGGCGGCACGCTCGGCGCGGATCAGGTCGTGCACTTCGAGACGCGCGCGCTCAGCCCGGAGGCGCGCCTGAACGTTCCGGGCCGCTTCGGCGTGTACAGCGCGTACACCGACACGGTCGTATACGCCTCGTACCGCAACGTCTCGCAACTGAACTTCGCGCTCTATCCGGTATCGCCGGAAGAGTTCGCGCGGCTGACCGGGCCGGAGTCGTGGCAGTTGTGGGAACGCCCGGTTCCGGTGTCGAGCGATCCGATCCGCGCCTGGTCGATCCCGGTCGAAGCGTCGCTCAATGAACTCGGCGTCCGGCGAGTTCCTTTAGTTCCTCCACCGCCGGAGGCGCCTGCGGAAGTGACCAGCGGTGGCGCATTGCCACCCGGCCTTTACTTCCTGCGCGTGTCTGCGCCGGAGCAGCCGATCATCGACTTCAGCGGCACGTCGCGGCACCTCATGGTTGTCTCGACGGCGAACGTCACGTTCAAGACCGCCGAGCGCGAGGCGCTTGTGTGGGTCACCGATCTGCAATCGGGGCAGCCGTTGAGTGGCGTGCCGGTGGCGCTGCGCAACGCACAGTTCTCGGACATCGGCGGCGGACGGACGAACCCCGAGGGCCTGTTCACCGTCGACTGGCTCGAGAAGCGCGATCCGTTCGAGACGAAGTACGCCATCGTCGGGGAACCCGGCGTTCTCGACACGCCGTTCGGCGTGGCGCTCAACGACTGGTCGAGCGGCATCGAGGGCTACGAGTTCGGTGTCCCGACTGAATACTTCTCCGACCCGTACCGGGTGTACCTCTACACCGAGAAGCCGCTATATCGGCCCGGCCAGACGGTTCACTTCAAGGGCATCGTCCGCGCGGCGGACAACACGCGCTACACCGTCGACTCTGGCCTGAAGGAAATGACGGTGGACATCTTCGATCCGAACGGGACGCAGGTGTACAGCGTGACGCTGCCGCTCGGCGAGCTTGGCACGCTCAACGCCGACTTCGCCCTCGACGAAGAGGCCGCGCTCGGCTACTACGCGCTCAACGCGCACGTCCCGATTCCGCAGAGCGGCGAGCGTGAGAAATTCGTCAACACCTATAACCAGACATTCCTCGTATCCGAGTACCGACGCCCCGAGTTCGTCGTCGAAGTCACGCCGGCGAAGGACGAGTATGGGGCAGGAGAGACCATACAATTCGGCGTGCAGGCTACCTACTTCTTCGGCGGCGCGGTGAGCGGCGGCAAAGTGACCTGGACTGCCCTGTCGAGCGACTACTTCTTTGACCGCTATCGCGGCCCTGGCTACTGGAATTGGCACGACAGCGACTACATGGCCGAGTACAGGGGCGGTAACCTCATCGCGTCGGGCGAGGGAGTGCTGGACGAACAGGGGCAGCTCGTCGTCGAGCTGCCGGCCAATCTCGACGAGAAGGCGGGCAGCCAGACGTTCAGCCTGGAGGCGACGGTCGTCGACGTCAACGACCAGTCGGTCTCGGCGCGGGCGGAAGTCATCGTCCACAAGGGGTTGTTCTACATTGGCCTGCAGCCGGACGAGTACGTCGGCGTTGCCGGGCAGCCGTTGCTCATCAACGTCCGTACCGTCGATTGGAGCGGCGATCCCTACGGGCAGGCGAATCTCGACGTCGTGTTTTACGAGCGCGAGTGGTTCAGCGTCCAGCAGATCGACGACTTCGGCAACGTGTTCTGGACGTCGACGTTCTCCGACACGGCGGTATTCACGACGAGCACGACGACGACGGAGGGCGGCGAGGCGCAGGTGGGCTTCACGCCGCCGTCGGGAGGCGAGTACCGCGTCGTCGCGACGGGCAAGGACCCCGATGGCCGCGAGGTGCGATCGTCGACATTCGTATGGGTGTCGTCGAGGGAATACGTCGCCTGGCGACAGGACAACAACGATCGCATCCAGCTCGTCGCCGACAAGCGCGAATACGCGCCCGGCGAGACGGCGAAAGTGCTGGTGCCGTCGCCGTTCCAGGGCGAGGTGACCGCGCTGCTGACGGTCGAGCGCGCGCGCATCATGGAGCATCGCCTGATCGCGCTGCGCTCGAACAGCGACGTGATCGAGATCCCGATCACGCCGGACATGGCGCCGAACGCCTTCGTGTCGGTGGTGATCGTCAAGGGCGTCGACGAGACGAACCTGGTTCCGGCGTTCCGCGTGGGCTATGCCTCGTTCACGGTGAGCATCGAGCAGCAGGTGCTCAACGTGAGCATCACGCCGGATAAGAACGTCGAAGCGGGCGAGCACTACGGCCCGCGCGAGACCGTGACGTACACGGTGAAGGTCACCGACTACGCAGGCAATCCGGCCCAGGCCGAGCTGTCGATGGCGCTGACCGACTACTCGGTCCTGACACTGCTGGACGACTTCGCGCCGCCGATCGACCGGTTCTACTACGGCGAGCAAGGTCTCGGCGTGCGCACGGCATCCGGGCTGGTGCTGTCGGTCGATCGCATCAATATCGTGTTCGCCGAAGAGGGCAAGGGCGGCGGCGGCGGCGCGCTCGCTGAAGAGGGCGGCAGCTTCGTCCGTCAGCAATTCCCCGACACCGTGTACTGGAACGCGACGCTCATGACGGACGCGAACGGCGAGGCGACTGTGCCGGTGCCATTGGCCGACAACCTCACCACGTGGCGCATGCGCGCCAAGGCGGTGACTCAGGACACGCTCGTCGGCGAAGCGCACGTCGACATCATCAGCACGAAGGACCTGCTCGTCCGCCCGCTCACGCCGCGCTTCTTCGTCGCCGGCGACAAGCTGAGCCTGGCGGCCATCGTCCACAACAACACGGACGCGCCGATCCAGGCGGACGTGACGCTGGAAGGGACGGGAATACAAATCGATGGCCAGATCGAGCAGTCGGTGGACATCCCCGCGGGCGATAGAGTGCGGGTCGAGTGGCCGGTCACCGTGCTCGACGCGCCGCAGGCCGACCTGACATTCTCGGCGCGCGGCGGCGGATTGTCGGATGCGAGTAAGCCGCCGGCCGGCCTGCCGCCCGATCAGCGTCTGCCGATCTACAAGTACAGCACGCCGGAGACGACCGGCACAGCCGGCACGCTCGACCTCGACGCAAACACCGATCTGCCGGAGGCCGTGACCGAGATCGTCGTGCTGCCCACGGGCATCGACACGACACAGGGCGACCTGACCGTGCAGATCGATCCTTCCCTGGCCTCGGCGCAGGTGGAGGGCCTGGACTACCTCGAACACTTCCCGTACGAGTGCACCGAGCAGACGGTAAGCCGCTTCCTGCCCAACGTGCTGACGTACCGCGCGCTGAAGGAACTCGGTCTGGCAGATGCCGATCTCGAAGCAAAGCTGGAGGAGCAGGTCGGTGTCGGCCTGCAGCGGCTGTACAACCAGCAGCACGCGGACGGCGGCTGGGGCTGGTGGGTCAATGAGCAATCGGATACGACGACCAGCGCGTACGTCGTGCTCGGCATGACCAAGGCGCGAGAAGCTGGATTTGCGGTCGACGGCGAGGTTGTGGATCGTGGGCTGGATTTCCTGCGTCGCCGGTTGACGGCGACGACGCGCATCAACCAGACGTACGTCGCCAATCGGCAGGCGTTCGTCCTGTACGCGCTTGCCGAGGCGGGTGAGCCGCAGACCGACGCGGCGGTTT
>DASSFZ010000482.1:0-5665 GCA_035693785.1 Anaerolineae bacterium | reverse complement strand
CTCCTTGCGACGCGTCTCACCCAATACCATCAACTCCATCACTGTGAGCACAACGACCCTAGACGCATACTTTGCTCCGCTCAACATTGGTCCGCATGTAATTAAATTAGACATCGAAGGCGCCGAATTGCTCGCGCTACGAGGAGCAGAGGGCGTGCTGCGCACCTTTCGCCCTATTCTGGTGGTGGAAGCATCAAAGGAGCTCATGCATGCTTTCGGCTATGGTTGTGGCGACCTGATAGACTTCCTGCGTGCAGTGGACTACCACCTCTACACACTGAACTATTCTGCTTTGAAGCCTATTCCGACGGAGTACCGATCCGGTTACGAGAACCTCATCTGTCTACCGCGCGATTCATCGTCCTATACGGCATTGACTTCGAGCGGTATCCGGCCTATTTGAGCCAATGAGCACTGCGCGCATCGCCTTCGTCGATCACGCCCCGTTCGTCGGCGGCGCAGAGACGGTACTGCTCGATCTGATCGGGCATCTGGACAGGTCCCGCTTCGATCCGATCGTCTTCCTGCCCGCCCGCTCGCCGCTCGTCCGGCATCTCGACGCGCGCGGCGTCCCCTGGCGAAACCTGCCCATGCCGCGCATTAACGTGAGGTCGCCGACCGCACTGCTGCGCTGGCGGCGGGCGTCCAGCGAGCTGGCCCGACTCGCCCGCGACTGCGGCGTCGATCTTGTACACTCGAACACCGTGCGTGCACACCTTGCCAGCGCGTTCGTGCGCGATGTGCCGGTCGTCTGGATGCTGCACGACGACACGTTCCCACATTGGCTATTTCGCCGGCTGCGCCGTCGTCCGGCGCGGCTGATCGCCAATTCGTACACGACCGCAAGCACCTACAACCTGGAAGGCGATCCGCGGGCCTGCGTCGTCCACAACGGCGTCGATACGCAGGCCGAGCCGGGGACTCGCTACCGTTTCCGGCGGCGGATCGGCATCGGGTCGGACAAAGTCCTGGTGGCGCACGTCGGACGACTGGTGCGCTGGAAGGGGCAGCATCTTTTCATCCGCGCGGCGGCGCGCGTCGCCGGAGAGCACCCGCAGGCACACTTTGCGCTCGTCGGCACGTACACCGAAGGCGACGACTCGCCAGGCGTCCCTTCGGCTTTGCTCAGGGCAGGGCTGAGCGGCGGAGCGGCGTATCACGCCGAGCTGCAGCGGCTGGCTCAATCGGCCGGGTTGGGCAGCCGGTTGACCTTCGCCGGGCATCAGGATAACATCGCCGACGTGTACGCCGGCATCGATCTGCTGGTGCACGCTTCGACGCGCCCCGAGCCGTTCGGACGCGTGCTGATCGAGGCGATGGCGGCCGGGTTGCCGGTGATCGCCTCGGCACAGGGCGGCCCGACGGAGATCGTCGAAGATGGCATCACCGGCCTGCTCGTCACACCGGGCAGCTCGCAGGCGCTGGCGGAGGCCCTGACGAAGCTGCTGGCCGATGCATCGCGTCGCGCGGAAATGGGCGTCGCCGCCCGGCGGCTAGCGATCGAGCGTTTCGATATTCGTACTCAGGTGGCGCGCATCGAATCGATCTACCTCGACATCCTGGCCAACCGCGCACGCGTCGCAGATGCGAAACGCGGCTAAAGTGACGAATTACGTATGAAAATCGCTGTGAGATCTTCTCCGACCGTGTCTCTCGTCATGGCACCGCTGCTGCTGGCGGGATACTTGATCTGGGGCGGCTGGGCGATCACCCACGATAAGCCGATCGATTTTTATGCATACTACGCTGCTGCCGATGCACTCAATCGAGGACAACCGCTTTACCACGCCAACCCGGAACAGGAAGCGCTCAACCCGATTCCGGGCTTGCCTGGCATCCTGCCACCGTACATTTACCCACCCGCGCTCGCTTCCCTGCTGCGGCCGTTAGCACGGCTCACGCCGCCAGTGGCCGCGTTCCTTTGGATGATCCTCAACAGCGTGGGGCTTGTGTTGGGCGCGTGGATATTGGGCACTTCACTAGACGACGAGCGCGGCAGACAAGTGGCACTGCTGGCGATGGCCGGGTTCGTGCCGCCGTTGACCTCGCTGTACGCCGGGCAGTTCAACGGACTGGTCTGGCTGGGCCTGGCGGCCATTTTCCACCTGGGCATTGGGCCGCGACAATTCGGGATGAACGGCCAGCCCTGCCCTGAGCAAAGCCGAAGGGACGCCGGGCGAAGGTCTATCGCCGCTGCGCTCAGCGGCATCATTTTGGGAGCTACGATACTCCTGAAGCCGCTGCTCTGGTCAAGTGCGATCTTCTTCGCGTGGCAGCGCCGCTGGCTCGTCGTGCTCACTTGCATAGCCGGTACACTGCTGCTCGTCCTCGTCAGCGCGGCCTTCGATGGGCTTACTCCCTGGCGAGAATTTCTGTCCATCGCGCCGCAGCTCAGCTCGACGACAACCACCGCTTATCCGCCCAACCAGTCACTGTACGGTTTCGCGCTGCGCGCTTTCACTACGCACGAGTACGGCGCGTCGCTCGCGCTCCAACCGGCCTGGGCCGCGCCTTTCGCCGCTCTGCTGTCGCTGGCATTGGTCGGCGCCACGATGGCGTTAACCTGGAACCGCTCCGGCGCACAGCAGCCGGCCCGTTTCGCTCTCTGGCTAATCACAGGCCTCCTGGTGACCCCACTTAGCTGGCTCCACCACTTGCTGCTGGCGCTGTTGCCGATCCTCATCATCGGCACGGTGGCGCTGAAGCATCGGGCTTGGGGCGCGCTGGCCGCATGTGGCCTGGCTTACCTTCTCATCGATGTACAGGGCCTGGCCTGGCATTCGCTGGTCGGCAACACACTGTTACTTTCGCTGGGTACATACGGCATGTTGATCCTCTGGTCGATTCTAGCGGTCTGGCTGGTGCGAAATAAACTAGAGTGAATGTGATCGTGATGCGTGCTTTCATTCGTGAACGACGACTGCTCATTGTCGTCTTCATCGTACTCTTCCCGCTGCTCTTTCGTCCGCGCGTGTATGGCTTCGATCCGGTGGGCTACTTTTCGTGGCTGCGCTCGGCCGTCATCGACGGCAATCTCGATACGACGGACGAGTACCTGCGCTATGGCAACGAAAAGGTCGTCGGCCCGACGGTCACCGGCTACAATCACAATCCGTACGCGATCGGCGCGCCTCTGCTGTGGTCGCCGTTCTACCTGGCGGCGCACGCGGTCGAATCGGGGCGCTCGGCCATCACGCAGTCGCCTTCACCCGACGGCTACGGCGACGCATACGTCTGGGCCATCAGCCTCGGATCGGCGCTCCTCGGTTTCGCCGCTGTGCTCATCCTGCACAGGCTGGCGCGGCGTCTGTACGGCGAGCCGGCGGCCACGATCGCCGCTCTCGTGGCATGGCTGGCGTCGCCGCTGGTGTTCTACATGTACAGCCACCCGGCGATGGCGCACGCGGCCGATGCGTTCGCCAACGCGCTCGCGTTCGCGGCGTGGTTCGCCGTATGCCGTGACCCCAGACCGCGTAACTGGCTGTTGATGGGCGCGTCGATTGGGTTGGCCGCGCTGGCGCGGACCCAAAACGTGTTGATCGTCCTCGTGCCCGGCGTCTCGCTGTTGGCGCTGGTACCTACCGCATTTCGATCCGGTGAAGGCCATACCTGGGTGCAATCGGCCGCCGCTTTCGGGCTGAGCGCGCTGATCGCCTTCGCGCCGCAGATGATCGTGTGGCGCGTCGTGTACGGTTCATGGATCGAGCTCAACCCATACGCCTACACGCAGGGCGCCGGCCACTTCACCGGCATATTTCAAGTTCTGCCGGTTCTGTTCTCTACCGATCGAGGGCTGTTCGTATGGTCGCCGGCTCTGCTGTTCGCGATGGCAGGATTGGCTCCGCTATACGCGCAGCATCGCCGGCTGGCCGCCTTTCTGATCGTCCACTTTGTCACGCAAGCGCTACTGGTGAGCGCGTGGTCAGTGTACAATGGCGCGCTGGCCTTCGGCGCGCGACTGCTGCTGCAAAACACGCCGACGTACGTGATCGGGCTGACGGCGTTCGTCGACTGGCTGCGCCGCCAAGGGTGGACCGCGCGCCGCATCGCCGCCATCGGCGCCGGCTTCGTCGCATGGAACTTCCTCCTGATCGTGCAGTATTCGGTTGGCACAGTGCCGCGCACAGGCGCGTTTCCGATCGGCGATTTGATCGCGGGCCAGTTCACCGTGCTGCCCACACAGTTCGGTCGCATCCTGACGGCGCTGCTCACGCGGCAATGACCCGTCTGCGCATCGTCCTTGACGGACGCACGATCAGCGATCATTTTCCCGGCATCGGGCGCTACGCGCACCGGCTGGCGATCGCGCTGGCCAGCGCCGGCGAGGTCGATCTCACGCTGCTGCACAATGCGTCGCAGCCCAATACGCACCTTCCGTTCGATGCGCTGCCGGCAGGCGGCGTCAGGCTATACCCGACCGAGATCGCGCCTTTCTCTGTCGCCGAACAGACGCGACTGCCTGCGCTCGCCCGGCGACTCAGGCCCGACGTGTGGCACGCGCCGTATTACGTCATGCCGTATCGGCGCCTGTCTTGCCCCACGATTGTGACGATCTACGACGTTATCCCGTTGGCGCTGCCCCAATTTTGGCCCGCCCGTCAAAGGCTGATCTTCTCGCTGGCGCACCGGTTGGCGCTGCGCGCCGCGCGGCGCGTCATCGCGATTTCCGAATCGACGCGGCGTGATGTCATCCGGCGCTTTCATGTCGATCCAGGCCGTGTCGCCGTCACACCCCTCGCCGCCGATGAACGCTTCCGGCCCCAGCCCGAGTCCGAGGTGCGGCGCGTCCGGCAGGCTTACACTCTGCCCGAGCGCTTCATTCTGTATGTCGGTATCAACAAACCACCGAAGAACCTGCCTCGACTCGTCGACGCTTATGCGCAACTCGTCGCCGGATCAGCCGAACTGGATTTCGATTGCGTGATCGCGGGCGCGTGGGACAATCGTTACCCAGAGAGCCGCGAGCGCGCCGCGCATTTAGGTCTAGGCGATGGCGTACGCTTTCTCGGCTCGATTCCCGACGCCGATCTCCCGGCGCTGTACGCCGCCGCCGATCTATTCGTCATGCCATCCCTCTACGAAGGGTTTGGCCTGCCGGTTCTGGAGGCGATGGCGTGCGGCACACCGATCGCATGCAGCGACACGTCCAGCTTGCCGGAGGTAGCCGGCGACGCCGGTCTCTTCTTCAATCCCTATGACATAGACCAGATGGCATCGACCATGCTGCGGGCGATGACCGACCCGGCCCTGCGAGCGGAGTTACGCGTGCGCGGCCTCGAGCGCGCCCGGCTGTTCAGTTGGGAACGCGTCGCACGGCAGACCGTCGACGTGTATCGAGCCGCAGCGCAAGCGACGTGATGCGAGTGCAGACAGACGCCGGAGCAATCGCCGAATGGTCTCTTCAATGCTGAGGCGCATCTACGTCTTGACCATGTGGCACAACTTGAGGCAGCGGCCGGCCTGGGTGGCCGGCGTGGTGTTTCTCGCCGCGCTGGCCGTCTACGTGCCGACGCTGGCGCCCGGCCTGTTGTGGGGCGGCGGTGACTTCGCCACGTTTCAGACGAAAGCCTTCACCCGCCAGATCGAAAGCAACGTCTTCGGTCATCCAATGTGGGTCGTCCTGGCGCAGCCATTTGTCGCGCTACCGGTCGGCGACGTCGCCTTT
>DASSFZ010000481.1:0-14857 GCA_035693785.1 Anaerolineae bacterium | reverse complement strand
GGCAGCGTGACGTACCAGCAGGCGTGGGATGTCGAGAGCCGCCTGGCGGTGGTGACGAACACGCAGACCAGCCAGGTGACGCGGTTCACCTACGACGGCGATGGTGCGCGGGTGAAGAAGGTGGATGCATCCGGCACGGCGGTGTACGTCGGCGCGACCGAGGTGTTGATCAACGCCACGCAGCGCATCACGCGGACGTACTACAGTGCCGGCGCGCAGTTGGTCGCCATGCGGGTGGTGACCTCGACGGGCGGGAATGCGCTATACTATCTGCACAGTGACCATCTCGGCAGCACGTCTTTAACAACCAACAGCAGCGGGGGTGTTGAATGAGGGATCTATGGAACAACTACGCTATTTGCTACCTGCACTCGTTCTCATTCTAGGGATTACCCTTGCCTATGGAAGTTATCGTAGGCGTGTACAACGACCTGTGGTTAGTCAGCCTTTTGTTACATGGATCAATTTCCTGATCTTGATCTTGGCGGTAACCCTTGGCGCAGGAATGGCGCCTCAAGACGCTCTAAGCTTCATAGTGTTTGCGGCTGTCGTTACGGGCCTTTATTTCTTCTTCGTCAGGCCACGATTGCCCGGAAAGAATGAGTGACTTGGCTATCAAATGAAAGGCGAGACGAAGCGACAGAGAAGCCGCCTCCTCTCGCCTTCCGGCTGGATAATGCAGCCGTCGTGAAATGAGTTTATCGCTCTGCTGGACGGTGCGACTGAGACGCAGCGAGCAGAGCCAATGATGACCCTGCCCGGTTGCCTTGTCGCCGGTGCGGCAGCATGCCAGGGCAATCGCATTTGGATTTCACGCTCGCGGGGAATGCGTGATTTATTGCCCTTTCCGCCAGATGCACTGCCCAGCGAGAGTGTGTGCCGGCTGAAAAACCAGCCTTTTGTTTTCAAATGCGATTGCCCTGGGCAGCATGCCGCTCCCCGTTGACAAGCGACGCCGTTGCATTATAATTCGTAATGGATGCCCGGGTGGCGGAACTGGCAGACGCGTTAGGTTGAGGGCCTAATGGCCGCAAGGCTGTGGGAGTTCAAGTCTCCCCTCGGGCACTGAAGCGCCCCTGACGAGCAGGGGCGTTTTCTTTTATTCAATGCGTATGTCTGTTGGGGCGTGGGTGCGGCATCGCTCGCGTGATCGATGCCTCAAGCGCGGCTTGCGCCGCCGGACAGGATCAACGATAATAGACGCGCGGCGACGACGCGGACATGGGCGGCAAAGCACTCACGCTCGAGCAGGTGGCGGTTCTGATCAAGGCCAAGGACATCGGCGTGCTGGCCGGCGCCGATTTGAGCGCGATCGATCTGCGCGTGCTCGACCTGGCTCACGCGAATCTCAGCTCGGCTAACCTGCGCGGCGTCGATCTGAGCGGGACGACGCTGGTGATGGCGAACCTCACGGGCGCCGTGTTGAGCGAGGCAGACCTGAGCGGCGCGAACCTGACCGACGCCACTCTGTGGCTGACCGATCTGAGGGGCGCCAGACTCGGGACGGCGAATTTGACCGGTGCGTACCTGGTCGGCGCCAAGCTCGCCGGCGCGGACCTGCGCGGCGCGACGCTCATCGACGCCACGCTGTGGAAGGCCGATCTGCGCGGGGCGAACCTGGAAGGCGCGAGCATGAGCGGCGCCGTGCTGAAAGGGGCGAATCTGGAGGGCGCCGTCGGGCTGCCTTAGGATCGCACGCTCCTTAAACCATCGGCACTTTGTCGATCGCCCAGATGCGTGTGAACAGCTCGGCTGCTTCGCGACCCCGTCCCGACGCGAGCGCGGTGCGATTGGCGACCTCGAAGTCGCGATGCAGGTCCTCGACCAGCGTGATCTGAACCCGCGCCGGCTCGACGGAGAAGAGCACCATGAGCGTCGTGTGCTGTCCGGGCACGAAGCACAGCCAGTGGCCGCCCTCGATCTCGGTGCTGCGCAGCCCGGCGCCGAACATTTCCGTCGCCGCCGATCGGAACGACGACAACATCGGCACCAGCAGCGTGGTGTCGATTCTGAAAGTTCCCATGCTGGCCAGGGGCAGGCCGCTATTGTTGTCGTAGATGGCGTACGACAGCACTTTCGCTGCGTTTCGTTCGCGCAAGAGACGGGTCATGCCCGGTGTGGCGCTCTGCGGCAGCGATTCCGGCCCCGCCGCGTTGATGAGCGCCGCCTCTACGTCGTGGCGCTGCCGCTGGTAGTGCGCGTAGATTTCCTGGAACTGCATGCGGTTGAGCTTTCCCTGCGCGAATTCTTCGGCCAGTTGAGCCATCTTGCCGCGCAGTTGCTGAAGGAACTGCCGCAGGTCCGAAGCGCCTGTCGGCGTGGATGGCTGCGGCGGCGTCGAGGCTGGCGCAGGCGGAGCGGACTTGAAGACGGCGGACGGCGTGGAAGGCCGCGCCGGTTGAGTGCGCGCCACCGGCGCGCCAGGTGTGCTAGCAGGCTGCGACAGATGCGAGTGGCTGTGCGGCTGTGCGGCGTTCGGCGGTGAGGACGGGCGTGGGGGATCGGGAGGCGACTGGGGCAGCCCATCTGACGACGGCCTGCTGGGGGCGGGAGAGGACTGCTCAGGCTTGCCTCCACTCAGTATTTTGCGCAGCCGGTCACGTGCCGAATCGCTCAACGCAGCCTCACCAGGCTACCAACCTTACAGCAAGGCTCAGACTCTATCGCTTCTGTTCAACGCGCACATTCTAGCATGATTCGAAGTCGTGTCAAAGCTCGCCACGCTGATGATTCCACACAACGCTCAGGCCGCCGTCCCCGGCGGCTTTGCCCGCGCCGAGGACGGCGCCAGGAGCGAGATGTGAACAATCACGCGTTGCCACGGAGCAGCCCATGGATCTGGAGCTTGCCGACAAAGTCGTGTTAATCACCGGGGCCTCCGGCGGCCTGGGCCGCGAGCTGGCCGTCGAGTTCGGGCGGCACGACGCGCGCGTCGCGGTTCATTATTATCGTAATGTCGAAGAGGCCGAAGTCGTCGCCCAATCGGTCGAGGCGGTCGGCGGTGAAGCGATGACGGTCGCCGCCGACCTGACCGATCGCGCGGCGGCGCAGGCGATGATGGCCGCGATCGGCGTGGAGTGGGGCGGCGTCGACGTGCTCGTCAACTGCGCGGGTTGGTTTGAAAGCGGCCTCCGCGTCGAATCGATCCCGCCCGACAAGTGGCGCCGCATGATGGATACCGTTCTCGGCGGGGCGTATCACACGGTCGGGCTGTGCGCGCCGCACATGCGCCTGCGCAAGTGGGGCCGCATCGTCAACATTGCCGCGCGCGCCGGGCTTGTCGGCGGGGTCCACATGGCGCATTATGCCGCGGCCAAGGCCGGACTGATCGGATTGACACGCGCGCTGGCGAAGGAGCTTGGTCCGAGCGGCATTCTGGTTAACGCGGTCGCCCCGACGCGCATCCTCACTCCCAGGGAGCGTGAGCGCCTGTCGCTCGACGAGCAAGAGCGCATCGCCAGGCGCATTCCGCTAGGGCGCATCGCCACGCCTGCGGACGTGGCGCGCGTCGTGCTATTTCTAGGCTCGGGGTGGAACACCTACGTGAACGGCGAAGTGATCACCGTCGGCGGCGGCTTCCGCGAATGAAGTGTGCGTGGCAGCCCCTCAATATCCATGCCATCCGTGCTTAGTGCCTCAACAATCTGAAGTTGCGTAGTTCCCGCCGCAGTTGCACTGCGGCGGACGGCAGTGCAACTGCCGTCCGAACCCTGCAAGATTAAATGGTCAAAGCATTAGGCGATGCGAGCCTTGCAACTGGGGCAGGTTTCAGCGTGAAGGCTGAGGCGCGCGCCGCAGGACGGGCAGGGAATTGCCAACTCGGCGCGGCAAACGGGGCACGCCAGGGTGCCGGCCTGGACCGCCGATCCGCATTCCGGGCAGACAAGCTGCATGCACTCCGGGCACACTGCCGCGCCGTCGGGCAGGTCGGCGCCGCAGCTCGGGCAGCGGCCGGATAGATCCAGCCCGCACGCCGGGCACACGTCGATCGACGCTGGGACGCTCGACTGGCAGCGTGGACACGCGTACTCGACGCCGGGCAGGAGATGGCCGCAGCGCACGCAGACGTCCTCGCCCTCCAGCGTGATGGCCAGGCAATTCGGGCAGAAGGCGGTGCGGCATGCCGGGCACCAGCCGGAGGCGCGCTCGGTTCGCTCGCCGCAGTGTGGACAGCGCTCGAAGCGGATGGGCGACGCGAGACCGGGTCGCTCGAACGTCACGCGCGTCGTCGACGCTTTTTCGGCGGGGAGGGCATTTCCGCAGCCGGAGCAAATCAAGGGCGCGCCGAAAATGGCCCGGTGGCACGACGGGCACTCGCGCGCGAAGAGTCGATCGCAACTGGGACACTGTGGCGCCGAAGCGAGAAGCTCCTGCCCGCAGTCAGGGCAATTGAAGATCAGCGTAAGCCCGCACGATCGGCAGTGTGTATCCGCGTCCCAGGTCGCCTCGCCGCAGCGCGGACAAAACGTGCGCCCGCAGGCGGCGCATACCCCGTCGAGCCGGGAGGCGCTCGCGCCGCAGTGCGGGCAGCGCTCGGCCTGAGCGTCGTCGATCGCGTCGACGAACGACGCGCCGCACCCAGGGCAGCGTGTGGCTCCCTCCGGAATCTCCTCTCCGCAGTTGGGGCACGCCAGAATGAACACCGCGCCGCACGCGGCGCACGACATCACGCCTGCGTCCAGGGCCGCGCCGCACGTTGGGCAGCGCTCACCGCCGCAGGCAGGGCATATGGTGAGGTCATCCGGCATCATCCGGTTGCAGTGCGGGCAAGGCTCTTCCTCGAAGAGGATCGCCTGGCAGTGCGGGCAGCGCGCGTCGGCGGCGAGCACTTCGCCGCCGCAGTCGGGGCAGGCCAGCGTCCACTCGGCTCCGCAGCGCGAGCAGGTTGAATCGTAAGGCCCGACGGCGGCGCCGCAGTCGGGGCACAGGAGTTGCCCGCACGCTGCGCACTGATCGTCCCCAAGCCGTATTGGCGAATCGCAGGCGGGGCAGAGGATGGACTGTCGCGGCATCGTTTCGATTGTAGCACGGATCGACGCCCAGCCTGCCGCGCTTTTGAAGTTTGGAGTTTGGAGTTTGGATTGGCGGTGATGCCCGTTGACACGTCCGGTGAGCCTGTTATACTCACGCCCGACTTCCCCGTCGTAACCATTGGCAGCCGTGGGGGTTTACTGTATGGCGGCTGCGCACGGAGCGTGAGGTGAGCGAGCCGCTAGATGATATGGAACTCGTCGCGCGGGTGGCCGAGGACCCATCGGCGTTTGGCGAGTTGTACGAGCGCTACGTCACGAAAATCTATAACTACGTCTATTACCGCACCGGTAACTACCACGACGCGGAGGATCTGACCGGGCGGGTGTTCTATCGGGCGCTGATGCACATCGATCGATTCGTGGATCGGGGTGTGCCCTTCTCGGCGTGGCTGTATCGCATCGCGCACAACCTGGTCGCCAACTGGCATCGCGATCACGCGCGGCGGCAGGAATACTCGCTGGAGGATTTGACGCTGACCAGCCCGGCGCGCGACACGCCGGAGGCCACGACGGAAGCCAACGAGGAGCGGCTGCGACTTCTGCAGGCGATTCGCAACCTGCCGCCAGAGCGACAGGAGCTCCTGATCCTCAAGTTCGTCGAGCACCTGTCGAATGCGGACATCGGGCAAATCATGGGGCGCAGCGAGGGGGCCATCAAGTCCTTGTACCATCGCACGCTCCTGTCGCTGCGCGACGAGCTGGCGACAAGCGCCGTCGACGATCTGGCAGGCTCCGTGGATCCCAGTTCGAGAAAGGAGCACCCCTAGCAGCGAACGCTCTTCAACCGCGAAGCCTGCCCCTTCGCAGGCTCAGGGCAAGCTCTGAGCGCAGCCGAAGGGACGCGGGTGGGGTTTCGAGCTTAACGGAGGACGCAACCCGATATGCCATCTCAGAAACGAAGTTCATCGTCGCAGCGGCGTGGAGATACGCCGGGTGGCCCGAGCAGGCCGGGCATGCCGGCCCGCGCGCGCCGCGCGTCGCCGGTGCGCGCCTCGCTGGGCATGGAGCAGCGCGTTCGGGATGTCTTGATCCCGGTCGAGCCTTCTCAGCAGTTCGTGCGCGATCTGGGACGCGGTCTCGGCGTGGCGGCGAGGCGCAGCCGCCAATCGCTCGTGCAGCGCTATCGCACGGGCATTCTGATCGGCGCAGCGATTTTCGGCTCGCTCGCGTCGGTGGTGGGGGTCGTGGTGCTGATTTTGCGCCAGCGCGCGAGGGTGCGCGGCGTGCTGGCCCATTCGCAGGTCTTCACACAGGAAGGGGGAGCATGAGATACGGTCGCATTGCCGGGTGGGGCAAATATGTGCCGCCGAAGGTGCTGACGAACTTAGATCTGGAGAAGATGGTCCACACCAGCGACGAGTGGATCGTCACGCGAACGGGCATCCGGGAGCGCCGCATCGCGGGTGACGGTGAGACGACGCTGACGATGTCCGTGGCGGCCGCCCGGCAGGCGCTCGAGCGAGCCGGCCTTCGGGCCTCCGATCTGGACTTGATTCTGGTCGCCACGTCGTCGCCGGATTATCTTCTGCCGCCCGTTTCGTCGATGATCCAGGATCGGCTCGGCGCGCGGTGCGGTGCGTTCACGCTCGTGGCCGGGTGCACGGGATTCGTGTACGGGCTGGCGACGGCGCAGCAGTTTATCGCCAGCGGCGCCTACCGCACCATTCTCGTGATCGGCGCCGAGATTATCAGCCGCCACGTCGACTGGACGGATCGCAATACGTGCGTGCTGTTTGGCGACGGCGCGGGCGCCGTGGTGTTGCAGGCCGTCGATGCGCCGACCGGCGTCCTGTCTTTCGTTTTAGGGTCGGACGGCGCCGGCGCGATGCATCTCATGGTGCCCGGCGGCGGCGTGGCCATGCCGTTCAGCCAGCGCGTGATCGACGAGGGCGCGCACTACATTCGCATGAATGGTCGCGAAGTCTTCAAGTTCGCGACGCGGGTGATGGCTCAAGCCGCCATCCAGGCGGTGGAGAAGAGCGGCCTGACGCTGAACGACATCGACCTGCTGATCCCGCACCAGGCGAACGCGCGCATCATCGAAGTGGCCGCTCGCCAGTTGGGACTGCCGATGGACAAGGTGTTTGTAAACCTGGATCGATACGGCAACACCTCGACGGCGTCGATCCCGATCGCCCTGGTCGAAGCGATCGAGCAAGGCCGTTGCGCGGACGGCTCGGTCGTCCTGATGGTCGGTTTTGGGGCCGGCCTGACGTGGGCCTCGGCGGTTGTGAAGCTGGGAACGCTGGAGCAGACGCGCTACGCCCTGTGGCGCACCATCCCGCTACGGGCCAGAACCCGCGCCCGCGCGGCGGTGGGCGCGCTCTCGATGCGAGCCGGCGCGCTGCTCTTGCCGCTCTATGCGCGCGTGACACGGCGCTGAACCTGCGCGGCGCGACAGACCCGAGCCGGGGAGTGTCGATACTCCCCGGCTCGTTGTTTTAGGCTCATGATTTTGACAGTTTTTGTGAAGAAGGGTATAATAACACTTTGCGACTGGAACAAAGCTCGCGGCGGATGATTCATCCGCCGCTCCCAGCCGCCGGATGATCCATCCGGCGGGAGCAGATTGCCCATGTGAAGGGGATTCAAGTCCCCTTTGTTGTGTTTGTCCAATTGGGAGGATCGATTGCATGAACCGCACGACTGGCGCTAAGAGCTACGCACGCATCGCGGATGTGCTCACGCTCCCGAACCTGATCGAGATTCAGCTCGATTCGTTCAACTGGTTCGTCAGCGAGGGGCTGCGTGACCTATTCGATGAAATCTCGCCGATTGAGAGCTTCGATGGCTCGCTGAAGCTGTACTTCCCCGGGCACAGCGAAGAAGCCAAGCAATTCAAGCTGGATTACTGGTTCGAGGACCCGGCTTTCAGCCAGCAGGAGTGCATGGAGCGCGACCTGACCTACGGCCGCGGTCTGTACATCAACGTGGCCCTGGTCAACAAGCGGACGAACGAGCATGTCGTGAACGACATTTTCCTGGGCGAGTTCCCGTGGATGACGGAGAACGGCACGTTCATCTATAACGGGACCGAGCGCGTGGTCGTGTCGCAGTTGATTCGCTCGCCGGGCGTGTATTTCGATCTGGAGAGCGATCCGGCGTCGGGCCGGGTGCTCGCCCAGGCGAAGCTGATTCCCGATCGCGGCGCGTGGATGGAATTCGAGACGCGCAAGAGCGATTACATTACGCTGAAGTTCAACCGAAAGCGCACCGTCCCCGTGACGATCTTGCTGCGCGCGCTGGCGGCTATCAAGGATGAGACGGGCGTCGCCGTGCTGCAGGCGGGCAGCGACGAAGAAATCCTGGACCTGTTCAAAGACGTCGACACCAACCCCGATCACCCCTACATTCTGACCACGCTGCGCCAGGAGGGCGCGCTCCAGCCGCGCGAGCGGCGCACGATCGCCGAGGAGGCGCTGCTGGAATTCTATCGCCGCATGCGTCCAGGCGATCCGCCCACGCTCGACAACGCCCGATCGTATCTCAAGGATCAGTTGTTCGATCGGCGGCGCTACGATCTGGAGCGCGTGGGCCGCTACAAGCTCAACCAGCGCCTGGGTCTGCAGATTCCGCACCCGATACGCACGGTGACGAAGCAGGATCTGATCAAGCTGGTCGAGCACATGATCCGCATCAACAACGGGCTCGAGGCTGCGGACGACATCGACCATCTGGGCAACCGCCGCGTGAAGACGGTGGGCGAGCTGATCCAGAACAAGCTGCGCATCGGCCTGCGCCGCATGGAGCGGGTGGTGAAAGAGCGCATGAGCATTCGCGACGCGGACCAGATGACGCCGGTCACCCTGGTCAACATCCGCCCCGTGGTGGCGGCCATCCGCGAATTCTTCGGCTCGTCTCAACTGTCGCAGTTCATGGATCAGACGAACCCGCTTGCCGAGCTGACTCACAAGCGGACGCTGTCGGCGCTGGGACCGGGCGGCCTGCGGCGCGAGCGCGCCGGCTTCGACGTGCGAGACGTGCACCACTCGCATTATGGCCGCATCTGTCCGATCGAGACGCCGGAAGGCCCAAACATCGGCCTGATCGGCCGCCTGGCGACGTACGGCCGGGTGAACCCGTTCGGATTCATCGAGACGCCCTATCGCAAAGTGCTGCGCGGCCTGCCGCACACGGACGAGCGGCTGATCGGCAGCGCCGTGCGCAGCGACGTGACCGATCCGTCGACGGGCGAGATCGTTGCGCCCAAGGACACGCGTGTTACGGAGGACCTCTTCAAGCGCATCGCCAAGCTGCAGCTCGAAGAGGAGATCGCCATCGTCCCCCGCGTGTCCGACGAGATCGCCTATATGTCGGCCGACACAGAAGATCGCTTCATCATCGCGCAGGCGAACGCGCTGATGAACGAGCACGGCGAGTTCGTCAGCCCGCGCATTTCGGTGCGCCACTATCAGGGCTTCGCGACGGAGCCGCCGGAGCGGGTCGATTTCATGGATGTCGCGCCGCGCCAGATCGTCGGTATCAGCGCCGCGCTGATCCCGTTCCTCGAGCATGACGACGCCAACCGCGCGCTGATGGGGTCGAACATGCAGCGCCAGGCCGTGCCGCTGCTCCAGCCCGATGTGCCGATCGTGGCCACCGGCATGGAGTCGCAGGCGGCGCTCGATTCCGGCCAGGTGGTCGTGGCCGAAGAAGACGGGGACGTGGTCGGCGTGACCGGACGCGAGATCACCATCCAGACGAAGAAGGGGCGCAAGGTGTACACGCTGCGGAAGTACAACCGAAGCAATCAGAGCACGTGCATCGATCAGCGCCCGATCGTGCACAAAGGCCAGAAGGTCAAGCGCGGCCAGGTCATCGCCGATTCGTCCAGCACCAACAGCGGCGAGCTGGCGCTCGGGCACAACGTGCTGTGCGCATTCATCTCGTGGGAAGGAGGCAACTACGAGGACGCCATTCTGATCAGCGAGCGGCTGGTGCGCGAGGACCAGTTCACCTCGATTCATATCGAGAAGCACGAGGTCGAGGCGCGCGACACCAAGCTGGGGCCTGAGGAGATCACGCACGACATTCCGAACGTCGGCGAGGACGCCTTGAAGGATCTGGACGAGAACGGCATCATCCGCATCGGCGCCGAGGTAGGGCCGAACGATATTCTCGTCGGCAAGATCACGCCGAAGGGCGAGAAAGAGCTGTCGCCCGAGGAGAAGCTGCTGCGCGCGATCTTCGGCGAGAAGGCACGCGAAGTCAAAGACTCCTCGCTGCGCCTTCCGCACGGCGAGCATGGCAAGGTCGTAGACGTCAAGGTGTTCACCCGCGATGAGCACCGCGACCTGGCCGCCGGCGTCGACAAGATGGTGCGCGTGTCGGTCGCGCAGAAGCGCAAGCTGACCGAAGGCGACAAGATGGCCGGACGCCACGGCAATAAGGGCGTCATCTCGAAGGTCGTGCCGATCGAGGACATGCCGTTCCTGGAGGATGGCACACCCGTCGACATCATCCTCAGCCCCCTGGGCGTGCCGGGCCGCATGAACATCGGACAGATCCTCGAAGTGCATCTGGGTTGGGCTGCGAACCGCCTGGGATTCCGCGCGATTACGCCTGTCTTCGACGGCGCGGACGAGAGCGAGATCGAAGGCGAGCTGGCCCGATCGTGGCTGGTCGATCGGGCGTGGAGCGACCTGGCGCGCCGGGCGTGGGAGTGGCTGCGCGAGCAGGAAGTCAACACGGATGAGCTTCGCGACGACACGGAGGCGCAGCTTTTGTATCTGACGGCGCTGGTCGAAGAACGCGGTTACGACGTCGAGCGCCTGCGTTTCGACGAGACGTACGCGCGGCGCGCCTTCTTGCGCGAGTGGCTGATCGAGCAAGGCCACGACCCCGACCAGGTGCTCTCTTTTGAGGGTGACGCCCGCCCGCACGCCGAGCGCGCCGCGAGCGACCGCCTGGCCGTCCAGACGTGCTTGCAGATGTGGCTGGCCGATCGCGGCGTAAACACCGATGGCTTATCTTTGGCGCAGTTGGAGGAGCGGGCGTCGCAGGTCGCCGTCGAGCTGGGCGAGCCGCAGCCGACGGTCGGCAAGATGATTCTGTATCATGGAAAGACGGGCGAGCCGTTCGATCAGCCGGTGACCGTCGGCATTATTCACATGATGAAGCTCGCGCATCTGGTCGAAGACAAAGTGCACGCGCGAAGCACGGGGCCTTACTCGCTCGTGACGCAGCAGCCGTTGGGCGGCAAGGCGCAGTTCGGCGGGCAGCGCTTCGGCGAGATGGAGGTGTGGGCGCTGGAAGCGTACGGCGCGGCGCATACGCTGCAGGAGATGCTCACCATCAAGTCGGATGACGTGCAGGGGCGCGTGAAAGCCTACGAATCGATCGTCAAAGGCGAGCCGATCGAGGAGCCGAGCGTGCCGGCCTCCTTCCGTGTGTTGGTGAAGGAGCTTCAGTCGCTGGGCTTAGCCGTCGAGGCCATCACCGAGGCCGGCGAAGTGGTCAAGTTCGGCAAGGAAGAGGAAAAACAGCGCACGCCGCGTCTCGGCGTGGGGCTGATGGGATTCGACGATGACTACGGCGGCTCGTGAGTGGCGACAAGCTGTTATGCCTGGCTTGACAAACTTGCGCACCATGGTACAATCAGGTGCTGCTCGGCTGTGGCATTGGCGCCCGCGGCTGATTACAATCTGAGTGTCGTATCGGTTTCATCGAGGGAGGCCATCGTCGTCAACCAGATGGCCTCTTTCTTGCGGAGGGTTCGGCTGTGCCGACGATCAATCAGCTCGTTCGAAAAGGTCGAAAGACGAAGCACGCGAAGAGCAAGGCGCCCGCGCTGCTGTACACCTGGAATTCGTTTAAGCAGCGCCGGATTCGCCAGCCCAAAGGAGCGCCTCTGAAGCGGGGCGTATGCACCATCGTCAAGACCCAGACGCCGAAGAAACCGAATTCGGCCCTGCGCAAGGTGGCGCGCGTGCGGCTGACGAACGGGATTGAGGTGACCGCCTATATTCCCGGGGAAGGGCACAACCTGCAGGAGCACTCGGTCGTCATCGTACGCGGCGGACGCGTGAAGGACCTGCCGGGCGTGCGCTACCACGTCGTGCGCGGCGTGTTGGACACGGCGGGCGTCGAGAAGCGGCAGCAAGGCCGCTCGAAGTACGGCGTCAAGCGCCCCAAGGCAGCGAAGAAATAGAGCGCGGAGGGTAAGGCATGTCGCGAAGGGCACGCGCCATCAGACGCCAGATCGATCCCGATCTGCGCTACAACAGTGTGCAGTTGCAGGTGTTCATCAACCACTTGATGCGCCGTGGCAAGACGAGTATCGCCTCACGCATCGTGTATGATGCCTTCGACATGATCGAGGATCGCTCCAAGCGCGCGCCGCTGGAGGTCTTCGAGCAGGCGCTCAAGAACACGATGCCGTCGGTCGAGGTGAAGCCGCGGCGCGTCGGCGGCGCTAACTATCAGGTTCCGGTCGAAGTCGGGTCCGAGCGGCGGGTGACGCTCGCCATTCGCTGGCTGCTACAGGCCGCGCGGACACGCGCCGGAAAGTCGATGTCAGAAAAGCTGGCCGGAGAATTCATGGACGCGGCGCAGAATCAGGGCGCTGCGATTAAGAAGCGCGAAGAGACGCACAAGATGGCGGAGGCGAACCGGGCCTACGCGCATTTCCGCTGGTAGAGCCTGCCCTGAGTCTTCGAAGGGTCGGCGCAGAGCCTGCCCTGAGTCTTCGAAGGGGAACGGACGCTGACGCGTCGGCTGCCGGTGGCGAAAGCCGAGACGCAGCGCCTTTTCAACCGAGTTATTGTCGCACCATGGCACGGGACTACCCGATCGATCGCACGCGCAATATTGGGGTGATTGCCCACATCGACGCCGGCAAGACCACGACGACCGAGCGTATTTTGTTTTATACCGGCAAGACGTATCGACTCGGCAGCGTCGACGAGGGCACGACCGTAACGGATTGGATGGAGCAGGAACGCGAGCGCGGCATCACGATCACCGCGGCCGCGATTACGGCGATCTGGCGAGACGTTCAGATCAACATCATCGATACTCCCGGGCACATTGACTTCACCGCCGAAGTTCAACGCTCGCTCCGAGTGCTTGACGGCGGTGTTGTCGTCTTTGACGCCGTCGCAGGCGTCGAGCCACAGTCGGAGACGGTCTGGCGCCAGGCGGATCGATACAGAGTGCCGCGCATTTGCTACATTAACAAGATGGATCGCACCGGCGCGGATTTCTATCGCACGGTCGACATGATCCGCTACCGCTTGAATGCCAGCCCGCTGCCGCTCCAACTGCCCATCGGGCGCGAGAGCGAGTTCGACGGGGTGATCGATCTGTTTGCGATGAAGGCGCTGCGCTGGACAGACGATCTGGGAATGCAGATCGAAGAGAGCGACGTTCCGGCGGCGCTGCTTCAGGAAGCTCGGGAGGCGCGCGCCACTCTGGTCGAGCGCATCGCAGAGACAGATGACGAGCTGACGCATCGCTTCCTGGAGGGCGCCGACATCTCGAATGACGATCTGAAGGCGGCGCTGCGCAGGGCGACGATCCAGAGCAAGCTCGTCCCCGTGTTTTGCGGCTCCAGCCTGCGAAACAGGGGCGTCCAACCCGTTCTCGACGCGGTGGTCGATTATTTACCGTCGCCGGCGGACATTCCAGCCATCGCTGGCGTCAATCCGTACACCGGCAAGACGGAAACTCGATCGGCGGCCGACGGGGCGCCGTTCTCGGCGTTGATCTTCAAGATCGTGACGGACCCGTACGTCGGCCGGCTGGCTTATTTCCGTGTTTACTCCGGACAGGTTTCGGCGGGCCAGTCGGTCACGAATGCCACCAAGGGGCGCAAGGAGCGCGTGGGGCGCGTGCTGCGCATGTATGCCGACCGGCGCGAGGAGCTCGACGTGGTGTATGCGGGCGACATTGGCGCGACGCTCGGCCTGAAAGACTCGTTCACCGGCGAGACGCTGTGCGATGCAGCGCACCCCATCGTGCTGGAGAGCATCGCTTTCCCGGAGCCGGTGATCTCTGTGGCGATCGAGCCGAAGACGACGGCCGATCAAGATAAGATGGGCGTCGCGCTGCGGGCGCTCTCCGAGGAGGACCCGACTTTTCGCGTGCGTGCCGACGAGAATACCGGGCAGACGATTATCTCCGGCATGGGCGAATTGCACCTGGAAGTGCTGGTCGACCGCATGCTGCGCGAGTTCAAGGTGCAGGCGAGCGTGGGACGCCCGAAGGTGGCCTATCGGGAGACCATCACGCAGCCGGTGCGCAGTGAAGCCCGGTTCGTGCGGCAGACCGGCGGTCGAGGCCAGTACGGTCACGTCGTCCTCGATCTTGAGCCGGCTGAAAAAGGCGCCGGCTTCTCATTCGAGAACGGCATCGTCGGCGGCGTGATCCCGAAGGAATACATCCCGGCTGTCGAGAAGGGTGTGCGCGAGGCGATGGAGTCGGGGGTGCTGGCCGGCTATCCCCTCGTCGATATTGCGGTGCAGCTCGTCGGCGGATCGTATCACGAAGTGGACTCCAGCGAGATGGCCTTCAAAGTCGCCGGCTCGATGGCGCTGAAAGACGGCGTTCAGAAGGCGGCGCCGGTGCTGCTGGAGCCGATCATGAAGGTCGAGGTGGTCGCGCCGGAAGAATATACCGGCGACATCACCGGCGGTCTCTCATCACGGCGCGGCCAGATCGAAGGCATGGAGCCTCACAGTCAAGGCGTTCAGGCCATTCGGGCGCTCGTGCCGCTCGGCGAGATGTTCGGCTACGCGACCGATTTGCGCTCGATGACGAAGGGGCGCGGCACGTACACGATGGAGTTCGCGCATTACGCCGAGGTTCCAGGCAGCGTGGCCGAT
>DASSFZ010000480.1:0-7827 GCA_035693785.1 Anaerolineae bacterium | reverse complement strand
GCTGTTCTCGGCGGGCCGGCTGGCGGCGCTTTCTGGGGCGACCTGCAGCGACTCGATCAGGTCGTTCAGGCGCGATCCCTTGGGGGTGAGTGTGTAGTCGACGATCGTGGTGTGCGGGGCGACGGCGTTCTCGGCGGACATCTCTGCGACGTTGAACCCGGCCGAGGCCAGGCGGTCGGCGGCGACGATCTCCCAATCAGGATGGCCCGCGCGATTCACCACCCGGACGGCGGCTCGCTTCTGTGAGGCCGCATTTAGAGGAAACGGCGCGAATGTCTGGTCCAGATACGGCTCGAGCACACTGTAGTCGTAGCGCAGCACGCTGGCACCGGTTTCGGTGGCGAACCAGGCGAGCATGGAGCCGTCGATGAACCGGCTGCGGATGTGCGCGGTATCGAGCCGGGCGGCGATGTCCGCGAGATACAGCACGTCGTTGAGCGTCAGGTCGGTCTCTACGAACTGAACCAGCGTATCCCACAATTGAGGCGCTTGACCCAGCAAACCTTGCTCGCGCATCTCGCTCCACAGCGCGCGCAGGACGCGCTGCTGGCGCCGCGAGCGGTCGAAGTCGCTGGTCGTTTTGCGCGAGCGCGCGTACCACAGCGCGTGCTTGCCGTCGAGGTGATACACGCCGGCGGCGGGAATGTCGATGGTGCCGGTCACGACCGTGGCAAGCTCCGGTCCGGTGATAATGTCGTTTGCGCCGTCGGGCACGTCCGGGAAAATGTCGTACAGCGGGCAATCGGCGACGACGTCGATGCCGCCGGCCGAATCGATCAACCGCTTGTAGCCGGCGAAATCGACGCGGGCGTAATAATGCACCGGGATGCCGAAGTTATACTGAATGGTCTGCTTGACCAGCGCCGGGCCGCCGCCCGGAAAGCCGGCGCTCTCGCCCCGCCCGTCGGCCAGGTTGATGCGCTGCCAGCGCCAGCCCGGAATGTACACCCACAGGTCGCGCGGGAAGGACAGCATGGTGACAGAGGGCACGCCCGGATCGATGCTGACGAGTATCAGGACGTCGGTGCGCCACGCGCCGTCGCCCGGGCGTCGATCGCTGCCCATCAGAACGATGTTGATCGCCTGTGGACCGAATTCGCGGAGCGGCGCAGGCTGCGGCGCATCTTCGGTGAAGGTGGCCACGGTCGGAGCGGGTGTGACGGCGATCGAGCGCGCCGTCGGCGTGGGGGAAATCGTCGGCGACGGCGTGACGGAATCCGTCACCTCCGGCGCAATCGTGGGAGCAGCCTCGGTTGGCGCAGGCGTCGTCGCGGTGACGGCAACGACCGCCGTGGGTGTGCTCAAGGCATTCGCCGCCGCGCGACCCGGGATGCCCGCCGCGACGACCAAACCGAGCGATACCCCGGCCAGGATTCCGAATACGCTGAACTGAAACAGCATGCCGCGCTTCAGCTTGCGCAGTCTTTCTTCCCACTCTTTTCGCTCAGCCTGAAGAGCCGATTGGTTGTGCTCGAGTGCGTGCTCCGCCTGCCGCTGCGCGGTGACGTCCTGGATCGTCACGACTAGAACCTGCGCCGATCCCTCTACTTCCGGCAGCGGCTGCCCGCGAAGCGCGATGCGCCACACGTGAGCACCGTCAGCAGATTCGACCGGTCGCTCGACGGTGACAGGCTGGCCGGTTTCGAAGACCAGATCGTCCAGCGCCCACGCCTCGTCTGCAAACGCCTGTGGGAAGAAGTCGTGCTCGGCGCAGCCGATCAGCTCGTCTTCGGTCCGTCCGAGCAGGTCGCAAAAAGCCGCGTTGACCACCTGCCACTTGTGGTTGCGGTCCTTGATGCATACGGGGTCCGGGATTTGGTCGAGGATGGCCTTGTGACGCCCCAGATCGCCCACTGCGGCGCCGGCAACGGGAGCCGTCGTGGTCACGTCCGCCGGGTGGCCGTCGTGTGCCGCGCGCTCCTGGGCTGAGACCGGCCCGGCAACCGGCGCCGTTCGGAGGACAGGCAGAGGTGGGACCATCTCGGAGTGGCCATCGCCGGAGGGAGGCGAGAGCAGCCGCTCCAGGCGCTGCTCCAGCTCAGTGGGTCGCATCGGCCATCAGCTCCGCCGCTAAGGCCCGATATTCCTGCGCGCCGCGAGCGTTAGGGGCATACTGCGTGATCGGCTTGCCGAATATGGGGCTTTCCCGCAAGCGCACGTCGATCGAGATGAACGTCTTGAACAGCGTGTCGCCGTACGTCTTGCGAAACTGGTCGAGTAGAATGCGGCTGATGCGGCTGCGCCCATCGTACATCGTGATGAGCAGGCGATAGCGCAGGGCCGGATTCGTTTTCCGGTGGACGAGGTGAAGCAGGCTGAGGTAACTGCGCAGCGAGCGGGCGGAGTAATACTCGCACGGGATCGGTATGATCAGCAGATCGGAGGCCGTCAGCGCGTTGATGGTGAGCGTGCCAAACGCGGGCGGGCAGTCGAAGATCACGACGTCGTAGAAGCCGCCGTTGATCGACTGCACAGACGTCTTCAGGCGGTACTCGTAGCCCTCGCGGCCGTACAACACCTTGTCGAGCACGAGCAGGCCATGGTTGGCCGGCGCCAGGTCGAGATTGAAGACGGAGCTTTCACGGCTGACCGATAACATCGACGCCTGGTCGATCAGCACGTCCCCGATCATGCGCCGGAGCTGATCGGGATCGACGCCGAGGGACTGGGTGAGATTCGCCTGCGGGTCGAGATCGACGAGGAGCACGCTGCGCCCGCACTCGGCCAGCGCGGCGCCGAGTGACAGAGTCGTCGTCGTTTTGGCCACGCCGCCTTTTTGACTGCTGATCGCGATTTTCAGGGCCATCGCATATCACCTCAACCGTTCCAGTAACTACTTAGCCGTCATTGCGACCCCGCTGAGAAGCGCGGGGCGGGTGAGCGCCGTGTGCGACGAAGCAATCTCAGCCGCCCTGAGCGCACAGGGCTGTCCGTGCAGGAGATTGCTTCGCTAACAGCGCTCGCAATGACGCGGGCTGAGCAGTTACCCGTTCCATTCGATTGTAGGAGAAGCGGCGGGCGTCGGGGGTTACAGATGGGTGAAGGGAGTGTTAATGCAACGCGGCCGAGGAGCAGACTCCCCGGCCGCATAGTACACAAGGCCCATATACTGTGGTGGCTACCAGCCCTGGAGGTATTTCGACCACTCGGCGAAGCTGTGCGCGTAGCGGCCAAACAGGTAATCGGCCGTGGGATGCGGCTCGCCCGGCGGCTTGAGCAGTCGCATGTGCGCATCCTGCAGGAGGCGCCCGCCCTTGCGCCGGTTACACGGGGGGCAGGCGGCCACCAGGTTGCTCCAGTCGTGGCCGCCTCCCCGGTGGCGTGGAACGACGTGATCGATAGTCAGGTGGGCGTTGGCCGTGCCGCAGTACTGGCAGCGATACTCGTCGCGCCGAAAGACCTCGCGCTTCGTCAGCCTGACGCGCGGGCGCGGGCGGTGAATGAAGTGCGACAGGCGGATGACCGAAGGGCGCGGGAACGCCGCCGACGCGGTGCGGATCTCGCCGCGGCCGTTCTCGATGATCTCGGCCTTGCCCAGCAGGAGCAGCCCGACGGCTCGCCGCGTGTTGCACACGTTCAGCGGCTCGAAGTTGCGATTCAGGACGAGTACGGGTTCTTTCATCTCTTTTGATAACGAGAGCAGTTACGTCCGGGCAAAGCGAAGGCGGACGAGGGACCGCCGCAAGCGTCGCACTCGCCCGCCGTTACGGCGCGCAGTATAGCACGAAGCCCGGCGAGCGTCAAAAAATACAGCCCAGACTTCGGAAGTCTTTCGGGCACCTCGCCGACAAGCACAAGCCATAAGACTTCCGAAGTCTATCCACGAGCGTGCTATAATCTCCGGCGTGATCACGAAGCGGCAGCTCGGATTCATCCTGATCGGCGTTGGCGCACTGGTCATCGCCGGCGCGCTGGCGGCGAACGTCGTCGGCGCGCGCGACGCGGGATTCGGGCCGCTGCAGAAGATCGGGCTGGCCGCAGGCAGCGGCATCATCCTCATGGCGCTGCCCTTGCTCAAAATGGGCGACCGTCCGGCATGAATGTTCACCACCCCGCGATACTCCTGCGCTCGCTGACTCGCTGACTCAATGACCGCATCGCGCCATCGCTGGCTGTCACTCGCGTCGAACGCTCTATTCGCATTCGCTATCTTCATCTTCGTCGTCTACCTCGTCATCTTTTTCATCTACGCGCTCGCGCTGCTCCGCTTCCCGTACGACTACGACCAGGGCGAGGGCTTCGAGCTGAACGATAGCATCCTCTTCTCGCGCGGAGAATGGCCTTACCGGGATAACGAGGCGTTCCCCTTCTACGCTTCGAATTACGGGCCGGTGTTCCACCTGCTGGCGCTGCCGCTGTTCCCGATCTTCGGCCCGACGCTCGCCGCAGGCCGCTTCCTGTCCCTCCTCGCGACGATCGCCATCGGCGTCACGGTCGCCGTCGTCGTCGAGCGCCGGACGCGCAACCGGCCGATCGCCGCGCTGAGCGGGTTGATGGTGTTCGCGTCGAACTTCGTCTACCACATCGGGCCGCTGTTCCGCCAGCACATGACGATGGTGCTGTTCGAGCTGCTGGCCGTCGTCGCCATCAGCGGGTACGATCACCCGAAGCACGGCCGGCGCAACATCGTCCTGTCGATGGTGTTTCTGCTGTTAGCCGGGTATACCAAGCAGCTTTCGGCGGCCACCGCCGCCGCCGCGCTGGCCTTTCTTTTTCTGCGATCGCCGAAGAAGGCGATCGTCAGCGGGCTGGGGCTGGCGGCCGCCGCCGGGGCCGTCTTCTTGTGGATGAACGCCGCGACGGACGGGCAGTGGTTCGTCAACTCGATCACGGCGAATGCCAATGCGTACGACTATCGGCAGGCCGTCACGCTGTAGGGGCAATTTTTCAGCCTGCATTTCCTGATCGCCGGGCTGGCGATCGGCTATTTCTTCTACGAGCTGTACCGGGATCGGCTGTCCGCCTACAGCGTCTGGTTCGCCTTCGCGCTGGCGAACGCCGCACTGGCGGGAAAGTGGGGCGCGGGCGAGAGTTACTTCGTCACCGCTGTGACGGCCGCGTGCATCACGTCGGGATTCGCGCTGGGCAGACTCAGTAGGTCACAGGTCGCTCGTGACGGATTGCCAAATCCGCCATATTCCGCTGGACTTGGCAATCCAGCGGGAGCAAATAGTGATCTACGGAGACTCAAAGCAGCGCTGCCGGCGCGCTGGCCGCGTGCGGCGGCGCTGCTCGGCATTCTCATTCCCCTGCTCTATCTCGCCCAGGCCTGGGCCGTGCGCCACCTGCCCACCGACGGGCCGGTCTTCGGCGCCCTGGCAGACGCGATCGGCGTCGGGCGCGGCGCGTCGGTGTACGCCGGCTACCCGTACTTCGATTCGATCGGCTACACGCAGGCCGGCCACCTGCCGACTGAGGCCGACGCGAGCCAGGGCGACCGTATCGTCGCGCACGCGACCTCGGACGAACGCCCGGCCCTGACCGAAGAGGCGTCCTTCGCGCTGCGCGCCGGCAAGCCCGTCGTCACCAATCCGACGCAGCTCCTCAACCTGTGGAACAACGGCGCGCTCGATCCGGCGGAGTTGATCGCGATGATCGACGAGCAGGCGTTCAACGTCGTCGTGCTGCGCGCGCAGTTCTACCCGCCGCCGGTGCTGCAGGCGATCGGCGCGCGCTACGAGCCGATCGACGACGTCTGGATGAACGGCTTCCAGTACCGCATCCTCGGCCCGCGCACGGATGTCGGGGCCGGCTGCGACGAGGCGCGGTTGTATGCGATGAAGCATCGGCTCGAAGAAGCCGCGGCGGGGGGCGTCATTCGCATCGCCAGCCGCGACACCGCGCCGGAGGGATGGTCGGGCGCGACCGGCGCGACCGAGTTCCAGCAGGTGAACGGCGGCGAGACTGTGTATCGCCTGTGGATCGCGCCGATCGATTGGGAGGGGACGCCGCCCGCGTCGGGCGGCGCGGCGTTCATCGGCCGGAACACGTGCTTCCGGTTCTTCGACGACGCCGGCGCAGAGCCGGAGATGCGCCAGCTCGCGCGGCGACTGTTCGATATCCGGCCGTAGAGCCTGTCAGTTGTAGTGGCGACTTCAGTCGCTCCGGTTTGAACGACTAAAGTCGTTACTACCAGCCGTAAGCTACCTCGAATGTGCTCTGGGCTGCATTTTTGGATTGAGGGGAAAGACATATGGACTCAGTTGAAACGATCCTGGCTGCATTGCAGGCCGGGTCCGGCGCGGCCGGTTTGGAGCTGTCTCTCGCTCGCGACGAACTGCGCGCGCTGCTGCGAAATGCGTTTGCCGATAACAACCGGGCGCTCCGCGCGCTGGAGGATTACCTCGACGATCCGGAGACGTACGAGCGGCCACTGGCCAAGGCGTTGAGCGAGATCGGCGTCGATAAGAACCCGGACATCGGCGCCGCCGTGGCGCGTGTGCTGCAGCTCCAGCCTTCGCACCGCGAAGACCTCGTCGACCGCATCGTGGAGCGCGAGCAAATCCGCACCGGCGACCGGTTCACGCGCATGGCCGAGGGCATATCCGATATCAAGGCGCAAGAGGAGACCGCTTCGCAGCAGCGCATGGAGCGCTTCTGGGAAGAGGAACATCGGCGCCGCGAGGCCATCGCCGAGCGCCAGGCCCGGCTGTGGCAGCAGCAGCGGCAGATGGTGATCGGCGTGGCGGCGATCGGGATCGTCATCCTCGTCGTGTTCATCGTGATTTTGATTGCGACGGCGGGAGGATGAGGTGGAGTGCACTCATGACTGATCCAACGCCCACCTACCAGGTCAGGCTGCCCGAGTTCGAAGGTCCGCTCGACCTGCTGTTGTATCTCATCGAGCGCGAAGAGCTGGACATCACGACGGTGTCGCTGGCCGCCGTGACCGGGCAATACCTCGAATACATCCACGTCCTCGAACGGCTGGAGGTCGACGCGATCGCCGAATTCCTGGTGATCGCGGCGAAGCTGATCTTCATCAAGTCGCAGGCGCTGCTGCCGCGCCCGCCCGAAGCGCCCGGCGAGGGCGAAGACGACGCCGGCGACGAGCTGGTGCGCCAGTTGATCGCGTACAAGCAGTTCAAAGAGGTGGGGCGCGAGCTGGGCGAGCTGGAGGCGGCCAACCGGCGCACGTTCATCCGCGTCGCGCCGCCGCCCAAGATCGAGAAGAAAGTCGACTTCAGCGGCGTCGCGTTCGACGACCTGCTGCGGCTGGTGCGCCAGGCGCTGCTCGTCGAAAAGCCGCAGGCCACCGTCGGCGCCGTCGTGCGCCCTTACACGCTGACGATTCGCGATCAGATCGCGCTCATCCGGCACCGGCTGGGACAGCAGCCGGAAGTGAGCTTCAAGCGGCTGCTCGAGCGCGCCGGCTCGCGCGTCGAGATCATCATCACCTTCCTGGCTGTGCTCGAATTGCTCAAGCGCCGCGAGGTCACCGTGTGGCAGGACGAGATGTTCGGGGACATCCTCATCGCGCCGTCGAACGAGCCGCCGCCGGCCGAGCCGGTCGACGAGCCGTTGATGGACGAAGAATTGTAGTAACGACTTCAGTCGTTGCACAGACGGCTATACCGGCCAACTTCAAACTTCAAACTCCAGACTTCAAACTCCGCGCGCCTCCGGCGTATGCGTTATGGATTTCGAGGCCAACTTAACGCTTACGCGAGAAGCACCCGGCCTCCTGCCGGGTGCTTCGGCGCCTGTGTCGAGCGCGGCCGGGCTATTCCGCGCCCTCGTACTTGAAGGACAGCTTGACCTTCGCCCGGTAGGCGATGATCTTGCCGTTTTCGAGCTGCATGTCCAACTGGGCCACCTCGGCGATGC
>DASSFZ010000479.1:0-2995 GCA_035693785.1 Anaerolineae bacterium | reverse complement strand
GTGATACCGCATCACGAAGCGCTTGTTCTTCTTGTCCAGCACGATCAGCTCGATCGCGTTCGCGGGACAATCCTTGTTACACAGCGCGCAGCCGGTGCACTTTGCCGAATCCCACGTCAGCATGCCGCGCAGCCGCTTCGGCGCGGCCCTGCGCTCGAAGGGATACTTCTGGGTCACCGGCCGCTGAACCAACGACTGCGTCACGTCGCCCAACATCGTGCCGATCTTCATAGCGCCACCCCGTTTATCGCGATCATGACCAGCAGTTGCGCCAGCGCGAGCAGTGCGCCATAGCGCCACCACAGGCCGACAGTCTGATCGATGCGCAGCCGCGCGAAGAGCGTCTGCAATAGGGCCATGCCCAGCAGGAGTCCCAAGGTCTTGACCAGGAACTCGAGCGGCCCGGCCAGCCCGCCCAGGTAGAAAGCCCCGATGAGCGTCAGGCCGACCACCAGCTCGACTCCCTTGCCCAGCCGGAACAGCGCCCAGCCGCGACCGCTGTACTCGGTCAGCGCGCCGGCCACGATCTCGGTTTCGGCTTCCGGCGCGTCGAACGGGGGCAGCTCCAGTTTGCCCATCAATCCGACCAGGGCGACGACGAAGCCAACCGGCTGGGTCAGCACAAGCCAGTGGCCCGTCGCGTAGGCGCCGATCTCGCTGATCTGCCAACTGCCTGCGACGATCGCCGGTCCAAGCAGGGCGAGCAGGAACGGCGCTTCGTATGAAAAGAGCTGGGTCAGCGTGCGCGTCGCCCCCACGAGCGAGAAGCGATCGAGCGTGTTCGATCCGGCCAGGCCGAGACACAGCGTCAGAACGCTGAGCAGGTACAGCGTCACGATCAGGTCGCCGGGGAAACTGTAAGGAGGCGGCAGGCCGGCGAGCGGCACGTACAGCGCCGCCGTCAGCGCGCCAGCCAGGGCGACGATGGGCAGGCCCATAAACAGGCGCGCATCCACGCCGCTCGGCACGATTTCCTCCTTCGCCAGCAGTTTCACCGCGTCGGCCAACGGCTGGAACCAGCGCGGTCCGAGCCGATTCTGCAAGCGGGCCACCAGCTTGCGATCGACCCACTCGTACAGCAGGCCGAAGACGAGGACGGACGCGCCGCTTGGGAAGAACAGCAGAGCGATCACGTTACGCGCGAATTCCATTTCCTGCCTCCTGCTCCCTGCCTCCTGCTCCTTGCCTCCTGCTCCCTGCCTCCTGCACCCTCGTGCGGTAGTGCTCGATGCCATACTGGCGCAGTTGTTCCCACGTCCACAGTTGGCGCTCGCCTCGCAACCGATGGATGGCCACCACGCGATCGTTGCACGAGAAGCAGGGATCGATGCCGACGAGAATCATGGGCACGTCCGCCAGTTGGTGGCCGACCGCTAGTGTCGTGACCGACGTGAAGTTGCACAGGCTCGGCGTGCGAACCTTGATGCGCTCGGGCAGTTCACTGCCATTGCTTTTCATGAAGTAGAACAGCTCGCCGCGCGGCGCCTCGACCCGGCTGATGGTCTCGTTCTCCTGGATCTTGCGCGGCATGCGCGTCTCCAGATCGCCCGGCGGCATGTTGTCCAGAATCTGGCGGATCACGCGGTAGCATTCAAACAGCTCCTTGACGCGAACGACGAAGCGCGCCTGGAGGTCGCCCGCGCTCTCCACCACGATGCCGATCGGGAACTCCGCATACGCCGCGTAGGGCGAATCGACGCGGATGTCTCGCTCGACGTCCGAGGCGCGCGCCGTAGGCCCGACGACGCCCAGGTCTTCCGCCTGCTCTTTCGCCATCACGCCGATGCCGCGCGTGCGGCGCAGGAAGGCCTCGTCCGTCGTCACCACGTCCAGATAGTGGCGGGTGCGCTCTTCGAGGAAATCCAGGCCACGGCGGATCGCGTCGGCCTGCGCGCTGTCCACGTCGAACTTGACGCCGCCCAAGATGTTCGCCGAGTAGTTGACGCGATTGCCGGAGAGGCCCTCCAGCAGATCCATCACCGTCTCGCGGTCGCGCCAGGAGAACATGAACAACGTCTCGAAACCGGCCTCGTGCGCGCCCACGCCCAGCCACAACAGGTGGCTGTGAATGCGCTCCAGCTCGAGCACCAGCTCGCGAATAGCCTGCGCGCGCGGCGGCGCCGTCAGCCCGGCCAGCCGCTCCACGCCCAGGACGTAGGCCGTCGCGTGCGTATGCGAGCAGATGCCGCAGATGCGTTCCAGCAGATACAGGTTCTGCACCCAATTGCGCGTTTCGGTCGCCTTCTCGATCCCGCGATGCACGTAACCCAGACGCACGCTCGCGCCGGTGACGATCTCTCCATCGACGGTGAACTCGAAATGGCCCGGCTCTTTCAGCGCAGGATGCTGCGGGCCGATGGGAACGACGAATTTCTCAGGAGCTATGCTCGTGTGCATCGATCACTCGCTCTCTCAACTCTATCCTGCTCTAACTCCTCACTCTAACTCTAACTCGATGACGGGACCCCAAAATCCTTCCGCAACGGATACACGCCCTCCGGCCAGTCGTCGGGCAAGAAGAGGCGGTCAGTGGCGGGTGCGTCGACCACGGTCACCCCCAGCATCTCGCTCAGCTCGCGCTCGAAGAATCCGGCCGATGGGACCACGCCGCAGATGCTCGGCACGCAGGCTGCCTCGCGCGGGATGTGGGTGCGCAGTGTGACGATGGCTGCGCCGCTGCAGAAGTGGTACAGCACCTCGATCGATGGGCCGCCACCCCCCTCTCCTGTCGTCCTCGACGGGAGAGGGGCCGGGGGTGAGGGTTCCCTCCCCTCACCTGTCGTCCTCGACGGGAGAGGGGCCGGAGGTGAGGGTTCCCTCCCCTCTCCTGTCGTCCTCGACGGGAGAGGGGTCGGGGGTGAGGGTTCAGCCGATGCGCCCGGGTGATCCAGTCCGGTGATCGCGGCCAGATACCCCCAGCGCGCCTCGCGCATTGCCCAGACCGCCGGCAGCAGATCTGCGGCCCCCAGCATGACGTCCATGCGGTGCGGCTCCG
>DASSFZ010000478.1:0-9202 GCA_035693785.1 Anaerolineae bacterium | reverse complement strand
TGCTGCGTCAGGCCGTCGATCTTGCGGGGGTTGTTCGTCATCAGGCGGATCGACTTGACCTTCAGCGATTCCAGCATGTGCGCGGCGATCGCGTAGTCCCGCTCGTCGTCGCGGAAGCCGAGCGCGATGTTCGCGTCGACGGTGTCGTAACCGTGATCCTGCAAGCCGTAGGCGCGGATCTTGTTCGTCAAGCCGATGCCGCGCCCTTCCTGGCGCATGTACAGCAGAATGCCTTTGTCCATCTGCCCGATCTGCTTGAGCGCCGCCTCCAACTGATCGCGGCAGTCGCAGCGCAGCGAGCCGATCGCGTCGCCCGTCAGGCACTCGGAATGCACGCGCACAGGGACGTTCTCGCGGCCGCAGACGTCGCCGTGAACGAAGGCGGCGTGCTCCTTATTGTCGCGATTGTTGTAGAAGGCGACGACGTGGAAATCGCCGAAGCGCGAAGGCAGGTCGGCGATCGCCGCGATGCGGACGCACACCTTGTCCGGGCCATAACCGTCGCAATCGTGCGTCCGGTTTTCCTCGAGCAGCTCCTTGATCTGCATGTGAGTGAGTGGCATGGTTTCTCTTCTTTTCCTGTCCGTGTAGAATTCTTTAACTAGAGCACCCGGTAATGTACCACGACCCCGCCATCCTCCAGTTGCTCGACGTCAAGCTCCTGCAGCCGGAGGGCTTCTTCGCGCGGGAAGCCCGGCCCGCCGGCGAGCGTGGGCGCGTCCGCTCCGCCGAAGATGAGCGGCGCGACGTAGATGATGACTTCGTCGACGAGCCGCTGGTAGAGCAGCGCCGCATTCAGCGTGCTGCCCCCTTCGACGAGCAGCCGGGCCACGCCGTGCGTTCGCAGCGAGCGCATCATCGCCGGCAGATCGACCTGCCTCTCACCCATGACGAACACGCTGACGCCCTGCGCGCGCAGACGCTCGATTTGCGCCAGGCCGGTCTGCTGCGCCGTGTACAGGAATACACGCGCCGGGCCGGCGGTCACGAACTGGCTGTCCGATCGCAGCCCGGCAGCGTCGGAGAGGACGCCGACTTTGATCGGATTCTCGTCCAGGTCGCGCGCGCGGCGCCCGGCGCGCAGTGCCGCGGACTTCACGGTCAATTTTGGATCGTCGCCGAGCAGCGTGCGCCCGCCGACCATCACCGCATCGCTCTCGGCGCGCAGCCGATCGACGCGCTCTCGGTCGCGCGGCGACGAGATGGCCGCGCCGCGCCGCGCGGCCGTGTCGATCTTCCCGTCGGCGGTCATCGCTACGTTCAGGATGACGAATGGGCGCTCGCCGATCATCCGATCTCCCGCGAGCGGATCACCGCGAAAGTGTTATCCATCTCATCCCACGCCAAGCGGAATGTCAAAATCCCCCGGCCAACGCACATCATACGAAGTAGTCGCCAACAAGCGCGCCAGTTTTTCATCCGCCGTCACGCAGGGCACGCCCAAATGCTGTGCCAGCGCCACGTAGCAAGCATCATACGATGAATAGCTTGATCCCAACACTGGTGTCGCCCACACACTCAAGCCGGGCCGCCATCATCGCTCACGATCCTCGCGCAGCAGCGCCACGCTGTCTGGCGTGGAGGGCGTCTTGGTATACGAAACGCGGCGACGGCGGATTCCAGCCAAGATTCTGGCCTGCGACTGCCTGGCCTCTTCGGCCTGTACCGCCTGATCCAACAGTTGAACAACCTGCGCGCTGATGGAGCGGCTCCTGGCGCTGGCAAGTCGCCGGATACGTGCATACAAGTCGTCGGGCACGTTTCGAATATGAAGAATGGGCACTGCAGTTTCCCCCTCGTGGAATGATTGAAGTATATCACTGGTGGTTGCGTTATGCATCCGCCTGACTCGATCCTGCGCCTCGACCTGTCGCATAGACCTGATTCCGCTTTAGTTTACGTCGGATTCAAGACTTCATCCGGAAACCGCCTAAAGGCTCGATCCCGGAGCGGCGTAAACGCAATTTGATAACTTGCGGCAGCGTGATATACTTTATCCCCAGCAGACAAACATGAGGAGATTGACTCATGGCGACCGTGAGCCGACGCAACTTTCTCAGGTTTGCCGGTGCAGCCTTAGCGACGCCGCTGATCGGACCCCATCCGCCCGATCCGGCCGCATCGGCCCGCCCCTTCACCCTCGGCCGCGTGACCGATTACGTAACCTGGGCCTACGCGGATCCGAAGGCAGACGCCGCTAGGGAGAAATCCTTCCGGCGTGACACCGTGTTGAAGATTTACGATTCGGTCACCGACGAAACCCTCCTGCCGCACAACCCGGTCTGGAATCTGACGCCGTTCGGCTGGGTCCATGCCTGGGCGCTGCAGCCGGTGGCGTATCAACCGAATCGCCCGGTGCGCGATGTGCCGGAGGCCGGTTTCTGGGCGCAGGTCACCGTGCCGTACGTCGCCATGCGGTCAAGGCCGGACGACGAAGCGCGCTTGCTCTACCGGTTATACTACAGCACCGTTCATTTGGTCATTGCCCACAGCGAAGACGCACGGGGTCGATCGTGGTATCAACTGCGCGACGACCAGCAGCCGAATCGGTTGGAGTACGTGCGGGCCGAGGGTCTGCGTCGCATCCGGCCCGAAGAAATGACGCCGATCTCACCCGACGCGGAAGACAAAGTGATTGAAGTCAGCATCAAGGAACAGATGGTGTATGCGTACGAGAACGGGTCACTCGTGTTTTCGACGCAGTGCGCGACGGGCGCGGCCTTCACCGTCGAAGGTCTGGGCGTGGTGAACTTCAGCACGCCTTACGGCGAGCACTCAGTCGTTCGCAAACGTCCGTCGCGCCACATGATCGGCTTCCTGGGCCGCTCCGACGCCTACGACCTGCCGGGCGTGCCGTTCTGCACTTACTTCACCACAGCCGGCGCAGCGATCCATGGCGCCTACTGGCACAACGACTACGGCCATCCGCGCAGCCACGGCTGCGTCAACGTGCTGCCCGAGGCGGCGCAGTGGGTGTATCGCTGGACGATGCCGGCGGCAGCATACGAAGATGCGCTGCTGGAAGTGGAAAGCGACGGATCGCCCATTATCGTCTCGTAGATGCCGACTTACCTTATCATCCTGTCTCCGGCCTTGCTGCATCGCGAGGCGTGGCGGGCACTGCTGACCGGCCAGCCCGACGTGATCGTCTCCGGTGCGCTCGCCGAACCGGCTCACATTGCCACTCTGATACAACCCCATCAGCCGGCAACACTCCTGATCGATCTGCCCGATCCCCAGCCCGATCTGGCCCGTCACATTCGATCGTCCGCGCCGGAGGTCGGAGTGCTGTTTCTCGCGCAGTCTTACGATCTGGCCGAGATCGTTCCATGCTTGCAGGCCGGTGCGACGGGTTTCGTGTCGCGAGATGAGTCGACCGGCGATCTTGTGCGTGCGATCATCGCCGCCGGGCGCGGCGAGATCGTCCTGCCGCCGTCGATTGCCGCACGCGTGCTGATCGCTCTCGCGCGAGGAGAAGCCGTCGCGACGAATCCGGCGGAAGCGCTGTCGGAACGAGAGATCGAGGTCGTGCGCCTGCTCGGTCAGGGTCTCACCAACAAAGACATCGCTCAGACACTTATTCTCAGCGTGCGCACGGTCGAAGCGCACCTGCGCAACATCTACGGCAAGTTGGGCGTCCGCTCGCGCACCGAGGCGGCCCTGTGGGCCGTCAGGCACGGCTATGGGCCGGAGCAATAGGTGATTTCACCGATGCCGATTCAGGCGATTCTGCCATAGTCTCAAGAAGTGTGCGCACATATACTGATGGCACAAAATAGATGAACGCACAGCCTCGCGCTCCAACACCCACACCGATCGCCGTGCTCGGCACACTGGCCGAATTTCACCGCGAGCCGATCCCCTATGACCTGAACGCGCTGGTGCAGTTGGTGACCGATCTGCGCCCTGACTTGTTGTGCCTGGACATCACACCCGAGCAGTGGCGGCGGCGCGACTTCAGCAACCTGCCGCCCGAATACCGGGACGCGTTACTGCCATTGGCGCATCAAACCGACATCGTCGTCGTGCCGATCGGCGAAGACCTCTCTTTACAAGAGCCAACAGCACCGGGCTGGCGGGGAAGGGTTATCGGCGTCCTCAGACGCTGGTTGGCACACTTGCAGCGCACCGCATCCGGTCCGGCGGCGATCAACGAAGGCTGGCGTCATCACGCCGCCGACTTGCTGTACAGCCTGATCGCATGGCTGGCCGGAAGCGACGCGCAGCGCGCCTGGCGCGCGCACACGGCACACCTCACCCGGCAAGTGCTCGAAGTCGCCCGGCGCGACCCCGGCAGCCGGATCATGGTTGTCGTCAACGTACGGCATTGTCACCATATTCGTCCGGCCCTGAGGCAGTCTCCGAACATTCGCGTCGTGAAGTATTCGCAACTGTGAAAGCCCGCTGATGCTCTGGGGTTTGGCGACAGCCATTCACTTCTACAACCATCCCTTCGCTTCAGCCAGCCGTGCTGCTTCGATCCGATTGTGAGCGCCCATTTTCTGTATGGCTATGGAGAAATGATTGCGTACGGTTCCCTCAGACAGATACAGCCGGGCGGCGATCTCCGCGATGCTGGCGCCGTCCAACGCAGCCTTCAGCACTTCCCGCTCCCGCCGGGTGAGCGGGTTGTCGCCCTCGCTCAATGCTGCAAGGGCGAGCTCAGGATCGACGACGCGCTCGCCACGCATCACACGACGAATCGCAGTTGCCAACTCAACTGCTGGAGCATCCTTGAGCAGGAACCCAACGGCGCCGCTCTCCATCGCCTGGCGCAGATAGCCGCTTCGCCCAAAGGTCGTGAGGATCATAATTCGGCAGGATGGCAGGCGCTCGTGTAGCGCTTGAGCCGCGCTCAGCCCATCAGCACCAGGCATCTCAATATCCAGCAGCGCCACATCGGGCTGAGTCTTCAACGCTGCCGGTAGCACCTCGTTCCCGTTTACAGCCTCAGCAACAACCTCAATATCGCCTTCCAGGCGTAGCAGCGCCGCCAGTGCGCCACGCACCATCGCCTGATCTTCGGCCAGCAGTACCCGGATCATTGTGGCTGCTCCTCTTCAACCGCCTCGCCGTGTCGGATCGGCAGCTCAACCCATAAGCGAAAACTCGGATTGCTTTCGGAAGGCAGCGGGCCGGCTTCAATCTGGCCTCCTTGTGCGATGACGCGCTCGGTCAGGCCGGAGAGGCCGCTGCCGGCCCTCGTGCGTCCGGGGTCGCGCTCCTGCTCTCGATAGCCATCGTTGATCACCTCGGCGCTGGCTTTTCCGTTCCCACTGCTCACCCGGATAGTACATTGCCGCGCGCGGCTGTGCCGGATCACGTTGGTCACGCCTTCGCGCACCGTCCAGGCCAGCACGGCAGCGGTGGCCGGCGGCAATGCCCTGACGCTATTCTCGATCGTACAAGTGATCCCGGCTGCCTCCAGCATTTGCTGCGCGCCATTCAATTCGCTGCGCAGTGTTGGCTGTCGATACCCGGCGACGGCCTCGCGCACCTCGCGCAGCGCCTGACGCGCTACGCGCTCTACTTCGTGGATTTCTTGCGCCGCCCGCGCAGGCTCCTTCTCGATTAAGAGCCCCGCGAGCTCGCTCTTCAGAGTGATCATGGACAGAGTATGCCCGAGCAAATCGTGCAGATCGCGGGCCAGCCGCAGTCGTTCTTCCATCACCGCCTGGCGAGCCAGTTCGCCCCGCGTGGCGTGCAATTCGCGCAGCGCATCCGATAAGCGGACCAGGCCAACGATATCCAGGCCCAGTCCCCGGACCAGCAGCACGAGCGGGAGGATGTGAAGCCAATCGGTCCTGGCGATGCCGCCACTGATCGCCACGCCAACGCCAAGCGTGAGAAGCGTCAGCACCAGGACGGTCACGAAAGCGCTTCGCGCCGAGAGCGCGACCCCGGAGACGGCGCTGACGCCGACGAAAAGCCAAAGAAAGGCGCTCCCATACGCCATGCTGAGAAAGAGCGTCAGCGCCACAAGGCCGGCGAACAGCATGAGAGACGGACGGGAGCCAGGTCGGGCGTGCGCCTCACTCTCCAAGGGGTGAGGCCACATAAACCAGGTATAGGTGACCGCGAAGATCACCAGCCCGGCCACGGCGATGAGCAGGCGCACCGCTGCTAACGGCGTCTGCGCCAGAAAGACGATGGGGAACAGCAGGCACACGAGCCACGCCTGCGCATATAGCCGCCAGAGGCGGATGGAAATCCCGCTGGATGCGACAACCTCCCGTGGCCTTGGTGTGCCGCTGTTGAGTTCTGCGGGTTGATCCTGGCTTCGTTCCTCTGCCACCTGTTCTATGTCCATACCTTCGACAACCTTATCTGAATCACCGCCCGCCTTACGGAGTGATTATACTCTTCCGTCCGCGAGTGAGCCAAGGACTTTACAACCGTGTGCGGATCGTGTGAGCTGTGCGCCAGAGCGGCAGACCCGACGCCAAACCGAGAGCCAGCGCGACGACCATCGCGAGGATAGAGGCAGTGAGCGAGGGCTTATTGGTCATCAGGAAGACAATACCGAGCACAAGGGCAGCCACCGTGTAGAGCGCAGTGCCCAAGACCGGATCATGGATGCGCGTGTCGAGCGTTGCAGGGAGCGGGCCGTCCGGGACTTCTTTAGCCATCGTCACGATAGCGCGCATTCGTGGTTCTACGACACCCGCGATGAGAGGTGGCAGGAGCACGATCAGGCTAGCCAGCGCGACAGCAATCCAGCCGGTCTGCAAGCCCCAGACCGTTAGTGCCATGTACAGCCCGGCCGCGATGGTGACCAGCGCGCTGATCACGGAAATCGGATCGGATAGGGAGATCAGCCCTGCGAGCGCACGCACCTGCTCGACGGACTTCGCCCGCCGGAGCGCTGCGAGACTGAGCAGTTGGACGCCAATGCCGATAAAAATGCCAATGTCACCACTCACGTGTAAAAACAACATGAGGCTATACAGGTTCATTAAACGCTCTCCTTTTGCATGAAGCGATACGAATCATCCGTGTCATCTGTGTATCGAACATCTTTCAATCCAAAAGGGTGACACGCCCATGGTCACCGTCCACTCGCACGTGCTGGCCATCTGCCAGCCGCTGGGTGCCGTCAATGGTTCCCATCACAGCGGGGATGCCGTACTCGCGCGCCACAATGGCCGCGTGTGACCCGGCGCCGCCGCTGTCCACCACAACCGCGGCGGCCCGCTGGAAGAGTGGCGTCCAGGCTGGGTTCGTGTACGGGGCGACCAGCACTTCGCCCGCGCGCAGCTTGCCGAACTCCGAGCCGTCGCGGATGACGCGCACCGGTCCTTCGGCGACCCCGGGACTGCCGGACGTTCCGCGTAGCAGTGCATCGCTGCTGGGCTCGCGCTGGCGGTAGAGTCGGGGATCCACCAGCGGTGTTCCTTCGAGCGCGGCACGCCGTTCCTTGCGCCGCAGCAAGATGGCTCGCAGCTCATCGGCGCGTTCCGGCGCTGACGGCCACGTCCCGCCAATACCTTCAAGCTCGTCTAGCTTCAGATGGAAGACATCCTCAGGAGCATCGATCACATCGACGGTGACGAGGCGCCGGCCCAGCTCAAGCAGCGTGCGCCGGAGTATGGGCAAGATGCGCGTCGCGTCGTAGTGGGTATTCTCTCGAATCTGCCAGAGGCTGCGCGCTGCGGCGAGGAGTGTGAGAATGGCGGCGCGGAGGGGTGAGAATCTCAGCACGGGATGAGCCAGCACGTTGTCCCGCGCTACCTCCCATGCCGGTCGTTCGGTCTCGTGCCGTGGCTCTGTCAAGGCAAGTCCCTTGATAATACCGAGCGCCAACTCCGGTGCATCTTTCCAGGTCGGCTGCAACACGGTGCTGAGTACCACCTCGCGGTGGCCGTAGCGCCCCAGGAACGCTTGCAGCTCGGACAGGAAGGCCCGGCTCGATGGCTGTTGCTCCAGCGCGGTCCACAATTCACCGGCCTCGCGACGTGCGAAGGTCTCGGCTAGAGTTGGGTCGGGACGGACGCGCGCCGCCAGCGCCTCAAGTGCGCGGTTCGCCTCCAGCGTCGTGCTCTCGACACCTGAGAGGAGCGTGCCAAAACGGTGGCCACGCCTCAGCAGCGCGAGTGCGACTCGGAGAAGCCCGGCGGCGAGTAAAGCTCGCGGCAAATACCGGCGACGCATCTCCCCGGCGAGCGGCTGCGCGAGCGCCAGCGCATCCCGAACGGTAGCCAGCAGATCCTGCCACGAGAGAGTTCCCAAGTCCTGCATTTCCAGAGCGCGAGCGCGCGAGCGTGCTTCGGCCAGCAGCGGGTCGGTGCTCCAGTGGGTTGGGTCGTAGCGGCGGGCAAGCCGTAGCAGCCGTATCGGCGCGAGAAGGATCGCCGGGGTCGGAGGGACGACAACTTTCCCGCTGAACCGGACGACGACGCCGTCCTCCTCGATGAACATCTGCTCGATGGACGGGACCGCAATTCCAATCAGCCCGAAGATGGGTTCGACGGCAGCAGCCGAGATCGCGTGCACCCACGTCGTCTGGTCGAGTGGGTAGGGCCGAACCGGGAACATCTCGGCGAATATGGTAAACAGCACGCCCGCTACCTCCGCCGGAACCATACGTTGCACGATGACAGCGATCTTCACCGTGCGCTGGTCGATTTCCTGGCGCTCACGGTAGGCGGTGGCGCGATCGGTCCACAGCGAGGCCCAACAGCGTCGCACGGCGTCCAGCAGTGCCACTGCTCCGACAACGTTGAGGTAGGTGTCCTGCTGGCCGGCGAATGCCGCCCCTGGCAAGTCTTCGGCTGTCGCACTCGAACGCACGGCCACCGGTACGCCATCACCCAATTGGCGGTACGCGGCGGTGATGGTGTCCGCGATATCGGCCGGGATGGGGGTGGCTTCAATTAAGTCGCGAATGCGGCTCGCCTGCGCAGCGAGTCGCTCAATCGAGCGGGCTGGCATTTGCGCCAGCTCAACGGCAAGCGATTCGATCTGCGCCTGCGCGGCAACGCGCGTGTACGCAATAGTGGTGATGCAGAAACCGGGCGGCACGGGCAAACGGGCGCGCACCATCTCGCCGAGGTTAGCGCCTTTGCCGCCCACCAGTGGGAGAAAGCCTCGGTCAACTTCAGTGAGAGGGAGGAGGAGCGGGTTCATTTCGTTTTAGAGTGTAGCGGGGAAGTGAGATGAAGGGAAGTGAAGCCTGTCTTGATTATGAGTACGACAAATAGGA
>DASSFZ010000477.1:0-4430 GCA_035693785.1 Anaerolineae bacterium | reverse complement strand
CGAAGGCCGCTGAAGAACTCACGGACGTCCTTCGCCAGTACCTTGGGCACCTGGTGCGCGGCGTAGTGGCCGCCGACGTCGTAGGTGTGCCACTGCACGATGTTCTTGTGGTCGCGCGCGGCGAAGCGGCGGATCGACTGAAAGTCGTTGGCGAAGCCCGCGAGGCCGATCGGGACGGTAGTCGGCCCAGTCGGGTGCTCGGCCTTGGCGTCCTCGTAGTAGAAGCGGATTGAGGAGCCCGCCGTACGGCACAGCCAGTGGATCGTGATGTTCGTCAGCACGAAGTCGTCGTCGAGACCTTGCAGGAGCTGGCCCATCCAGCCGAGCAGCCCGGCGGGTGAGTCGGCGATCGCGTGGGCGAGCGTCTGCGGCGATTGGGACTGGAGCTGGTTGAAGGCGCCCATGTTCTCCCAGAACCACTGCAGATGCCGAACCGCAGCCTGCTCCTCCTCCGTCAGGCCCTCGAACTCGGCCAGGTCACCGGAGGGGAAGGAGAAGATCTGCGTGACGTGCACGCCGACGACGTGCTTGGGGTTGATCCTGCCGACCTCGGGGGAGACAAACGAGCCTCCGTCGTTGCCAACCGCGCCGTAGCGGTCGTAGCCGAGGCGCTTCATCAGCTCGGCCCACGCCCTGGCGATCCGGTAGCGGTTCCAGCCCTTCTCCCTGGTAGGGCCGGAGAAGCCGAAGCCGGGCACAGACGGGATGACCAGGTGAAAGTCCTGGGACAGGTCCTCGATCACGTCGAGGTACTCCACGACCGTCCCGGGCCAGCCGTGGGTGAGGATCAGCGGGAGCGCGTCCTCCTTGGCGGAACGGACGTGGATGAAGTGGATGTTCTGCCCGTCGATCTCGGTGGTGAACTGCGGGCACGTATTGAGCTTGGCCTCCCACGCGCGCCAGTCGTAACCGGCGCGCCAGTAGTCGACCATCCGCTTGACCCACTCGACGCTGACGCCGTAGTCGAATCCGCTGCCCGGGATCTCGTCGGTGAAGCGGGTCATCGTCAGCCGCGCCTGCAGGTCGTCCAGATCGGCCTGTGGGATGTCGATGCGGAAAGGTCGGATCAAGGTGTCGGAGCGGTCGGCGCCGGTCAGCGCGGCGGTTTGCGTCTCAGTCTGGTTGGTCATGTTGGGCATCGAAGTCTCCTTTCTTCATGGTTCGCAGGAATCGCAACCACGGATCGAGGCTTGCGCGGGAGCGTGAGATATGGCAGAATACTGTCATGTCGAACAGTATACTACAACGACAGCATGCTGTCAAGTCCGGCGCGCCTGATGCCCTCGATGCGTCCGCCGACATCCCACCCCGCACGCCAGCAGGCGACGCCTTCAGCGCATTCATCGTGCAGGTGTTCCAGCTCAACGGGCTCCTTCTCGCCGCCGGGGACGCGTTGGCCAGGCCCGCGGGCCAGACGAGCGCACGCTGGAGGGTCCTCGCGGCGGTCGAGGACGCACCCTCGACGGTGGCGCAGATCGCGCGCGCTTGGAGGCTCGCCCGACAGAGCGTGCAACGCGTGGCGGACGTGCTCGTTCGGGAAGGATTGGCCGTGTACGAGAAGAACCCCAGCCACCGGCGCGCCAAGCTCTTGCGGCTCACGCCACGCGGCCGCTCCGCGCTGCGCACGATCCAGACCGCGCAGCGGGTGTGGGCTGATGCGCTGGGCGCGGAGATCGGGGAGGCCGACCTCCGCCAGGCAAGCGCTGTCCTCGCCCGTGCGTCACGAGTTGTTATGAGCCGGCACCGGTAAGGATACCAAGTAGAGGAAGCCCCTCACCCCTGCACCCGCTCGCGCACCGTCGCCCGCGTCGGGAAGCGAGGCAGGCGGTCGTCGGAATAGTTCTGGAAGCGCACTGTCACCCGCTTGCCAAGGTATCGCCGCCGGTTGCGGAAGATTTCTCGGCGAGTCTCCAGGTTGCCATCGGGGTTGACGGTGAACTGCCGCCCCTCGGGGGTCACGCACACATAGATGGCCGCCCCGGCGAAGTTACCCTCCGCCTCCAACACATCCACGACCTTGAATTCGGCGTCCATGAAGGCCTTGTACTTTTGCAGTCCGACCACCCGGTCGCCGGGCTTGTACACTGCGCTCGGGTCGCGCAGGATCAGCCCTTCGTACCCCTGGCCGGCGAAGTAGTCATGCCAGCGCGGCAACTCGTCGGCGGAATGGATGGGGACGGTCTCGACTTGTACAAAATATCGCGCGGTTTATCAAATACCCGCCGACTACATAGGGGCAACTAACATCATATGTATTCTACATTCATGTGTCTGGAGGCCATTCGAGATGCTTCGGCGTTGCGCGCCACAGCATGACAGGCGGCTGGCCTAAGTGACAAAGTAGTACTAAGAGACAGGGTCGATACTGTCCAATGGGTCATACCAGAAGGGTTGACAACTAACTTCTTCGGTGCTACTATTTAGCCAGCTAAATAAACGAGCGGGTGATGAGCCACCCTCTAGACGACTATATCGGTTACCGCATCCTTCAAATTCACAGAGCACATCGTAGCCGCGCCGAAGCCGCTCTCAATCAGTTGGGGCTGCATACCGGGCAAGAAATGCTCTTGTTCCATCTCTGGAACGAAGAGGGTCTCACACAATCGCAGTTGGTCGATCAACTGTGCGTCGAGCCGCCCACTGTCACCAAGACGCTCCAGCGCCTGGAACAAGCCGGGCTGGTGGAACGCAGACAAGACGCCGAGGACGCACGTGTTTCCCGTGTGTACCTCACCCCGAAGGGGCGCGCATTGAAAGCGCAGGTGAAAAAAATCTGGGAGAACCTCGAGGCACTTACTGTGCAAGGCTTATCTGAGGTCGAAAAAGCGCTGATGCGCCGCCTGCTTGACCAGATTAACAACAATCTCGCCAGATAGGTCGTTTACTGTTCCTCGCTTTGCGAGGCAAATTTTGGCCATAATACTTTGCCGGCTAACCAATCAACAATCTGATCATCTCAAGGAGAGACACATGGTTACCAAAAGCGAAGCCATCATCCTCGTCAGCGGTGTGACGGGTAATCAAGGCGGCGCGACGGCGCGGCACCTGTTGGCGAACGGCTGGCCGGTGCGCGGATTGACGCGCGATGCCCGCAAGCCCGCCGCCCTAGCCTTTGCCGAGCAAGGGGTCGAAATCATCGAAGGCCATTTCGACGACCGCGCCTCACTGGACAGATCATTAGAAGGCGTCTACGGCGTGTTCAGTGTGCAAAGCGGCTTTGAGGCAGGCCTTGAAGCCGAAGAGCGCTGGGGCAAGGCGTTTGCCGACGCGGCAAAGGCGGCGAACGTACAGCATTTCGTCTATTCCTCGGTCGGCGGCGCAGAAAAGAACACTGGCATCCCGCATTTCGAGAGCAAGCGGCGTATCGAGGAACATCTTCAGGCGCTCGGCCTGCCCGCGACCATCCTCCGTCCAGTGTTCTTCATGGAAAACTTCAACTTCATGTCCCGCCAGTCCGTCTTCGAGCAGGGAAAACTCAGCTTCGCCCTGCGCCCGGCCAAGAAGCTGCAGATGATCGCCGTGGATGACATCGGCGCGATGGCGGCACTGGTCTTCGAGAATCCCGAAATATACATCGGCCAGGCCATAGAGATCGCCGGTGATGAATTGACCATGCCGGAGACAGCCGAACTGTTCTCGCGCGTCACGGGTCGTCCGGTCACATTCGAGGAGCAGCCGCTTGAACCGCTTAAGGAGTACAGCTACGACCTGTACGCGATGCAGAAGTGGTTCAACGAGGCGGGTTATCAGGCAGACATTGCCCGTCTGCGCCGTTTGCATCCGGGTATGCAGACGTTAGAGCAATGGCTACAGAGCAACGGTTGGGCAAATGACCAGTCTGCTGGGCGGCAGCATGAACAACTGGCTTGAGGCATTCCGGCAGAGTTTCTCGCCCTTGCGCATCCGCAACTTCCGCATCTATTTGGGCGGGCAGGCTATCTCGCTCGTCGGCACCTGGTTGCAGATGACGGCACAGGGCATCGTGGTATACGAATTGAGCCAGGGCGCAGCCACGCCGCTGGGCATCGTGGGCATGTTGAGCACGTTACCCATTCTGATCCTCAGCCCGTGGACGGGGGTGTGGGCGGATCGGTTGGACCGCCGCCGGCTTTTGATCGGGACGCAGGTGGGCGCAATGCTGCTGGCCTTCAGCCTGGCAGTGCTCACTCAAACCGGCCTGATCCAACTCTGGCACGTCTACGTTCTGGCGAGCCTGCTCGGCATCTTCAGCGCCATTGACTTCCCGGCTCAACAAGCCTTCATCGGCGACCTTTCGGGCATGACCGAAGTGCGCAAAGCCGTCAACCTGAACGGCATCACGTTACAAGCGAGCCGCATGCTCGGCCCGGCGCTGGCCGGTTACATGATCGGGGCGCTCGGTGCAGCCTCCGCATTCTGGCTCAATGGCCTGAGCTTCATGGCCGTCATTA
>DASSFZ010000476.1:0-2210 GCA_035693785.1 Anaerolineae bacterium | reverse complement strand
TCGTGGCCATCGAGGACACAGGCGCGGGAATCGCGGCGGACGATCTGCCGCACGTCTTCGATCGGTTTTATAGAGCGCGCGATTCACACGGCATGGGGCTGGGTCTGGCGATCGCCAAGAATCTTGTCACAGCGCACGGCGGGGAGATCGCTGCGGAGAGCGAGCCGGGGCAGGGAACCACAATCCGCTTGTCACTGCCCGTCCACGATTAGAGCCTATCCGAAAAACCTGGAGTGCGGGGCTTTAGCCCGCTTTGGCCATGCAGACTGAAGTCTGCACTCCACTTTTCGGATAGGCTCTTAAGGTGTGGAAGTAAAGTCAACACTCACTATGCCCGCAACTGTAGCATTTGCGGCAGCCCTCTTCGTTGACGAAAGTCGCCTCACCGCACGCCGGACACAGGTCGCCGATCTTCAGAGGCAACTGCTGCGCCACCGGTGCGCTGGCGTGCGTATGTCCATCATCCCCACCGTTCGCACCTAGCGATTCAGAAGTCTGGCCGAGATATTCGATCAGCGCTTGAGCAATGCCATCGGGCAGAGACCGGACGCGCTGCGGACCGAAGCCCATAGGCCGGCCGCCGCCGATGCCGGACAACTGCTCGGCAACATTCTGCAGGCGCTCGAGCGGATCCATCGCCGAAGGCAGCCGAAGCACGAGCGAGATCAACCGGCCCAACGCCTCGGCGACCGCCGCCGTATCCGATCCGGCCTTGCCGACGTTGAGGAACACCTCGAACGGCTTGCCATCGCCGTTCTCGTTGACGGTGATGAAGGCGGTGCCCAGCGGCGTGCCGATCTTGTACGTGCTACCCTGCAGCTTGCGCGGGCGTGGCTTCTTGGTGGCGTGTACTTCAAGTGATGTCATATCTGCTATCTTCTCTTTCGCCGCCTGCGTCTGGTGGGTTTCCAGCACCACCTTATCGCGCGAGCCGGTGACGTACACCGTGAGACCTTTGCAGCCGAGTTCCCAGGCCAGAAAGTAAGCCTTTGCCACGTCGTCTTCCGTCGCAGTTGCCGGAAAGTTACAGGTCTTGCTCAGAGAGTTGTCTACAAAAACCTGAATCGCCGCCTGCATGCGGACGTGCTCCTCCGGTGTGATGTCGGCCGACACGACGAACGTGTGTCGCACCGACTCTGGGACACCTTCGACATTCTGGCACGTGCCAGAGTACATCACATCTTGATAGATGCGCTGTCGCGTCGCTTCGTCGACGCCGGCGCGGATGAGCGCCTGCTCGAACAACGGGCTGGCGTACGTGAGTGTGGTGCGCCCATCGCCGCCGCCAGCCTCCGCATCGACGATGTGGCGCATGTACGCCAGCGCGAAGACCGGCTCGCAGCCATAAGCTTCGCAGCCGGCCACGGTCGCGATTGTTCCGGTCGGAGCCACTGTGCATTGGGCTGCATTGCGGATGCCGTGCTTCTTGATGCCCTCGACGATCTCGTTCCATTTGATCGCCGGCCGGCCCCAGTCGCGAGTGTATGGTTCGAGCGGCCTCGGCGGCGTCCACTTCAGGTGCTTCGGATCGTAGATACTTCCCTCGAGCGCCGGGAGGGGACCGCGCTCTCTGGCTAAGCCGATCGATGTCTTCATGCAGTGGTAGCGCACGAACTCCATGATCTGCGCGGCAAACTCCTGCGCCTCCTGGCTTCCGTAGCGAATGCCCAGGTGATACATCAGATCGCCCAGACCCATGATGCCCAGCCCGATGCGCCGGGCACGATAGGCCGCCTCTTTCAATTGCGGCACGGCCGGAACGTACTGGTTCGCGGTCACGACGTTGTCGAGGAAGTGCGTCGAGAGCACGACCGATTCCTCCAGCTTGGCCCAATCGACTGCAGCCTTGCCGCCGACGTACTTCACGTGTTGGGCCAGATTGATGGAGCCGAGACAGCAGTTCTCGTAACTGCCTAAGTATTGCTCGCCGCAGGGATTTGTTGCCTCGAGCTGATACAGATGCGGCACCGGGTTCGATCGATTCGCCGCGTCGAGAAACAGCACGCCCGGCTCGCCGTTGTGATGCGCCTGCCCGACGATCTTGTCGAACAGATCGCGTGCGCGCACGCGCTTATAGACTTTGATCGGGATTCCCGCCGCTTCGGCTTGTTCCAGCGAGCCGTCGAAACCAGCGTACTCGGGCGACCCGACATCCGGGAAACGCAGTTCCCACTCTGCATCGCGCCGGACGGCTTCCATGAAGGCATCGG
>DASSFZ010000475.1:0-4839 GCA_035693785.1 Anaerolineae bacterium | reverse complement strand
GAGGAGCGCCGTTTGCGACGAGGAATCTCTACCCCTGTCTGGTAGTGTCGCTGATTGGCGCAGAGATTCCTCACTGCGTTCGGAATGACACTATCCGACACCTGACACCTGACAGCCGACACCCGACGGACGAGAGATTCCTCACTGCGCTCGGAATGACACGCCGCAAGTGGCTGAGCAGTTACTCACTACCCTGCTACGGGCAGTAATCGGTCGGCTGGAAGTCGTACTCCTTCGTGAGAGACTGCCCGGCCGAGGTGACGGTAACCTCGCCAATCAGACGCGTACCCTTCTCCCACTCGATGTCGATGAACTTGTCCGGCTCCTCGACGTCCCGATGGAAATATCTGTAGACGCCGTTGCCGCCCGTCGCTTCGACCGAGATGGTGATCACGACGTTGCCAGGCTTTTCGGGGGTGGGGGCGAGGCGGCAGCCCGCTACGTATGTTTGAAAGTCAAGCGGGCCGGCCGCCGTCGCCGTCGCGCGCGGGCGGGCAGTCGGCGACGGCCCGGCAGTAGGCGTGTCAGTGGGCGCTTCCGTCGGAGCAGCTGCGGTGGGAGGCTCAGCGGTTACCGTTGGCGCGACGGTAGGCGGCGCGGCGGTAGGTGGCGCGGCGGTAGGTAGCGCGACGGTAGGTGGCTCGGAGGTGGGTGGCTCGGCAGGCGGCGCAGAGGTCGGCGACGCTTGAAGAGGCGCTTGCTCTTGGGTACATGCGGTAACGGTAAGCGCCAGGCACAACACGAGGAATGTGAGTTTCATGGTCAAGCTCCCGGTGAAATTGGCCCGCACGGCGCGGCATGTCGAACGTGCAGGCAGGCGGCTCGGAGAGCGGTGGCAACACGTCACCTACGGCGGCGTGTATTCATGCGCGCCATGATACACCGCAGGAAACGAGGATTCAATGGGAAGATGAGGTTAGTACCGGTGGCATTCTACTGCGGCCGATACGCGAGTTCTATTTTGCTGCGCCCACAGTCCTCGCATCGAACCGTGAAGATCTCGTAGTACGGCTCGGGCACCTGCTGGATCTCCCACACCACGTGGCCGTTGCAGTATGGGCACGCGCCCTGGACCAGCCACCCGAAGATGCCCGGCGGGTTGATCCACGACAACCCCGTGGCGACGCCCAGCAGGAGAAGCGCCACCACGCCGGCGGTGCTTTGCGCCACGTACACGGCGGCGGCGAGAAAGGCGAGCGTCAGGACGGCGAGGATCGTTCGGACGTAAGAGTACCGGATGCGGAACATGGATGCCTCCTTTCATGCATCCGAAATAGCAGCCGGCCCTCCCGCAGGTTGACCAGGGCAAGAACCGTGCAGCCCGACCGAAGGTAGTCTTGATACCTGACTTGACGAACAGACGCGGGAACCTGCGGAAGGGTGAGCAGTTTGATTTCATTATATCACCGGGGTCAAGTGGCAAGGCAGACCTGGCAGGTCTTCGTCACCCGGCGCGCGGTCACGATCGGCAAATAAAATCTGTCACACCGATTTCCCCGGGGACGTTTTTAGGCTCCGAAGTTGGCAAGTATCCCGCTATCGACCTGGGCGATTGCGCATTCATTTTGCACCTTGACCGTGCCGGAATACTTGCCCATCCGTGTAATCCGTGGGAAATCCGTGTGTCGGGTCTATGTTGGAGTTTAGACTAATTCGATCCAGCGCCATATCTGGCGGCTCACATGTTACAAAACCGCCAAATATGGCGGCACATGTGGCGAAAAGGCCCTCAAAGCGGCGGTTAGTCTAAACTCCAATCGGTAATTGGTCATTAGTAATTGGTGGACGAGTGAGGAGAATCGATGGCGGAGAAAACTCTGATAGAAGGGATTCGAGAGGCGCTCGACGAGGAACTGGAACGCGATCCGGCGGTGTTCATCACGGGCGAGGACGTCGGCCCGCGCGGTGGCGTGTTCCGCGCGACGATGGGCCTGTTCAAGAAGTACGGGCCGAGTCGCATCATCGATTCCCCGCTGGCCGAATCGTCGATCGTCGCCATTGGCGTCGGCGCGGCGATGAACGGCATGCGCCCGGTGTGCGAAATCCAGTTCGCCGACTTCATCCATCCGGCTTACAACCAGATCGTCAACGAAGCGGCGCGCATGTACTACCGCACCGGCGGCTCAACGACCGTGCCGATGGTGATCCGCACGCCGTACGGTGGTGGCATCGGCGGCGGGCTGTATCACTCGCAGTCGATCGAGGCGACATTCGCGCACGTGCCCGGCCTGAAGGTCGCCGTGCCGTCGAACCCCCACGACGCCAAGGGCCTGCTCAAGTCGGCAATTCGCGACAACAACCCGGTGCTATTCCTCGAACCGAAGAAAGGGTACCGGCTCATCAAGGGAGAAATCCCGGACGGCGAGTACACCGTGCCGCTCGGCGCGGCGAAGGTTACGCGCGAAGGCGCGGACATCACCGTGTACGCCTACGGCATCATGCACTTCTACTGCCAGCAGGCCGCCGACGAAGTGGCGAAGGAGGGCATCGGCGTCGAGCTGGTCGATCTGCGCACGCTCAACCCGCTCGACAAGGAAACGGTGCTCAACTCGTTCAAGAAGACGGGCAAGGCGCTGATCGTGTACGAGGACAACCGGTTCCTGGGCTACGGCGCAGAGATCGCGGCGATCCTGGCCGACGAGGCGTTCCATTACATGGACGCGCCGATCATGCGGCTGGCCGGCCCCGACGTGCCCGGCGTGCCGTACAGCCACAAGCTGCAGGACTGGTTCATGCCGAACCCGCAGAAGATTGCGGAGGCGATGAGGAAACTGGCGGCTTACTGATACGTGACGTGATACGTGATGCGTGAAACGTGATACGTAAAACGTGAGGCGTGAAGTGTGACAGGTGACACGCTGCGACGCGCGATACGCGATACGCGACATGCGATAAGCCATCTGCCATCTGCCATCGGCTATCTGCCATCCGCCCATTGGAGAGACCGATCATGGGAACAAACGTCGTGATGCCCCAGCTCGGCGAGAGCGTCGTCGAGGGCAAGATCAGCAAGTGGCTCAAGAAGCCCGGCGACGCCGTGAAGCTGTACGAGCCGATCCTCGAAGTCGAAACCGACAAGGTGACGACTGAGGTGACTGCCGCGGGCGAGGGCACGCTCCTGAAGCTGTATTTCGACGAGGGCGAGGTCGTGCAGGCCGAGACGCTGATCGCGTTCATCGGTCAGCCGGGCGAGACGCCGCCGGCCGGCGGCAAAGTTGACTTGCACGCGGCCGAGCCGGCGCACGCGGCGGCAGCGGCGAGCGTCGCCCCGGTGGCCAAACCGCCGGCCGTGACGCGCGTATCGCCCGTCGTGGCGCGCATCGCCGCCGAGCACAACGTCGACGTGTCGCTCGTGCCTGGCACCGGCGAGGGCGGGCGCGTCACGAAGAAGGACATTCTGGCGTACGTCGAGCGCGGAGGCACGGCGAAGCCCGTCTCCCCTCTCCCTGTGGGAGAGGAGCGGGTGAGGGAGCTTGCGCCGTGGGAGCAGCCCGGCCTGGGCGAGCTGTTCCGTCCGACCGAGGAGGTGTTCGGCGCCGCGAAGCCTGCGCCGGCGCCTGCCCCGATGCCGACGCCCGTTCCGGCGCCCGCGCCCATGCCCGGCGAAGTCGTCTCGCTCTCGTCGATGCGCCGCTCGATCGCCGAGCATATGGTGCGCTCCAAGCATGCCAGCCCGCACGTGACGACAGTCTTCGAAATCGACATGTCGCGCGTCGTGGCGCACCGTAACGCGAACAAGGCCGCGTTCGAGCGCGACGGCACGAACCTCACTTACACGCCGTACTTCGTCGCAGCGTCCGTCGCCGCGCTGAAGCAGCATCCGATGGCCAACTCGTCGTGGCGCGAGGACGGTATCCTTCTCCACCGGACGGTGAACGTCGGCGTCGCCGTGTCGCTGGGCGACGAGGGCCTGATCGTGCCGGTAATCAAGAACGCCGATTCGATGAACCTGCTGGGACTCGCTCGCGCGGTGAACGATCTGGCCGACCGCGCGCGGCGCAAGGCGCTCAAGCCCGACGACGTGCAGGGTGGCACGTTCACCATCACCAACCACGGCGTGTCGGGCAGCCTGTTCGCCACGCCGATCATCAACCAGCCGCAGTGCGGCATTCTCGGCGTTGGCATGGTCCAGAAGCGCGCCGTGGTCGTCACGCAGGACGGCGTCGATTCGATCGCGATCAAGCCGATGTGCTACATCTCGTTCACATTCGATCATCGCATCCTGGACGGCGCCCTGGCGGACTACTTCGCAGCGTCGCTCAAGCTGGCGCTAGAGAATTGGACGTAGATGACGTTTCCGCTCGAGGATCTGAACAGGCTGCTGCTGGCGGTTGCCGCCGGTGGGCTTATCGGGGCGGAGCGCGAGTTCCGCGATAAAGCAGGTCCTGGAAATCTTGTTCGCCGATGACACGTGGAGTCACTGCGGTACTGAATGGAGAATCCGAATTGCCCGTGCACTTCGACGAAGCGAAACTCAAGAAGGTCGCGCGCCGCTACAATCTGGACCTGATCGTGCTGTTTGGTTCACACGCGAAGGGACGCGCCCGCAAAGGCAGCGACGTCGACGTGGCGGTGCGTGCTCGCAAGCGGCGCTGGGGCGATGCCGATTGGGAACTCGGCCTGGTGAGTGACCTGACTGCCGCATTGGAATCCGCTGGCGAGGTCGATGTCGCGTTCCTGAACGGGGCCGATCCGATCTTGCTGTTCGAGGTCGCCAGCGACGGCGTGCCGCTGTTCGAGGCGGAGCCGGCCGGCTTCGCCCAGTTCCGATCCTACGCCGCACGCGTCTACGACGATAATCGCAAGTGGCGCGAACGTCGCCGCCGATACCAAGAGCGT
>DASSFZ010000474.1:0-4605 GCA_035693785.1 Anaerolineae bacterium | reverse complement strand
GGGCAGGGGCGCACAGTCGATTTCCGCAATACGGTGATCATCATGACCAGCAACCTGGGCACCGAGTTCGTGCGCAAGAGCGGCGCGCTCGGCTTCGTGCGGCCCGGCGATTCGAGCGGCCCGGCGCAGGTTGCCGATCATAAGAAGATCGAGGACGAGCTGAAGCGCGCGTTCCGGCCCGAGTTCCTCAATCGCGTCGACGAGATTATCATCTTCAAGACGCTCACGCTCGAGGACGTCGAGAAGATCGTCGATCTGCAGATGAACGAGATTCGCGGCCGCCTGCGCGACCAGGGCCTGTTCATCGAGCTAACCGACCCGGCGCGCAAGTGGCTGGCCAAGGAAGGCTACGACCCGCAGTTCGGCGCGCGCCCGTTGCGCCGCGCGCTGCAGCGATTCGTCGAATCACCGCTCTCGGTGGCGATGCTGAAGGGCGAGTTCAAGATCGGCGATACGGTTGTCGTGGATACGAACGAGCAGGGCATCACGTTCGGCCATGCGGTCAAAGTGCCGGAGGCCGAGCCGGAGTTGGCGGGAGCGGAAAGCCGACCGCGTTCGAAGTCGCGCGCTACGAGAGGTGCGCCGCCGCGCGACACAGTGCCGACGGATACGGATAAGGTGGAATGAGAGATCGCGCTATCGGGGATGGACGATGGAAACATATCATTTTACCGTGATCATTGAACGTCAGCCCGAGGGCGAGTATCTGGTGACCGTGCCGGCGCTGCCGGGATGTTTCACGGAAGGCCGGACGCTGGAAGAAGCGCGTGCGATGGCTGTTGACGCAATCAGCGCGTACTGTGTGAGCCTCCGCAAGCACGCTGAGCCCATACCGGTCGAGGCTTTCGATGAGCAGTTTATCGGACGTGTGAGCGTTGAGCTTGAGGCAGCCTAATGACTCGCCTCCCGAGCGTCACGTCTCGGCAGATGATCCAGGCCTTGCAACGCGCTGGCTTCGAAGTCGACCACCAGACAGGCAGTCATGTTGTGCTTAGGCGCGCGCCAGACGGACGACGTGTCGTGGTGCCAATGCATAATCGTGACCTGGGACGTGGGCTGACGCTGCAGATCGTGAAGAGCGCAGGGCTGAGTCGCGACGAGTTTGTCGAACTGCTCAAATGACAAACACACAGGCACGGAGAGGCGTAACCCCTCCGTGCCTTTTTACTTGCCACCTGTCTACCTGTCTACTTCAAATATTTATCAAACCAGCGCAGGAAGTGGTTGAGCCGCACGATGCGCCGGTCGGTGCGGCCGGTGCGTGACAGGCCATGCGGCTCGTCGGGGAACCGCACCATCTCCGTGTCGACGCCGAGCTTCTTGAGCGCGACGAACATCTGCTCGGCCTGCTCGATCGAGCAGCGCAGGTCTTGCTCGCTGTGTGAGATGAGTGTCGGCGTTTTGGCGTTGCCGATGTATTTCAACGGCGACTGCTCCCAGTAGCCCTCCAGATTCTCCCACGGCGGCTTGTCCCCGATCTCTTGCTGAAAGAACCAGTTGAAATCGCTCGTTCCCCACATGCTGATCTGGTTGCTGATGCTGCGCTGGGTCACGGCCGCCTTGAAGCGATCGGTGTGGCCGATGATCCAGTTGGTCATGAACCCGCCGTAGCTGCCGCCGGTGACGCCCATGCGCTTTTTGTCGACGTACGGCCGCTTTTCGACGGTGTCGGCCCAGGCCATGATGTCTTCGTAGTCGGAGGTGCCCCACGCCTGCCACGGCGCTTTGGCGTGCGCTTCGCCGTAGCCCTGCCCGCCGCGCGGATTGGAGAAGGCCACGACGTAACCGTTCGCGGCGAGAAAGTGGAACTCGTGCATGAAGTGGTGGCCGTACTGGAGCAAGGGGCCGCCGTGAATCTCGACGATCGCCGGGTATCTCTTGCGGGCGCTGAAGCGCGGCGGCTTCAGGATCCAGCCCTGCAGCCGGTTGCCGGCCGCGCCCTCGAACCAGACCTCTTCTATCTCGCCCAGATCGATACCGCGCAGCCAGGCGTTGACGGCCGTCAGACGGCGCGAGCTGCCACTCGCCATATCGCGCGCCCACACCTGGCCGGGGTCGCTCATCTCGGCGTAGAAGTAGGCGAGCGTGGCCTGGTCGCGACTGAAGGAGAACGCGCCGACGACGCCCTTGTCGCCGATCACCGTTTGCAGGTCGCCGCCGTCGATCGACACGGAGCGCAGCTCGGTGTTGCCGTGCCGCGTGACCTGGAAATAGATCGTCCGGCTGTCGCTCGACCATACGGGCGGTATCGTCGGCGGCGCGCCGGTCTCGGCGAGCGTCCCGCTTTCGAGGTGAATATCGTATTGGCCTGTGAGATCGACCGGCTTGCGCTTGCCATCCGCTGCCGCGACGTACACGCGATCGTTCTTCCACCATTCGCCTCGCCCTTCGCGCCCGATGTAGGCGATCCACTTTCCGTCGGGAGAATAGACCGGCATGCGCTTGGGGCCGATTGGCGTGCCGATCTTGCGCGGCCGGCCGCCGGTCGCGGGCATGACGAACAGGTCGACCTCGTCCGGGTTGAAGTCCGGATCGGGATGCTGGTTGGACACGAAGCCGATCGACCTGCCGCCGGGCGACCAGCACGGATCCACCTCGTCGTGCACCTCGCCATCGGTCAACTGCTTCGCCCTGCCGCTGCGCGCGTTGACCGTCCAAATGTGCCAGCGCTCGTCCGGCAGAAACCCCTCGCCGTCGAGCTTATGCCATACGCGCGTGATGCGGCGCGAGACGATGCCCAGTTTCTTCTTCTCCTCGTCCTGCTCGCGTTCCAGAGCTTCCCGATCCTTCTTGCGAAACTGGACGACGAACTGCCGCCCGTCGGGCGACCACGCGAAGGAGCCGAAGCTGCCTTTCAAGTCGGTGAGCTTACGCGCCTCGCCGCCGCCGAACGGGATGACGTAAATCTGCATCTGCTTCTCGTCGCCGCGATTCGACAGGAAGGCGATGTGCTCGCCGTCTGGCGACCAGCGCGGCTGCGCGTCCACGTGGTCGCCGAACGTGAACGACCGTGGCGCGCCGCCGCGCATGGGCACGATCCACAGGTTGGCGTACTTCTTCTCGGTCTTTTTGTCGACGCGCTGCACGGCGTACACTACGTGCCTGCCGTCGGGCGCGATCCGACAGTCCGTGATCTGTTCCAGGCGGTACAGGTCTTCGGCAGTGATGAGACGCTTGGTGCGTGCGGGCATGGAGGCTCCTTGGGTATTGAAGTCATCGCTGGGCTTCGCGCCAGCGCCCAAGTTTAACACATATTCAACGTGCAGCGATTGTCGCCCCGGCAGTTTCACTGGCCAGCTCTGGATGCCGATCTTGAACTCGACGCACTGGAGCATCCCGAACGGTATCCTCTGGTGTGGCGGTAGAGCGCCACGCGCTGGCCGGCGGCGGTTGAAACTGCGCCGATAACTGCGCGAAGCCCGCCTTCGCGGGCTGGTGGATGCGACGACGCGCCTCTTATCTCCTTGAGCAATGTCGATGCAATGGAGATACAACTGAGAACCCCGGTTTCTCCGAGAAACCGGGGTTCTGCGTCTCACCGCGTCAGCACATACCGGCTGAGCCATGCCAGGCCGAAACTCCAACCAGTGTAGAGTGCCGTGTGCCGGCTGGCCGTCTAATCGAACCCTGCGACCGCGTAAATCATGCCATACCAATACGTCGATCCGTCGGGCTGCGCCGCCACGGCCAGGATCGCCTCACCTGTGCCGTCCGGCCCCCAGCCCTGACTGAAAACAGACTGCACGACGTTGACGTCCGGCCCCCAGGTCGACTCGAGCAGTATGCCATCCAGCGACGGAAACTGGCTCTCGTCCGTCGTATAGGTCAGGGTGGCGCCGGCAGAGAGCAAGTTTGTCTGCAACTGCTCGATGGCTTCCTGCGGGCTGAGCGACACGCCTTCCGACCGCCAGTAGCCGATGATGAACTGGTCGCCCATCTGCGCCTGCAGGGCAGCCCAGTCGCGCTCGTCGAGCGCCTTCGTCAGCGCGGCGACCGGCTCGCCGGTACCGGCCGGCATGGCCGGCCCCTCGGCGCTAGGTGCTCCGAGCGCGGCTTCCAGCAGGCCGGCGATTTGCTCGTCGCTGCCCACGTATAGGACGATTAGATTGTCCTTCTGGTAGAAATGCGGTGTATCGACCCAGGTCACGATAGTCGTTCCGATCTCGCCGCCATCGTCGGAGATCGTCTCGGCTTCCGCGCCAGCCGCCGCAGGGCTGCCGTACTCGAAGACCTGAACATCTGCCCCGTTAACTTTGATCATCTGCCCTTCGACGGAGAAGAACGATTGCTGAATGGGGCCACCACTCTCGACGGTCGCGCCCGCCGCGCGCAAAGCGTCGATCAGTTCGTCCACGGCGCTGGGCGCAGGCGTCGGCGGGACGGTGGGCGGCGTGGCCGGCGGGTTCGTCGCCGCCGGTGGCGTGGCCTGAACGCCGCAGCCGCTCGCCGCCATGGTCATCAATATGGCGACTACGAACAGTAAGACTCTCTTTGTCCTCATGGCTATCCTCCAGTGGGAACCTCTGGACTTATAGACGCGCATATCTGGTGAGAAGTTCCCGTTACTATAGCAGTGTCATAGTACCATTTTCCCACGGCGCACCA
>DASSFZ010000473.1:0-14873 GCA_035693785.1 Anaerolineae bacterium | reverse complement strand
GAAGTTGCTTGCCGAAGCCGTCAGCGTGGTTACCGTGATCATGACGACGATCACCACGACGATCTGACTCAGTCGATTTCTCTTGCTCATGTGTATATCCTCCTTGGCTTGAATGCGAGGCCATGGCGACCTCTCAACAGGGTGAGTAGGCTATGCATCTGTACTTGAGAATGAGTTCAGAAAGCCAGGCGCTGGAGCGTCAAAGACGAGATCGGCTGCTTTCAACCAGCCGTGCCTCCAAGTCGTGGATTCTCTGACGGTGATGCTCGCGGCAGTCGGGACAGCGCGCCAGGTGACGCTGTGCCGCGTGCCACAGGTCTTTCGGATCAACGTCTGCATCCAGCAACTCGGCCAGATACTCCAGCGCGACAAAACATTCGTCACAGGCGAGCACGCAGTTCGGAGACGCTCTGCTTGCCGCGCGGGTGAGGATTTGCCAGAGCGGGCGCATGGTGCGGGCCTTTTTGTCTGTGGCTGACCTGTACTCCGGCAGCAGATTGCCGGAGCAATAGTCTGCTGTGTGCGGCCTCGCAGGCATCCTGGGTCTGGAGCCGATGGCGGCCAGCCCACAGTACGGTTCTTGCGAAACACATTGTAGCGAAGCCGAGCGACAACCATCAGCGGAATGTCGCCGCCATATTGAAATGCATCCGACTTCGGATGAATAAGAATAAGAATTTCGTCGCTATGTCTTGAAACGGAGAGACGGAATAGGGAGCAATTACAACGATAATTATCTTCATTATACAATAAAGTATCAACAAATGTATATAGGAATCTGGTTAGAATGCACAGATTGTGCGAATTCCATCTTGCGATGTCACCGTGAGTGACTGAGGCAGTTGAGGGCAGGAAGATTGGAAACAGGTTTGAAAAGACCTGGCACACGGATTTCCCACGGATTACACGGATTGGCAGGTATTCCGGCTCGGTCAAGGCGCAAAATGAACGCGCAATCGCCCAGGTCGATAGCGGGATGCTTGCCCATTTTGGAGCCAAAAACGTCCCCAGGGAAATCGGTGTGGCAGGTCTTTGCGACCTGCCAGGTCTCGATGGCTACGGCTCGACGACGATCTTCGCTGCCATGCCGGCGCCACCCGGCCCGCCGTGAAACAGGCAGAAATACGGATACTCGCCCGGTGTGTCGAAGACCAGCGCGGCTTTGTCGTTGAGATTGAGCGTGCCGGTGTCCTTACTGTTACTGTTACCGTCGAGCGTCGCCGTGTGCGGCGCGTTGTCGAGGTTGATGAACTCGACGGTCGTGCCCGCCTTGATCGTGATCGGCGACGGGTTGAACACGAAGTCCTTCATGAGGACCTGGACGACCTGCGGCTCGGGCGTCAGGGTGGCCGTTGGGGGCAGTGGCGTGGGCGTCGGCGTCGCCTGCGCGACGACGATCGGCGCGCCGCCTTCGAGGAGCGGGGAATTGTACGCCGGGCTGGCCGCGAACTGCGCGTGCTGGTACGCGGTGAAGATCGTCCCCTCGTCGGGGATCGGCTCGACCTGGCCGTCGCCGTCGGCGTCGACACCCTCGAGCAGCGCGTCGGCCATGGGGCGCATCTCCTCGAACAGTGCGCGCGCCGCGTCGATGTCTTGCACCTTGACGAGTTCAAGCGCCTTCGCGTTCAACTGCTCGGCCCACGTGAGCGCATTCATCGCGGCGATCCGCGTATGCTCGGCGTGCGTCTTGATTTCCTCGGTCGCGTCAGGCGCGTCGATCGCCGTCTGCGCGTGGACGGCGACGGCTTCGATGTAGCCGAAGCCCAGGCTGGTGGACAAAAGGCCGTAAGTATCGCCGGGGTTGAGCGCGCGGCCGTCGCCGTCGACGTCGCCGAAGTTCGGGCCGTGCAGGCCCTGAATCGCGTTGATCAGGTGTTCCGCGTGGCGGCGCACGCCGGCCAGGTCCTGCGGGCCGAGCGCCAGGTCGGTCAACTGCACGTGACTGCGCACCACTTCGGCCTGCATGCGCAGGCCTAGTAGGAGGCCGACCTTGCCCGGGGTGTCGCCCGCGCTCACCAGCAGCGCGCGCAGCGCCGGCTGCGGCCCTTCGGGGATCACGGCCGAGAACTTGATATCCGCCGACGGCTGGTCGTCGGCGACGCCGAGCGGCTCCAGCGTCATAATGAATTCGTCATAGAGGGCGAACAGGTTCTCCCCGATCGGCGATGTGAACGAATGGCTGGCGCGACCATCCAGGCCGACGTCGAGCAAGCCCACGCTCAGCCGGAACTCGCCCTGATTGCCGATCAGCCAGCCGGCGTACTCCAGGCCGGGCGGCGCAGGCGGCACGTTCACTAAGTCGATGTCGATCCGGTCGCTGTAAGCTATATCGTCGGAGATCGCCGCAATGCCGAAGACTTCGCTGGGAGTCGGTCCGGGCGTCGGCGGCGGCTCTGTCGGCTCAGGCGTGTCCGCTGCTTGCGCCCCGCCCAGCGGGGTCGGCGGTGCAGGCTGCGGTGTCGGCGTGGAGACAACCGCGACGGCCGGCGCGCTCGAAGGCAACAGATATTTCAACCCGAAGATGCCCAGCCCACCCACGGCGAGGAGGAGCCACACGACGATCGTGATTTGCATGAGCCGCTTGAAATTCCTGACCTTGAACCAGGACGGCAGGGCGCGCTCGAACACCATGCGAAAGACGAGATACGCGCCCGACAGCGCCGCAAGCATGCCGACAATGCCGTGACCAATCTCTAGCAGGATCAGTGGATTTGTCCCCGCCTGCGGATTAGCCGTGACTTCCGGCCCGAAGAAAGCCACACCCATGACGAAGAGAATCATGAGCCAGTTGACCATGACGACCGTCGTCTGGACACGGCGGTGCCGGCGGAAATCCTTGACGCGCGCGAAGCGCCAGCCGAACAGCAGCGCGACGATCATCACGACCTGTGCGACAGTGTTCAGCAGCGCGCCCAAGGGGATCGGCTTGGGCAGGCCAGCGACGACGACCGTCGCTCTCAGTTGCGCGCTGTTGAGCAGTTGCAGCAGCGCGAGCGCGGCGGCCAGCCACAGGACAATGCCCACCCACCCCAACGGGCTGATCAGCGGCCTCGGCTTCTTCGGCGTCGGCGTGGACGACTGCATGGTTCTCCTCCCGGTTGGCTTATGTGCTCCCGGCAGTGGCCGGCCGGCGGGAGCGTGGTTCGTACGGCGGATGCCGAACTGTACTCCGAAACGGCGTCCTGCACAAATCATCACATGGCCGGCATCTCCGGCCATTCGGTCAAGGTGCGCAGCATGCGCGTGCCGTGCCAGAACAGCAGGCTCCCATCGATCAACTGCACGCAATTGGGCGGCAGGCCGAGTGCGCGGGCCACGTCGCCGGCGTCGGTCTGTGTGAACCGATACGGTTCGTCGGGGAGCAGCGCGAGGCCGGGCCGGCGCGCATCCGCCTCCTCCAGCGTCACGCGCGGATAGCGGGTGTCGCGACCTTCGGCGAACTTCGCTTCGCCACGGCCGAGATCGGCCGCCAGCGGATAGCGCCGATCCCGATCGGCGAACACGTTGTACAGCCCGTGCGCCGCCAGCACCTCGTGCGCGTACGTGTCTGCGTTGAACGTCATCCAGGGATCACGCCAGATGGGAACGAACACCGGCACAAACGGCCGCACGTGAGAACGCCGATTGCGCGCCGCTCTCTTGATCGCCGCGATCATCTCGCGCGCGACTTCACTCACGCCGAGCAGCGCGGCGATGTTTTCCAGATCGGTCACGGCTTGCGCAATGGCGCGCGGAAAGGTGAGGAACACCGGAATGCCGCTCGCCTCGAGTGCGGCGACATCTGACCCGCGATTCTCTTCCTGATTGGCAAAGACCAGATCGGGCTGCAGCGCGCGAGCGAGGTCGAGGTTGGGGTTTTTCGTGCCGCCGATGGATGGAATGCGCGAGGCTTCGGCGGGACGAACGCAGTAGTCGGTCCGCGCGACGAGGCGATCGGCGCATCCGAAGTCGAACAACGTCTCGGTGATCGACGGCACAAGCGAGACGATCCGCCGGGGAGGAGAAGGCAGACTGAATACACGACCACGAACGTCCCGGACCTGGTCGCCAGCTTCATCCTTCATCCCTCATCCTTCATCCTTCTGGGTCAAACTTCGAACCGAGCGTGACGGTAATCTGTCCACGTCCCCAGGTGAAGACTTCGGCGTCAGGACCTAGCGCGAGCGCCACGTCCTCCGGGATGCCCAGCCCAAGTAGCTGCGGATGCTCGCGCAGCCCGGCGTGCAGCGCATCGGCCTGCGCGGGAGCGTAATGTGGCGCGACGATCGCATTCGGCAGCCAGCCCCAGCCCCTGAGCAGGCCAACGCCCGGATCGGACGATAAGCCCCAGGCGGCCAGCGCGGCTGCTCCGGCGCTCATGCCGACGATGACGGCGCCGGCCGCATACGCCGCCGCGACGGCGTCGAGCGCCTGCGCGCCGGTCATGGCGTCGAGCAACTGCCGCATGTCGCCGCCGCCGAAGTACACCAGCCCGGCGTGCGTCAGCCGGCGCACGTTGGCCGGATCGTTTGCGGATGCCTGATCGTGTATGGGCACGACGTAGCCGGCGGGCGCGCCCAGGCGCGCGTAGTGCGCCAGGAACGACTCGCCGTAGTCCGGCGGGCAGCCCGCCGCCGGGACGAACGCGATCGGCGCCTCGTCCGTCATCGCGTCAATCGCGCGGCGGTCGATTGCCTCAGTCGTATTCCATCGTCCGCCGCCGACGAGCACCAGCCACCCATTTCCCGTTCGCCAGCGCAGAGGGCCTGCTTGAGTCATCGCCTTGGTCGCGCAAATTGAGTTCCTTCAGTTCCTCATGAGACAACGGGAACTCACGGCACCGAAGGAGTTCCCACCTTCCCCTGACCCGATAGATACCTCGTCGCCGACTGCGCGAGAATCGCGACGCCGAGCGGCATCACGTTCTCGTCGATGTCGAAGCGCGGGTTGTGGTGCGGCGCATTGAAGCCCCTCTCGTCGTTGCGCGAGCCGAGGAAGAAGAAGCAGCCCGGCACGCGCTTGAGGAACTCGCTCATGTCTTCCGCGCCCATGGTGAACTGCTCGGGCACGACGCGATCCGCGCCGAGCACGTCGCTCGCGTCGGCGCGCACGAATTCGGCGACGCGTGCATCGTTGACCGTCGTCGACGTGATCGGCCTCAGCTCCACGGTCACCATCGCGCCCATCGCCCGCGCAGTGTCCTCCGCCACCTCGCGTATGCGGCACATGATCAGTTCCTGCACGCCGTCGTCGAACGAGCGGTACGTGCCGATCAGCTCGGCGCTGTCGGCGATGACGTTAAAGGCGTCGCCGGCGTGGAAACTGCACACGCTGACGACGGCCGTCTGGCGCGGCTCGACGTTGCGCGCCACGATCGTCTGCAGTGCATTCACGATGGCCGAGCCGGCCAGGATCGCGTCGATCGCCTTGTCCGGCTGCGCGCCGTGCCCGCCCTTGCCCTGCACCTTGATCTTGAGGATGCCGGCCGCCGCCATGATCGGCCCCGCGCCGACACCCGCCTGGCCGACCGGCATTTCGTTCCACACGTGCAAGCCCATCGACACCGCCGCGCGCGGGCCTTCCAGCGCGCCGTCGTTGATCATAGCCAGCGCGCCGTTGCCGCCTTCTTCGGCGGGCTGGAACACGAACTTGACTGCGCCACACAGCCGATCGCGATGCTTCGTCAGCAGTTGGGCGATGCCCATGCCGATGGCGGTGTGGGCGTCGTGGCCGCAGGCGTGCATCACACCCGGGTTCTGCGACACGTAGTCGGTGCGGTTCGCTTCGTGGATCGGCAGCGCGTCCATGTCGAAGCGCAGCATGACGACCGGGCCGGGCTGCGCGCCGTCGAGCACGCCTATCACGCCGGTCTTGCCGACGCCAGTCTGCACTTCCAGGCCGAGATCGCCGAGATGCTTCGCGACGATACCCGACGTGCGCACCTCCTGGTAGGCCAGCTCAGGATGCCGGTGGAAGTCGCGCCGCCAGGCGACGAGCTGCTCTTTCATCGCGAGCGCCTCGGGTTTGAAGTCGATGGTTGACATGACGCCCCTTTCAGACTTCGGAAGTGTTCTGGCCCATTCTCGCCGGCAGTGATACCCGGCATCCAAGTCATTGCGCAGGCGAGATGGCAATTTGAGACTTCCGAAGTCTCGCCATTATTCGAAATTGGACGGGCCGGCAATATGGCTAAAACGCATAGCGATCCAGATCGCGGCCGACGAAGACCTCGCCGCCGAATATCTTGTTTGCGGCGAGCCGCTGGGTCTCCAGGTCGTTCACGGCCGGCGATAGATGCACGAGCACCAGGCGCTTCACACCCGCCGCGCTCGCCTGTCCGGCCGCGCCTTCGGCGGTGCTGTGGGTGGGATATGCGCCGGTCGCTTCGTGCACGAGCAAATCGGCGCCCTGCGCCAGCGCGCGAATGCCGGGCGACGGCTCGCCGTCCGCGCCGTAGGCCAGTGCGCCGCCGCCGTGCATGTCGCGGGCGCGCACGCCGATGACCGGCACGCTGTGCTTTCCAGGCGCGGCCGTCAGCTCGAAGTCGGCGCCGGCCGCAATCGGCGCGCCGATCTCCAGGCGTGCCTCATGCCATTGCAGATCGGGCAGCCCGTTCCACGCGCTCGTGTCCCATTGCGCGAAGACGCGGCGGACGACGTCGATCGCCTCGGCCGGGCCGTGCACGGGCAGCGGCTCGCGCCGCCCGGCCAGCCACAGCATCTCGACCAGGAGTGCAAAGCCGGAAGTGTGATCGGGATGTGAATGCGTTAAGATCAGGCGCTCGATCGACGCCAGCGGCACGCCCAGGCGCTGCAACTGGCGCACCGGATTCGAGCCGCAGTCGATCAGTACCGTCGAGCTGGCTCCCCGCAGCGCCAGCATCGTCGGCTCGCGGCTTCCGTCGTTCAGCGCAGCGCCCGTCCCCAGCAGTAGAAGGTCGGCCATTCGCTCCTCATAGGAATCAGTAATCAGTGACCAGTGATCAGTAGCCAGTGATTACTGATTACTGCCAACTGATCACTGATCATTCGTCAGGCCAATACCAGCCGCTTGAACATCTCGACAAAGATTCCGTCTCGACTGAATCTCGCCCGCATGCGCTGCTCCAGGCCATCCGGGTCCTTGATCTGGCTCTTGTGCTCGCGAAGCGCGCGCAGCTTGACGTCGAAGGTGTCGGTCACGTCGATCGCCGTGTCGGGTTCGAGCGCGCCTGCGATGTAGACCTCTTTCACTTGATGCGGCTCCAGACCCTCGGACAGCAGCTCCGTGAAGTACATGCGGTTGCCCGCGCCGGGCATGATGGCGTCCAGCGCGATCTGGCCGGCGGCGCGGTGGTCAGGATGGTTGACCGTGCCGAACGCGGTGATGACGCGCGTCGGGTCGCACGTCACGACGACGTCGGGCTTGAATTTGCGAATCTCGCGCGCGACACGCAGCCGCGTTTCGAGCGTCGGCACCAGCTCGCCGTCGGGATAATTCAGCCACACCAGGTCGGTCACGCCCAGAACGCGCGCCGCGTTCGTCTGCTCCTCGTGGCGAATGGCGCACAATCGATCGTGCGCCATATCCGGATCGTCGCTGCCCTTGTCGCCGCAGGTGAGCATGCAATAGCGGATGTGCCTGCCCTCTTTCGCCCACTTCGCGATCGTCGCGCCGCAGAAGAATTCGGGGTCATCTGGGTGCGCCAGAATGACCATCACGCGATTCAGAACTCTCAGTCCCTCGTCGGCCAAAATACCCTCCCATGATCATCGCCTGTCGGCCTAACTTTCTTGCTTCTTTTCCCAGCGCCGCTTGACTCGTCTGAAATACTCTATCCGCTCATGGATCTTCCCAATCTCCTTCGGATAAAACTCGAGCATGACGTTGCACAACTCAATCATCCATTTCTTGCGAGAATAGCCTTCGTTGATATTGATAACATTCGCGTTGGCTATCTGTATCTGTCCCCATCCCAGCGCTCCAATCGTCAGGCAATCCCAGGAGAGAAACTCGATCGGAACAAAATGCGCCCGTTCGGTCTTGACCTTCGTCCCTTCGATAGCGTATTTCACGAACAACACAAACGAAGTAGTTTTCGTCACCCTCGTAAAATCGAGCAAGCCTCTCGACCGAGGTCAAGTTTGGCATATTGAACTGCGTTCCAAGCCTATGCGTCTTTACATCAACGACGTGGTAAAGGCCATCCCTGTCGGTAAACGCCAAATCAGCCATCGCCCGGCGAGCAAAATCGGCCGAATACTCGGCGCACAACTCACCAAGAAGTGACTGGAAGCGTTCAGAGAGGATCGTTTGAATCGCATCGCCTACAGCTCGAGTGCTTGCCGCCGTCCGCGTCGAGACAAAATCCGGCTGTGAATTCAGAAGCTTGACAATCGCTTTTTGGATCGCCTTATATCTGCCGGTGTGGAAAATCCGACTTTTGCTCATTCGTGTTCCTTGTCGAGACCTTGAGCAAAGAGCGGCAAGACACTCTGCCCACCCCTCTTTCTTAAACTCCACCTGCGATCCTGCAGCGAGTTCCGCTCCCAGAACACTCCTTCGGCGTAACCCTGTATGCTCTTTTCGTATTCGGCCATCGCAAGCCGTTTCTCTGCCAGACAGCAGTATGCTGGGTCAATTTCGATGCCTACATACCTTCGACTAAGTTTCTTCGCCACGACAGAGGTTGTTCCCGAACCTAGAAACGGGTCGAACACTAAGTCACCCGGTTTGGAGCTGCTTAAGATGATTTTCGCCACAAGTTTCTCCGGTTTTTGTGTCGGATGATCTGTATTCTCGGGCATCGACCAAAAGGGCACCGTCAGGTCTGTCCACACGTTTGATGGATGTGTGAGACGATAATTTCCACTTTCGGTCTTGTCCCAATCTTTTGGGTTGCCTTCCGAATCCGTGTACGGCGCCATCACACGCCGCTTGAGTTTCACTGCATCCAGGTTATATGTGTACGTCTCTGACACGGTGCAGAACCAGATATCTTCGGAACAGTTTTTCCAGTTCGCCCTTGCTCCCCTGCCTTTTTCGCGCTCCCACGTGATTCGGTTCCTGACGATCAAGTATTTTTCTGCGACAAGATGAATCGCCGTGGAAGACCGCCAGTCGCCGCAAATATATACCGAAGCACTCGGCTTGAGTGTCTTCAACAGTTTCGGAAACCATGATTCAAACCAATCTCGATACTCAACGGTCGAGCGCTCGTTGAACGCAGTGGTATTAAAGGACTTCGTCAAATTATAGGGAGGATCGATAAACAGGAGATCGACAAAGGAAGCAGGCAACCAATCGAGAACCTCATAAAGGTCCTGGTTAATAGTCTTGTTCTCCAGATCCACGGCACTAGCCGATCTGGAGAGTTTGAGCAGTCTCTTCTGGTAGAAAGTGGCCTCATCGGTCGAAAGGGTAATTGTTCTGTTTCTTGGCGCTCGCGCCTTCTCGGTTAGTTCGCGCATTGCCAACCATCCTTCGTATAGCTTGCGATTACAGCGAAACACTATCTCAGTTGGGCCTGTGTCACCACTCCCCTACTCCACTCGGCAGCTTCTTGCCCGGGTTCATGATACCGTTCGGATCGAAGATGCGCTTGATCGCCTGCATCGCTTCGAGCGCGATCGGATCGACAGCGCGCTGCAGATAATCGAGCTTGACGATTCCGATGCCGTGCTCGCCCGTGATGGAGCCACCCAGATCGAGCGCTGCGCCGAATATCGCGCCGGAGGCGGACTGGACGCGCTTCATCATCTCGCCGTCACGGCGATCGCACAGAATCGTCGGATGCAGGTTGCCGTCGCCGATGTGGCCGAACAGCGCGACCGTCAGGTCGTGCTCGGCGGCAATGCGCCGAAGGCGCTCGACCATGCGCGGGATATGCCCCCGCGGCACGACGATGTCTTCGCCGAGCCGGTCGTGCGCCAGCCGGATCAGCGCCGGGTTGATCGCGCGCCGCGCTTCCCACAGCGCTTCGGCCTCGACCGCGTCCCGCGCTCGGCGCACCTCGCTCGCGCCGGATCCACGCAGCAGCCCGGCGATCGTGTCGATGTCGCGCTCGACCTGGTCGCCGTCGCCGTCGACCGCGACCAGCAGCACGGCGTCGTCGTCAAGCGGCAGCCCGGCACTGGCAGAACGGCTCCGATAGTATGCGTCGACGGCGCGCACGACGATGCGGTCCATTAGCTCGGTCACCAGCGGCACGATGCCCGAAGCCAGGATTCTCCCGACTGCCTGGCACGCATCGGCGATGCGCGGAAAAGCCGCCAGCGCAGTGGCCTCGGCAGCGGGCTTCGGGATCAGTTGCAGCGTGATCTCGGTGATGGCGCCGAGCGTGCCCTCCGAGCCGACGAACAACTGCGTCAGGTTGTAGCCGGCGACGTCCTTGATCGTGCGGCGGCCGGTGCGCATGACGCGCCCGCCGGGCAGCACGACTTCGAGCGCCAGGACGTAATCGGCGGTGACGCCGTACTTCAGGCAGCGCGGTCCTCCCGCGTTTGTGCTCACGTTCCCGCCGATCGTGCACATGTGCAGCGACGCCGGATCGGGGGGATAGAACAGGCCGCGCTTTTCGACTTCCTTCTGCAGCGCTGCCGTCACGACGCCCGGCTGCACGACGGCGACCGAATCGGCGGCGGAGATGTCGAGTATCTTGTTCATCCGCGCCAGGTTCAGGCACCAGCCGCCTTCGACCGCCACCGCGCCACCCGCCAATCCGGTCGCCGCGCCGCGCGGCACGACGGGGATCCGCTCGCGGTCGGCAATGCGCAGACTCTCGGCGACGTGCCGGGTCGTTTCGGGATGCAAAACGACGGCGGGGCGGCCCTCCACCCACGCGCCGTCGTACGCATACACGATCAGTTCAGCCGGATCGGTCGAGACGCGCTCGGCGCCGATCGCCGCCCGCAACTCATTCAGCGCCGCCGTCGCCGCCATCGCCCGAGCCTGACGATTGACTCTTGCGTTTCTTCTTCTTCGCGTGGCCGCACGTGCAGCCCGTGCCTTCGCCGCACGGCGAGGCTGCCTTCTTCTGAAACGCCTCCAGCTCGGCCAGCGGCTGGATGTCTTCGCGGTGCACCACGAAGGTCGCCTCGCCGATCTGCACGAGCGCCGACTCTTTCAACGGCAAAAGGTCAACGACCTTGCCGGCGCCGTGCGGCGTGCCGACCTCTTTCCCGCGCCTGGGCAGCGTTCTGCGCGCATCCACGTATTGTTCGTACTCGTAAATCAGGCAGCAGCGCAGCCGGCCGCACATGCCGGTGATTTCCTGCGGGTTGAGCGAGATGCCCTGCTCCTTCGCCATCTTGATCGAGATCGGGCTGAACTCGGTGAGGAAAGCCGAGCAGCAGCGCACCTCCAGCCCGCACGCGCCGCTGCCGCCGATGATCTTGGCCGCGTCGCGTGGGCCGACGAGGCGCAGCTCGACCTTGGCTTTGAACGAGCGCTGGAGGTCCTGCTGCAGCGTGCCCAGCTCGGGCTTCTCTTCCTCGGCGCTGTAGAGGAACGCCAGCCGCGATCCATCGAACGCGTATTCGGCTTTCACGATTTTGACCGGCAGCCCCAGCTCCTTCACTTTCTCGCGGCCGATGACCATCGCTTCGGTCTCTTTCTGTGCCCAGTAGTGCCGGACCGCGAGATCGCGGTTGGTGGCGATCCGGTCGATTGCCTTGAAGGGGCCGTCCGCGTCGCCGTGCTTGGGCAGGTCGAACGTGGCGACCTCGCCCATCTGCCGCCCGCGCGACGTGGTGACGATCACCCAGTCGCCCTCGCGTAGATCGGGAAATCGTGTGGCGTCGAAGTGGTAGATCTTGCCGACAGGCATAAAGCGCACGCCGACGAGGGTTTGCTCGCGGTGAAGGGTTTGTGTGACGGATACGTCCATAGTTCAGTATCGTTGTAGGTACGTGATCACGTGATTAGGTGATTACGTGATTATGTGATGCGTGGTACTTATCCCAATGGAAATTCGGCGCCACGAATCACGCTTCACGCTTCACGTGTCACCAGGCTTTCGAGAATCACCTCAGTAATATGCTTCACGGCAACCGGCAGCTTATGCCACCGCCTGCCCCATTCCAATTGTATCAAACATCCCGGATTGGCGCTAACGACAACGCCGGCCCCGGTCGACGCAACGTCGGCCATCTTGCGCCCGAGGAGCGCCTTCGACATGGCCGGGTGCGTCAGGTTGTAGATGCCGGCGCTACCGCAGCAGCGCGTCGCGTCGGGCAGTTCGCGCACGTCGAGGTTCTCCGCGCGCGCCAGGAGCGCCCTCGGCTGGCGGCGCACGCCCTGCATGTGGGCAAGATGACAGGGTTCGTGATAGGTCACAACCCGGTGCGGAGTGCCGACAGGCAGGCTGAAGCCTGCACTCCGATCGTCTGGTATGATCTCGTCCAGCCACTCGGTGATGTCGCGCACTTTCGACGAGAATCGCTCCGCCCGTTCGGCCCACTCGGGATCGTCGCCCAGTGCGTGCGCGTACTCCTTCAGGAAGCCGCTGCACGCGGCGCAGTCGGCGACGATCGCGGCCAGATCGCCCAGCCGCTCGAACGCCTCGATATTGCGCCGTGTGAAGGCTCTCGCCCTGTTTTTCATACCCTGATCGTCGTGCGGCGCGCCACAGCAGGCTTGATCTGCCGGCGTCACGACTTCGCAGCCGAAGCGCTGCATCAGCGCGACCGAGGCGCGGCTGGCATCGGCAAACGCCACGTTCATGACACAGCCCAGGAAAAAGCCGACACGCCGGTTAGCCGAGTGGCCGGGTGGTCGAGTGGTCGAGTAGTCGGGTGGTCGAGTAGTCGAGTAGTCGAGTAGTCCAGTGGTCGGGTGGTCGGGGCCTTTGCTGCTTGGACGGCGGGCAAGCTCAGGTCGAATGGGTCTGGATATGGCCGGAGCCATGTGAACCAGGTCACGTAGCGCCGGGCCGATTTTCGGCAGCCATCCGAAGAGAACCACGCCAAGCTGATCGAGTTTGAGCTTCTGGATGAGCCGCAGCGGCGCGGTGAGGACTTCGGCGCGGCGGGGCGACGTGAGGACGATATTCAGCGCGAAGCGGATGAGCCAGTTGCGGCGATGCGCATGCTCGACGGCGGCGCGCCCCTGGACGATCAGCTCGCCGATGGGGATGCCCGCCGGGCACACCATGTTGCAGGCGCGGCAGTCGAGACAGTGGTACAAGTGCTCTTCGACGCGAGCGTGGTCGAGCGCGATCTTGCCGTCCTCGACGGCGCGCAGCAGGTTGAGCCGCCCGCGCGGGGATTGCGTCTCGAGCGCCGTCTCCTGGTAGGTGGGGCACACGGGCAGGCAGCGGCCGCAGCGGATACAGTCGGTGAGCGCGTCGTAATCGGGCAGGTCTGGGCCGAAGGTTTTCTGACCCGATATCGGCTCGAACAGTACTTGACTCGAAAAATGAGCTGTCATAGACTATTACTAGCATAGTGTATTCCATCCATGCCTAAACGCAAGCCCGACGCCGACACACCAATCGAAAACATCCTCGAAAGTCACAACTGCCCATGCCTCACGCCCACTTCCGTTTCTACGAAGAGCTGAACGACTTCCTCCCGCCGGGCAGGCGCAAGGTGACCTTCGTGCACGAGTGGAAGGGCATCGCCTCGGTGAAAGACATCGTCGAGGCGCTGGGCGTGCCTCACACCGAGGTGGATCTCATCCTCGCCAACGGCGAGTCGGTTGACTTTGCCTATCGACCGAAAGACGGCGACCGGATCAGCGTCTACCCAATGTTCGAGTCAATCGACATCTCGCCGGTGCAGCGGCTGCGCCCGCGCCCGCTGCGCGAGCCGCGCTTCGTGCTCGATGGCCACCTGGGCCGTCTCGCCCGGCATCTGCGCATGCTGGGCTTCGATACACTGTGGAGCAACGACGCCGACGACGAGAGGCTGGCGCATATCTCGCAGCAGCAAACGCGCACCTTGCTCACGCGCGACCAGGGGCTTCTCAAGCGGAGGGACGTGACGCGCGGCTACTGGGTGCGATCGACCGCGCCGCGTGAGCAATTGAGGGAGGTGCTGGAGCGCTTCGATTTGTATCGCGCCGCAACGCCCTTCACCCGCTGTATGGCTTGCAATGGGCTGCTGCGATCCGTCACGCTCGAAGAGGTCAAGGAGCGTCTACCGTCTCGCACGGCGCAGCATTACCGTGAGTTCCGGCAGTGCGAGCAATGTGCGAAAGTGTATTGGGAGGGACCGCACGTGCGGCGCATGGAGAAGCTGCTGCAGGAGGTCCTGGGGAGTTCCGCCGTCGAATAGACACAACCTCAAAAAGGTCTGCTTCAAACTCGGAAAACTTCATCTTCGCTTCATGGCGCCTTCATGTTCATCTGGTATGATACGTGTGGAATCACCCAAAGGTACCGGGACACAACAATCAGATCACCAGATGGGCTTTTTGTACCAGACTTTGTAGTTCTTGATCCCCGTGATGGAAGCAGGCCCAGAGAAAATAGAGCTACAAATAGAGCGACCTTTCCAATATGAGCCTAGATGCATTTTTGTCATCCGTATCGCAAAGTCCATCGGGATAAACTTCTTTCTCATTTCCAACACCAGATAAGCGTGATACTCTGAAACCATAGAGGGGCGTGTCCAACATCGAAGATGCTCCGCAGTTGGACAAATGCCTTCAACGGATCAAGATGGTTGAGGTTTATAGTCTAAGGAGACTGTCACGATGATCGATAAAACGAACTTCCAAGCCATCGAGGAACGTTTCGAGCAACTGGCGGCAGCCATTGTCGTAACTCTCCTCGCAACATCCATCCTCGGTTTCGTGCTCCTCCTCATCGACCTGCCATAGGCCACGGTTCTCGAACTCCTAAGAGAGGATCGGGACGAAGCCAGAACACCATTCAGGTTATCGTCAACGACGGCGACGAACGGCGCGGCCGG
>DASSFZ010000472.1:0-3699 GCA_035693785.1 Anaerolineae bacterium | reverse complement strand
CGGCAGGGGTTGGCCGGCGCTGGCCACGCCGATGCACAGGGGAAGCCGTCGCAGACTCAGAAAGGGGCGAGCCACGGCTCGCCCCTTTCCTGTTATTCCTTGATCCGCGTCCAGATCTCGTCGTACAGCGGCGTGGCATCGCCCACGTCGGCGATGCGGTGCCCCTTCTTCACTTCCTCGGGCGGGGTGTTCGTGATTGGCGAATTGATGTACGCTTCGTACAGATCGGCCGGGGTGATCGTGCCGCCGGCCCCGTCGTCAACCTGTGTCGTCGAGTCGTTCTTGGCGTAATCCAGCGTGCCTTTGTTGGGGTTGGAGTATGGGAAGTCGCGCAGCATCATCCAGAACAGGTCGCTCTGCATCGTGTAATTGATCCAGGCGTACGCCGCGTCGAGGTGAGGTGCGTCCTTAGGAACGGCGTAGTTGTCCTGCCATAGAATCGCGCCTTCCGTCGGGTAGATGTACTGGATGGCGGGGTTCTCCTGCTGCGCCAGAAACGCCTCGCCGGTCCAGGTGATGCCCAGATCGACGTCGCCGGCGAGGAGGTTGGCGCGGACGGCATCACTGTTATAAATCTTGACACCCTCGGCCAGCTCGGCCAGCCTCGCCTCGGCTTCCTGAAGCTGCGCAGGATCGGTCGTGTTGACGTCATAGCCCAGCGTCAGCAGTGTGGCGCCGATGATCGCGCGCGAGTCGTCCAGCATGATCATGCGCTTGGCGTCGACGAACTCCGGCTTCCATAGATCGGCAAACGACTTCGGCGGATCCTGGATGACATCGGTGTTCACGACGATCGCGTCCGTGCCGGTCTGGTACGGAACTGTGTACTCGTTGTTTGGATCGAAGTCCAGGTTCAAGTACGTTGGATCGAAGGTGCTGAGCACCGGTAGCTTGCTCTTGTCGAGCTTCTGCAGCAGTCCCTGCCGAATCATCAGCTGGACGATGTAATCCGTCGGCTGCACCAGGTCATAGTTCGTTGCGCCGGCGTTCAGCTTGGCGTACATCTCCTCGTTGGCCGAGTATTCCTCGCGGTTGACCTTGACGCCGTACACCAGCTCGAAGCACTCGATGTGATCCGGCGGGATGTACTCTGTCCACACGTACAAGTTCAACTCCTTCGAAGTCACGGGCATCCTCGGGTTCGGCTCCGGACACACGAAGCCCGACGAGGTCACCTTTTGCTCCGCTTTCTCTTCGGTGGGGGTCGGCGCGGCGGGCGTTTCACCGCCGGCGGCCGGGGTGGCCGTGGTGCCCCCGCCGCACGCGGCTAGCAGCATCGCCGCCACTATCAGGGTGACGAGCCCGCTCCAAATGGCTTTGCTTGACATGTTCATCTTCTTTCTCTCCTCTCTCATAGTGGTTTTTTGTCGCCGATGGCTATCCTGCCTCACGACTCACATGCGCCAATCGTCATCGCATTACGCCCTCTGACTCTGCAGCCGCTGCGAGATCAACAGCGCGATTAGCACGACGGCGATCCACACCGTCGATAGCGAATTGACTTCCGGCGTGATGACGCGCCTCAGCAGGCCGTACACGTAAATCGGCAGCGTCGTCGCGCCGGGGCCTGTGGTGAAGAATGTGATGATGAAATCGTCGAGCGACAGCGTGAAGGCTAGAAGCGCGCCCGCCAGCACGCCCGGCATGATCAGTGGCAGCGTCACGCGGCGGAACGTCGTCCACTCGTTCGCGCCCAGATCCATGGCCGCCTCTTCCACACTCGCGTCGAAGCCATGCAGGCGCGCCCGCACCGTCAGCACCACGAAGGGGATGCTGAAGGCAATGTGTGCCAGGATGACCGTGCCGAGGCCCAGCCCCAAGCGCTGATCCGGCCCGAGCGCCAGCGCCGAGTTGACGATGCGTAAGGTTTGCGTGAACAACACCAAAATGCTGATTCCCATCACAATCTCGGGGATGATGATAGGGATATACAGCGACAACTCCGAGAAGGTTTTGGCCCGGTACTGATAACGCTGCAGCGCCAGCGCCGCCATCGTGCCGATCACGGTCGACACGACGGTCGAGGTGAATGCGATCTTCAGTGTATTCTCTGCGGCTAGCAGCGCGGCTTTGTTGCCGAACAGCACGCAGAACCAGTGGAACGCCCCGCACGGCTCCCGGTTGACGATGCCTTCGAACATGACGTTGAGGCGCGACGAATTGAAGGCGAATACGATCAGCACGATTATCGGGATGTACATGAAACCGAACACCAGAAGGACGAACAGCCGGAGCAGAGGGGAGCGTCGGTTACTCATGCGGATGCGATCTCCTCGCCGAAGCCGAAGCGGCGCGTGTAATATATCGTCACGACCAGCGTCATCGCCATCAGGATGATCGAGGCAGCGGAGCCGAAGGCCGGGTCACGCGCGTCGAGAAACTGGCGCTGAATCAGGTTGCCTACCAACACCAGGTTCTTGCCGCCGAGAATATCGGACACGACGAAGGTACCCATCACCGGCACGAACACGAGAATCGTCCCGGCCACTACGCCCGGCATCGAAAGCGGCAGCGTGACGTGCAGGAACGTACGGAACGGCCGCGCGCCCAAATCGGCTGCCGCCTCGTACATCGATGGCTCGATCTTCTCTAGCGAGGTGTACAGCGGCAGGATCATGAAGGGCAAGAACTCATAAACCATGCCCACCAGCACCGCGCTCGGCGACGGATAAAGGTCGAGTGGCTGAAAGGGCAGACCCAGCAGCGAGGTCAGCGTGACAAGCACGCTGTTCAGCACGCCCTGCCCGCGCAGGATGATGATCCACGCGTACACGCGGATGACGAAGTTGGTCCACAGCGGGACGAGCACCAGAAACAACAGCGTGTTGCGCCGCTTGACCGACGAGCGTGCAATATAGTAGGCCAGCGGATAGCCGAGCAGAATCACGATCAGTGTGGTTTCGAACGCCAACCGGATGGACCGCCACAGGATCTGAAGATAGAGCGGATCGAAGCACTTCGTTGCCGCGACTTGTATGTCTTCGTAGGCAGCCGGGTTGGTGATGGCCTCGACCAGGCCGCCGAAGTAATCGCCGATACCGGTGCAGTTTTCCGTGTAGCCAGTAAGCCGGATGTAGTTGTCCAGCTTGAACCCGTAAATGACGTTGCCGTCCGGGTCACGTCCGCCGAACGACGTGATCAGGATGAGCACCAATGGAATGATCAGCAGGATGATCATCCACAACATGGCGGGTGAGGCCAGCAGGGTGCCCCGGAGCGACTTGTTCTCGCGCAGTCGTCTGAGCATGGCCGCCGCCTCGCCGTCAGTTGACCAGCACGCGCGCGCTGCTCGGATGCCAGGACACCCACACGCGCATGCCGCTGGGGCCTTGCAGCGCCGGCAGGCCGACCGGGAGAGTGTTTTGCCGGCGCACGCTGAGCGTGATCCTCGGCGCCAGTTGCACCCGAAAGCGCGTATCGTTGCCGACGTAGATCGTCTCGATCACTTCGGCCAGATAGGCGTTCGGCGTCTCTTCGGGCTGCGTGTCGGACAGCACGATGCGCTCGGGTCGCACGGCAAGCGTCGCCTGCGCGCCCTGCGTCACGCCTGCCTCGACAGCGGCGATCATCTTCAGGCCGTCGGCCTCGAACTCGGCGTCCGCGCCGTTGAGCGACGTGACCTTGCCGCTGATGAAGTTGGTCTCGCCGATGAAGTCGGCGACGAAACGACTATTCGGCGCCTCGTAAATCTCTAGTGAC
>DASSFZ010000471.1:0-2038 GCA_035693785.1 Anaerolineae bacterium | reverse complement strand
TGCTCTCGAAGAACATCGACGTGCTGTTCGACACCGTCACCGCGCTCCAGGGCCAGGTCCAGTCCGGGCAGGTGTCGGCGCTCGCGGTCACCGGCAAGGATCGTTTCTCGGCCGTGCCGAACGTTCCGACCGTGTCGGAGTCCGGCGTGGTGCCGAATTACGATGTCACCACGTGGTACGGCCTGTTCGGACCCAAGGGCATGCCGGCCCCGGTGATCGCCAAGCTCAACAAGTCGCTCAACGAAATGCTGGAAGAACCGACGGTCCGGGACCGGCTGGTCAAGGCCGGCGTCGAAGTGAAGGGCTCGACGCCGCAGGCGTGGCGCGAGTTCATGGTCGCCGAACTCAAGAAGTGGAGCGCGGTGCGCGAAAAGGCCGGGCTCGAGCAGCGATAGCGCAGTCGTCCGTTAAGAAGCCTGATTGAGCGCTGATTCGATAGCGAAGGCGCGCAAGATTGCGATCAGGATTTTGCGCAAGAGAGCCCTCAGCCAGGCGAGGATGCGTCGGAAGTTGTAGCCGACCGCGGTGAGGATGGTGTTGGCGGCATCGCCGGCACGGCCTTTGAGGTAGCAGCGGCCGAGATGACCTTCGGCTTTCATGTGGCCGATCACGGGCTCGATGGCGGATCGACGTCGCAGTTCGCGTTTGATGGCGCCGAAGACGCCGCGCTTCTGTCCCGAGATGAAGACGCGGCCTGGATTTTGCGCATCATGGCCGCGGTAACCCTTGTCGACGTAGGCGCGCTCGATCTCGCAGCCGGTGAGCTTTTGGGTGTCCTCGATGACGTCCCGCAGGGTGTGGCCGTCGTAAGGATTGCCCGGCAATGACTTGGCGTGCAGCACGAACAGGCCGCCGGGGGCACGGCGGTTAGTGGTGACGATGGAGGCCTTGACCCCGAACTCATAGGGCGCGCTGGCCTTGCCTTTGCCGATGCACTCGGTCTCGGGGGCATGGAGGAATAGAGCTTCCAGCCGCGCTGGCGCTGTTGCTGGGAGCGGATCTGGGAGGCACGAGCGAGCGGGGCTTCGAACACCGCCGCGGTGTGCTCCTGGCCATCGATCTTGCGGCGGATGTCACGGATCAGCCGTCCGAGCCGGGTGCGCAGGATGCGCAGCTGCCGACGGTGGCGGTTAAACTGTTTGGCATGGGCATAGCGTCCCGCCATCATCGCCGCGCGCTTGGCGATACGGATGTAGGATTGCCGCAGCCGCACCCCGTGCTTCTGGGCCAGGCGGTTGAGCCCTTTGATCGCCGCGTGCAGCAGTTTGGCATCGGTCGGGAAGCTGATGTTCTTGGGCTGCACCGTGGTGTCGACCGTGACCCGCGCCAGGTCGCGGGTCCGCAGCGCGCCGCTGGCATGGGCCACCCGCAGGCTCTCGGCCAGCAACAGTTCCAGCTTGTCGCCGAGGCGCTTCCTCCAGTGGCTCAGGTCCGAGCGCTCATGCGGGAAGCTGTGCTGGAAGAACTCCTCGCCGGTGAAGTGCTGGAAGTACGGATCATAGACCCAGCGCTCGCACACGCCTTCGTCGGACAGCCCATAAATGTGCTTGAGCAGCAGGAGCCCGATCGCAAAGCGCGTCTCGATCCCAGGTCGCCCCTTCTCGCTGTAGAGCGGCGCGATCTCGCCATCGATCCAGTCCCAGTCGATCGCACCTGCGAGCTGTGCCAGTTCGTGCCGGAGGTTGATGATCTGGTCGAGCCGTGCCCGGAACAGATCGTCCGATCTCGTTGTCTGGAGCTTCTTCGGCCGCATCGCTCGTCCTCCGATCGTTGAGCGAGAGCGAGAGAATCACGGCTTCAGATTCGAGGAAACCCTGACAACGAGATTGCAGGGTTCCGGGACTTCAATCCCCAAAACCTTGCAATTCAAAACCGACCTGTTCGTCAAAAACCGACTCTCAATCAATGGCCTAGCCGTAGTTCACAGACGACTAAATGAGATGATCAAGTCCCTCCATGGCGATCGCCAGGACATCATCCTTGGAATCGTAAGTGATGCCAATCAGCGGCAAACAGTTTGCCTGTATTCGATCGCCAA
>DASSFZ010000470.1:0-5194 GCA_035693785.1 Anaerolineae bacterium | reverse complement strand
TCGAGGGCGTCCGTTACGGCGCCAGGACGCCCGGCCCGCGCGAGGAACAAGAGGCAGTAGCGTGCCTGACGGCTATCGCCGAAGCTTGTGGGAGGGCCGCGTGAGACGACGCCGCTTCCCTTCGCCGCTGGCTCAGGGCGGACTGCTGTTGCTGGGCGGTCTCCTGGTCGGACTGCTCGCGCTTCTGCTCAAGGACTTCGTGCGTGAATCGATCCTCGCTCCGCTTACGTACACCGTGTCCGGCGCGCGCGCCGTGCTGAATGTGGTGCCGCAAGTCGTGTGGTGGGTGGCCTTCCTGCTCATCGCTCTGTTCATCGTCATTGGCGCTGTGCTCGTCGCGCTGCCCGCTCCACGGTGGTCAGGCGCACCGGACGAGCCGCGTCGTGGCCGCGTCGAGACGTGGATGCGATGGATCGATCTCGCGGCAGGCGGCGGGGACCGTTACTCGCGGCAGAACCTGGCGCGCCGCGTCCGCGATCTGGCGTTGGGCGCGCTGGCCGCCCGCGATGGTTCGGCTTCGCTCACCACGAGTCTGCCTGTCGGCGTCACCCGCGCGGAGGTCGAGTCGCGCCTGCGGTCGCATGCGTTGAGAGCGCCGCCCGACGTCGAATCCCAGTTGAATCGTCTTCTCGAGTTCGATTCGGCGCGAGACCCTTCGGCTGCCACTTCCCCTTCCTCTTCCCCTTCACTGCGTTCAGGGTCAGAGTCAGGGTCAGGGCTTCAGCTCAGGGCAGGCCTCGCCGGCGATGGCGGCAGGGATCGATCACGCACCCGCGCCTGGCTGCCTGCACCTGTGGCGCAGGCACAGGTGAGCGAGATCGATATCGAGCGTATCGTGCGCTACCTGGAGGACGAGATGGAGGTTCCGCGTGGCGACTGAGATCGAAGCCGTGTCGAGATGGGGAGAGCGTATCGTCGGCGAGGTGGAGCGGGCCATCGTCGGCAAGACGCCGCTGCTGCGAAAGATCGTCGCGTCCCTCCTGGCCGGCGGCCACGTGCTGCTGGAAGATTACCCGGGGTTGGGCAAGACGCTCCTGGCCAAGAGCTGCGCCACGGCGCTGGGTCTCACCTTCAAGCGCATTCAATTCACGCCAGACCTCCTGCCCGGCGACATTACCGGCGGCTACGTCTATAATCGAGCGGACAATCGCTTCGAGCTGCGCAAGGGACCACTGTTCGCCAACATCATCCTGGCCGACGAGATCAATCGCGCCTCGCCCAAGACCCAATCCGCGCTGCTCGAAGCGATGCAGGAGCGCCAGGTCACCCTCGAGGGCGAGACGATGAAACTGCCGGAGCCGTTCGTCGTGCTCGCGACTCAGAACCCGATCGAGTACGAGGGGACATTTCCGCTGCCCGAAGCGCAGCTCGATCGGTTTGTCATGAAGCTTTCGATCGGCCATCCCTCGCCGGACGACGAGCGAGAAATCCTGCGGCGGCGGCGAGAACGGCGACGGGACGAAGTGGACATCGACCGCGTCTCGAGTGCAGAGGATCTCCTGGCGATGCGCCGGGCCGTGGAGACCGTCCACGTCGTGCCCGACGTCGAACGCTACATTGTCGCGCTGGTGAACGAGACGCGCGCCGACCGCCGCGTAGCCGTCGGCGCCAGTCCGCGCGGCTCGCTCGCGCTCCTCACGTTGTCGCGAGCGTGGGCGGCGCTCGACGGCCGCGACTACGTGCTTCCCGACGACGTGAAATTGTTTGCCGAGCCGGCGCTCGCTCACCGTCTCGTCCTGAGGCCGGACTTGTGGATGAAGCAAAAAGCGGCCGAGGAGGTGATCGCGTCCGTCCTTCAGTCGGTGCCCGTTCCGGTCGTCGAAGGAGCGTGATGTCGCAGCGGTCGGCGCTCTTGATCGGCGTGATCCTGACGCTGCTCCTGCTGGGACTGGGGGCGCGCAGCGCGGGCATTCTCGTGCTGATACTGCCGCCTGCGATCTATCTGGCTGCGGGTCTCCTGTTCGGGCCGGATGCGCTGCGCCTCGAGGCGACCCGCACGCTCGGCGGCGATTACGCCGCGCCGGACGAGCCGGTCACGGTATCGGTGACCGTGACGAACCGGGGATCGCGCCTGGAGATTGTGATGCTGGAAGATCGCGTCGCTCCGCCGGCGACCCCAGCCGATGGCGGGTCCGCGCCACAGGTGGCTGCGCTGGAGCCGGGCGAGACGATCGAGATTGCCTACACGCTCCGGATGGGTCGGGGCTGCTACCGGTTTCAGGGCGTGCAGGCCACGGCGAGCGATACCTTTGGGGTGTTTCAGCGCGAAGCACTGGCGCCTGCGCCCGGCCAGTTCTTCGTCCTCCCGAACGTGCTGCGCCTGCGCCGCATCGCGATACGACCAAGCCGTACCCGCGTGTACGCGGGCGACGTCCCGGCGCGGCAAGGCGGTCCTGGCATCGATTTCTTCGGCGTGCGTGAGTACCAGTCCGGCGACCCCTTGCATTGGATCAATTGGAAAGCGACAGCTCGTGCCTGGGAGGCGATCTTCACGAATGAATTCGAGCAAGAGCGTATCGCCGATGTGGGCCTGATTCTCGACGTGCGCAGGCGCGCCTATTCCGGGCCAAACGGCCATCCCATTTTCGAGCACGCCGTCCTGGCGGCGGCGGCGCTGGCCGAAGCTTTCCTGAAGGCGGGCAACCGCGTCGGCGTCCTGCTGTATGGCATGCTGCTCGACTGGACATTTCCAGGCTACGGTAAGCGGCAGCGCCGCCGTGTGCTGCACGCCCTGGCCCGCGCTGCGCCGGGCGACAGCATGGTCTTCGATCGACTGGAATACATTCCCACGCGCCTGTTTCCACCTCAGTCGCAGTTGGTCGTGATCAGCCCCCTGCTCGAGGACGACGTCGAGCCGCTCATCGCGCTTCGCGCCCATAACTACTCGCTGATGGTCATCAGCCCTGATCCGATCCCGGTCGAGCTCGAGGCGCTCGGCAGGCGCCCGTCTGCGGCGCTGGCTGCCCGCCTCGCGCGCATCGAGCGTGCGCTCGTGATCCGCAAGCTGCGCCAGGCCGGCGCTCGCGTATTGGACTGGAACGTCGGCGTCCCATTCGAGGAGGCCGTATACGCCGCGTTCGGTCGCGCGCCGCCTCAGGCGCGCCCTGTGAGGACCTGGCTGTGATGTCACCGTCGAGATGGGCCAGTGCTGCTGCCGGCGTGGCGGTGATCACGCTGGCGATCAGTTTTCTCTCCAGTCGTGCTCCGGCTCTCGGAACCCTGCCGGTCCTGCTCGGCCTGCTGTGGATCGCCGCCGCCGGGCAGCGGTGGGAGTGGATCGCTGGGCCGATGTGGATCGGCTGCGTCGGGCTGGCGGCACTCGCCACATTCGTGGGCGCGCACCCGATCGGGCCGCCTGTGGGGGCGCTTGCGGCGTTGGCGGCCTGGGACCTCGACGGCCTGCACCGGCGGTTGAGGAGCGCGACGCGCACCTACGGCGAAAGCCGGATCGTGGAGCGGCACAGCCGGCGTCTGGCCGGTGTTCTGGGGTTGAGTCTGGCGCTGAGCCTTGTCACGCTTGTGGCGCGTGTTCGCCTCGATCTCGGCTGGGCGATTGCGCTGGGGTTGCTCGCTGCTTTGGGCCTGAGCCGGGCCGTGCGCTTCATGCGGCGCGAGAGCGGCTGAGATCGCGTTTGCCTTGACGGGCTGACCCTTCGCTTTCGCTCAGGGCAAGCTTGCGCCATAATCATCGGCATCCAGCCGCTCCCACCGGATTGCCAAATCCGGTGGGAGCGGAGAAAGTGCGGAGTGATTCTTTCGTACGTCCTTAGCCTGCTGCCGAAGGAGGAGTCGAGACATGAAGACCGTGAGCATGCTTCTGGAGTCCAAGGGTAACGATGTCTGGTCGGTGTCGCCGGGCACCACGGTTTACGATGCGCTGGCGCTGATGGCCGAAAAGAACGTCGGCGCGTTGCTCGTGCTGGAGAGTGGTCGCCTCGTCGGCATCTTCTCCGAGCGCGACTACGCGCGCAAAGTGATCCTATACGGCAAGTCGTCCAGGCAGACGACCGTCGGCGAAATCATGACGCCGAAGGTCGTCTACGTTCGCCCCGAGCAGACGATCGAGGCGTGCATGGCGCTGATGACCGACAAGCGCATCCGGCACCTGCCCGTGCTCGAAGGCGACCGCGTGATCGGCGTCATCTCGATTGGCGACGTCGTCAAGGCGATTATCTCCGAGCAGGAGTTCATGATCGAGCAGCTCGAGAGCTACATCGCCGGAACCCGATAGGCCGTGTTTCTCTATGTTATAATCCGTTCGACGGGGATTCCAAGACCTCCGCGACGTCTGCGCTCTCTGTGGTTATGCTGAGCGCCTTTCAAACCCCGGGTGAATGCTCCCGCTGGATTGTCAAATCCAGCGACGGATTTGGCATTCCGCCGAGAGCGGATCGGGGTTTTCATGGGCGCTTGCCACAAACAGAGCGCGGCGGGAGACGATCAAGAGGGGAATGATGGACGATCGAGACAAGCTGACGGCGATCCTGGACAAACTGAACAGCGACGACATCCGCCTGCTGGCGCGCTTCGCGCAGATCATGATCGAGGAAGACAAGTCGGATCCGATACACGACCCCACCGACCTCCGCGAGCGTTACGCGCAGTTCAAGAAGTGGTGCGAGTCGAACGATCTCGACTTGGCGGGGGTGGATGCCTGGGTTGAAGAAACGCGCCAGGCCGACGACGGCGCGGCCGACCCGCGCTCGTCATGATCACCCACGCGCTCACCGTCGGGCCGGTTCAGACCAACTGCTACGTCGTCGTCTGTGAAACCACGCGCCAGGCCGTCGTCATCGATCCGGGCTGGAACGCTTCCTCGATTCTCGCCGCCGTCGATTCCTTCCAGGCTGTGGTCAAGTTGATCCTGCTCACGCACGCGCACTTCGATCACATCGGCGCACTCGCCGACGTCGTCGATACGACCAAGGCGCCGGTAGCGATGCACCCGTTCGACGTGCCGCTGTTGAGAGCGGGCGGCGGCGCGCGGGAGTGGAGTATCCCTATGCGCCCCGCGCCTGATCCCGACGTATCTCTCGAGCACGGCCAGGTTCTCGAGGTTGGCACACTGCGCTTCGAGACGCGGTTCGCCCCCGGCCATACGCCCGGGCACGTCGTGTTCTACGTCGAGAGTGAGAAAGCCGTCTTCGACGGGGACGTGCTGTTTCAAGGTGCCATCGGCCGGACAGATTTCCCG
>DASSFZ010000469.1:0-4307 GCA_035693785.1 Anaerolineae bacterium | reverse complement strand
TCGGCTGGCCGTGAATCCGGCTGATCTTCTCGTTCGGGAAGGCGCGCGCCATCGAGTAACGGCCCAGGGTGACGATGACCTTGGGCTTGATCAGTGCGATCTGCCGGTCGAGGTACTGCTTGCAGGCCTCGATCTCTTCGGGCAGCGGGTCGCGATTGCCCGGAGGCCTGCATTTGACGACGTTGGTGATGAAAACCTGCTCGCGCTTCAGGCCGATGCTGGCGAGCAGCTCTTCCAAGAACTGCCCGGCCGCGCCGACGAAGGGCCGTCCCTGCTGGTTCTCGTGAAAGCCCGGGCCTTCGCCGACGAACATGATGTCGGCGTGCGCCAGGCCCTCACCCGGCACGGCCTTCACACGCGATTTGTGAAGAATGCACTTCGTGCAGGCTGAAACTTCGGCGGCTATGCGATCGAGCGAATCGTGCTCAGACACACATCACCTTTTCGTGACAGAGGCATTCGCGGAGCGAGGGGCAATATACCACAGCCGGGGATGATCAACAAGGGTACCACCGAGAGACCCGAATTCCATTACCGGTCAGCTCGGGCGCGTATCGGCTCGCCATCTGCGCTCGCGAGCCGCGCCTGCAGCAAGCCGGTCAGGTCGCGCAAGGCGCGGCGATAAGCCTCGCCGCTCACACCTTCCAGCGCCATCAGAAAGGCGTTCTCCCCGTTGTCCTGATAATAACGCGGGCGCGTGCTGGCGACGACGAAGCCATACTTGCGATACAGGTTCTGCGCCACCCGATTGCTCTCGCGCACTTCCAACGTGACCTTCACCGAATTCAGCACGATGGCCTGCTCGATCATCGACGCCAGCAGGAATTCGCCCAGCCCGCGTCCTCGCCAACCGACGTCGACGGCAATGGTGCTGATGTGCGCTTCGTCCACGATGCACCAGAACCCCCCATAGCCGACGATGGGCGCGCCGGCCTCACGGCGAGCGAGCCGCGACAGCCAATCGGCGCGCCGGCCCGGCGCGCCGTTGCGATGGCGCAGCACGTAGTAGTGCGCGCTCTGATTCTCAAGGATTTCATGCCGGTAGGTATTCGCCGACCACGGCAGCGTGAACGAGCGCTGCTCGATGGCCATCACCGCCGGCACGTCTTTCAACTGCATTTTCTCAAACGAGAAGGGGATCTCAGTCACACGGATTGCTCCACACGGATTTCCCACCCCCGCACACAGCAGGCGAGGGCAGGCGGATTGCACGGATTACACACGGACCCCAGCTCGTTAGAGCAGTCGCGCCCGGACATCCCCCGGCACCTGGTCGCGCAAGGCGGGATAGGCGTCCAGCAGGCGCGCAATGTCGGCCAGGTCTTTTTGTCGCTTGCTCGCCCGCCGAGTCGGGTCCTGTACGGCCCACACCTTGCCGCGCAGCACATCGTCCAGGCTGGCGACCGGCATCGCCAGTCCCAATACCTCTCGTGGCGAAGCATGTTCGACGAAAGCGGCGTAGCGAGGATCCGTTTGGATTTGCACGCGGACATCGGATCCGGGCAACGAGACATTCAACCTATGTGGGAAACGCTCGAGCTTGAAAGAGCTTGCGAGTATCGACTCGGCCTGGCCGAGTTGATCGAGAGCTACGACCAAGTCCAGGTCAAGGCTGACTAAGGGTTCCACGTACGCGTTGACGGCCTGTCCGCCGATCACACAATATCGAATCTGGTGCTCCGCCAACAGCGCCGTCAAGCGTTCGAGCAGGTTGGTCTGATCCATGGAAATTACCTTCCAAAAGGTGAAAGCGCGCATGTCACACGGTCACTAAACACGGATCATTGGAATGGACGGATTCGGATCATACGGTCACGTTAGGTTACGCCGGCGCAGCGGGCATAGGGATGCCCGCTCTACGGGTTTTATGCTCTTAGGTTACGCTGGCGGTCGGAAGATAAATCGGCTTGAGCGCGTCGAGATCGTCGACAGCGCCGGATTGCACGCGCCGCCAGCCCAGCTCGGCCAGGAAGCCCGCCCGCCGCAGTGAATGCGCCGGATCGGCCAGGATCACGCGGTCGCCCAGGCGCGCCACGATCGAAGCGCGCTCGGCGGCGTCCAGCTCGCCGCACAGCAGCGTCGGCCTATCCCAATCGTCGCCGATGCGGCCGGTCGTCGTCACGGCCACGTCCCCCTGTGCGCGCCACTCGCCTCGCGTGCGCCGGTAACGCATGGCGGCCAGCTTGCCACGGCCCGCGTGCAGCACGGCGACGAGCGGCTCCTTGCGCACCGGCTGCGCAACCGCCACGACGTCCAGCGTGGGAATACCCACGACAGGAATGGAGTTTGCCAGCGACAGGCCCTTGGCCATCGCCAGTCCGATGCGCAAGCCGGTAAACGAGCCAGGCCCGATCGCCACGGCCACTGCGGTGAGATCGCACGCTTTCGCGCCGAGCTGTTCCAGCATCCAAAGGATACGCGGCATCAACTCCACTGTATGGTGGCCCGCCATCTCCCACGTCATCTCGGCCCGCACGCACCCGCCGTCGTGAAGCGCCAGGCTGGCCCGCTGCGTCGCCGTATCAATCGCCAGCAGCATATCGCGTATCGCTTATCGCATATCGCGTATCGCATATCGCGTATCGCGTATCGCTCATCGCATATCGCATATTGCGTATCGCTTTTCACTCGTCGCTCATTCGCCGACGCCAAACGCCGCGCGCTTCAACTCGCTCAGCAAATGCAAGTGCCGCTCGCCTTCGGCGCTGAAGGTCAGGCGGCGCCGGGTTTCGTCGAGCGTGATTAGCTCGACGCGCAGACACGCGTCGGGCAGGACGTCGCCTGCCCGTTCGGGCCACTCGACCAGGCACACGGCGTCTCTCTCGAACAGGTCGCTCAGTCCCAGCAGGCGCGCCTCATCCTCGGATTCGATACGGTACAAGTCGATGTGATACAAGGTCGCGCCATCCGACACGCGTCGCAGCTCGTGAACCAGCGTGAAGGTCGGGCTGGTCATCTCGCCGGCCGCGCCCCATCCCGCGCCGATCCCTTGCGCCATGCACGTCTTACCTGTGCCTAACGCGCCGGCCAGACAGACGACGTGGCCCGGCTGGAGCAGGCTGCCCAATCGCTCGCCGATGCGCATCGTCTGCGCCGGGCTTCCACTCACGAACTCGAAAACGTCTGGCGCTAATATCGGTGACATTCCACTCCGGGATGCGCGCGTCGCAGGCGATTATACAACCGCACTTGAGACGCGCAAGGCGTGCATTTCTGGTTACTACTCAGGCGTCATTGCGACTTAGTAGGTGGTAATTGGTAATTGGTCATTGGAGGAGTTACCCTCTTTGGCGATTACACACGACGCTCGGGCCGCCGTCTCGGCGGCGCATCGCTCGCGCCGGGGACGGCGCTGGGAGGGGCGGATGGATCGTCCGCCGCGAGCATGGATTGTGATCTGTTGCGGCTATGCAAATCGTGCAAAACGTGATACACTCACTAGCGTCGATTGTCTGGAACGTCTCACGCATGCGTTACCTCGTCCTGTCGGATATTCACGCCAACCTCGCCGCGTTCGAAGCCGTCCTCGAAGATGCGGGGGATTTCGACTTCATCTGGTGCCTGGGGGATGTGATCGGCTACGGTCCCGATCCCAACGAGTGCGTCGCGCGCCTGCGCGAATTTCCGCACATCAGCTTGAGCGGCAACCACGATTGGGCCGCGCTCGGCAAGCTCGACCTGCGCGGCTTCAACACGGACGCGCGCCGATCGGCGGAGTGGACACAGAAGCAGCTCGACCCCGGCTCGCGGGCGTACCTGCACGATTTGCCGCCGTCGCGCGTCGAATCGGGTTATACCCTGGCGCACGGGAGCCCGCGCCAGCCCGTCTGGGAATACATCCTGGATCCGGTCACCGCGACGCTCAATTTCGGCGCCTTTGACACCGTCATGTGTCTCGTCGGCCATACGCACATTCCTGCGATGTATTTCATGCCGGAAGGCGCAGGCGAGCGGCGGCGCTGCCAGGTGCGCGCGCCGCAGTTGAACCGGTCGGTCCACCTCAACAGCGGGCGCTGGATCATCAATCCGGGCAGCGTCGGCCAACCGCGCGACGGTAACGCCGAGGCGTCGTACGCGATGCTCGACCTGGACGAGAAGCGGTGGGAATTCCGGCGTGTCCGGTATCCCGTTAAGGAAACGCAGCGTCGCATGCGAGAGCAGGGCCTGCCCGCGCGCCTGATCGAACGACTGGCGCACGGGCAGTGACGCAGAAGCACCCCTCATGATGGATTCTGATTCAGACCCAACTTCGCCGCCCAGGCTGGCCTTCCCATTGTCATATCCGTCATCATCGCGCGTCTCTCGCC
>DASSFZ010000468.1:0-8744 GCA_035693785.1 Anaerolineae bacterium | reverse complement strand
TCTTCGGGTGGTTTAAGTGCTCTGAAACTGTGATACAAGAGCAAGTCGTAAACGATTTTCAGGCCACCCGCGACCAAGAACGGCGCGCTCAGGAGTACCGGGCTGGCGAGAAAGAGGCCGCTCATCGTAGGAGATAGAGACGCGCCAACAGAGCGGGCAATCGACGTTACACCTGAAGCGGCGGAGCGTTCGTCGGGGGCAACCACAGCCATCGTATAGGATTGGCGAGTTGGAACGTCCATTTGCGAGATGCTAAACCGCAACAACAGCACACCGATTGCCAGCGGCAGGTTGGGCATTAACGGCACGAGACACAATAACACGTTTGATGGCAGATGGGTAACCACCATGGTGTTAATCAACCCGATTCGTGCCGCGATACGGGCCGCCAGCAGCGCCGAAACCCCGGCGAGGATGTTTGCGCCGAAGAAGATCGCGCCCAGGGTCGCCTCTTCCACGCCGAAGCGGACGGTGAACCAGTAGGCGACGATGCTGGTGATGACAAGCCCGCCCGCGAACGCGTCCAATGCGAACAGGCCCGAGAGTTTTAGGACGACGCGGCGCGAGCGGTGCAGGCCCAGGCGGCGGGTCGATGGATGAGGCGTCGGCGAAACGTTCGCCTCGACCTCATCCGTCAGGCGCATGAATAGTAGTGCGAGCAGCAGCCCGATCGCGGCGTAACCGATCAGGACGGCGCGGTAACTATTCAAAGGGGTCGCGCCCGCCTCTTGCAGAGCCTGCGCCAGCACACCGCCGAACAGTGCGCCCACTGCCGTCGCCATCGAGCCGGCCAGGTTATACCAGGCAAAGACCGCTGTGCGCCGCGCGGCCGGCACCGTCTGCGCGAGCGCTGCCTGCTCGATCGGCAAGAACGGGCCGATCTCGTTGCCGCTGGGGCTGATCACGCCGATCGTCGCGGCCACCAGCAGCAGCACGAAGTCGCTCGTCAGCGCGAACAACACACCCGCACACAGCATCAAGCCCGCGCCAGCGATCAGCATGCGCCGCCGGCCAATCCGATCGGCGTTCGTCGTGATCCACAGCGAGATCGCCGTGTCGCCGATCAGCGCCAACGTCAGCAGCAACCCTGTCTGCGTCTCACTCAATCCGATCTGGGCAAGATACAGCACCAGGACGACGGACAAGAACCCATACGCGAACAGACGAACGATCCGCGTGCTCAACAAAAGACGGCTATCGGATGTCAGGATACCCAAAGCCCGGGAGAGGGAGAGACTCGATGACATGCTTTCATTCCAGGGGAGTGGGCATTCTTCGAGAATCAGACGCGAATCGTCTGCCATCTCCCGCTGCGAAAGCGAAGCCAGCCGCAGAACGCGCGCGCGGCGAAGTCGGCCAGAATGCCTAGCCAGGCGCCGGCCAACCCCAAGCCCAGCACATGCGCCCCGAGATAGGCCACGCCAAGCCGCACCGTCCAAATCGAGGTTGCGGTGATCGCGAGCACCATGCGTGTGTCGCCCGCGCCACGCAGCGAATGCACGAACACGAACGACACCGCCATGATGGGCTGCGAGAATGCTGCGACACGAATGGCGGAAGTGCTCGCGGCGATTACGCCCGGATCGTCGGTGAAGATACGCGCGATCGGCGCAGCCAAAGCGTATAGCGCCACACCCAGGATCACCATCACGCCGAATGCCAGTCGGAGCGCAGCATGCACGCTTGCCCGCGCGCGGCCCGGATCGCTCGCGCCGAGATTCTGCCCGACCAACGTACTGGCTGCCACCGCAAAACCCCAACCCGGCAAATACGACAGTGACATGATGCGCAAACTGACGTTGTGCGCAGCATACAGAACCGTCCCAAGCCCGACGATTACCGCCGTCACGTTGACCAGCGCGAATTGCATCAGCACCTGCTCGACACCGGCCGGCAGGCCCACGCGGAGAACACGCCCGATGCGAGCCAGGTCGAGCTTCCAATGGTCTCGCGTCAGTCGCACACCCAGATGGCCGCGCCACAGCAACCCTAACACCGTTAGACCCAGCGCGCCTCGCGCCGTGCTCGTCGCAAGACCCAGCCCATTCACATTCAGGCGCGGAGGCCCGTAGACCAGAAAAAGACCGAGCACGGCATTGATCGCCAGATGCAGGCCGGTCAATAGCATGGGTGTGCGCGTGTCGCCAGCAGCGCGCAGGGCCGCGTTGCCGACGAACGTGACCGCCATCAGCGGCAGCGACAGCGCAATAAGGCGCATGAACGATTCTCCCAGTTCAACGACGTCCGGCTCCGCGCCCAGGCTGCGCAAAATATCCGGCGCGAACATCCACGCGACCGATCCGGCGGCTGTGCTCAGCCCGGCGGCGACGAGAATCGATTGTTGCAAGATCCGGCCTGCATCGGCGCGCTCGCCCGCGCCGATGTGCCGTGCGATGAGCGCCATGCAGCCGGTTCCGATCGCGCTGAAGAAAGCCATCGCCAGCAGCACGACTTGCGCCGTCAATCCGACGGCGGACAGTGCAGATGCGCCCAGGTGGCCGACGATGAACAGGTCGGTCAGGTCCACACCGACGATCAAGACTTGCTCAATCACCGCCGGCCAAGCCAACTTCAAGACAAGCCCCGTGATACCCGGCGCAGGCCGCATGGTGGGCACAGTCCTGATGGAAACCGTTTGATCGCGTGAGAATCGCTGTGGAGCCACTCAAGCGCTCCTGCTCGTCTGCAGGCGGCACCACGCATACAGCGCATCGTACACTTCAAACTGGCGCGCCAGGTTTTCCTCGTCGTCGGGATAGCGCAGGCTGAACCCGGACGCGATCGCTTCCAGCCCGCGCGCGATGGGATCGGTATCGATGTCTTCGGCGATGTCGGCGGCATGCACGATCTTCGCCAGCCGTTTCAACGCCGGGTCCCGAAGATCGTATTTGAGCACGATCGATTCGAAGGAGCAGCGCCCCTCGTGATGCCCCAGCTCGACGCCTGGCGCGTCGAAGGGAATCGCGCCTCTTTCGGCGGCGACTGTGTCCACCTGGCTGTTCGGGACGAACAGGAATTCGGCCTCGTTATCCACGAAGCGCCTGATCAGCCACGGGCAGGCGACGCGATCGACGTGAACGTGCGAACGGGTGACCCACTTCATGATTTGCCTCCTGAGCGTTTGGATTTCGGTTTCTTCCTCGTGCTTCCCATAGCAAGCGTATGACTCGAAAATGCAGCACATAACCCTTCGAATAGTGCAATGCCGTTCGTTTCGAGGTCGGCGTCGGACAGGCCGGCCGTCAGCCAGCCGGCCAGAATCGCCTCGACGCCGGCCGCCTCCGGTCGTGCGTAACGCCCATCGCGCAAATCGATCTCGTGGACGATCTCCGCAAGCATCTGCAGCGCGGGATCGTCCAACCCGAATGCGAGCAGCATCTTCTCGAACGAGCATAGATTGCCCTGATGCCCGAACTCGCCCTCGTCCATGTCGAATGCGATCTCGCCAGGCTCCGGGCGCGCGGCGTAGCGAATTACCGCCTTAGGATCGACGAATCTGCGGATCAGCCAGGCACATGCCAGTCGATCCACGTGCGGGCGAGGACGAGTAACCCAGCGCCGCTTGCGGTAATCGGCGATCCTCACCGGCGCGACCTTTTCAAGCGGCGCTGTACCGGGTGACAGCAAATGCTCCAGGCGCGCCAGGTGGGCGGCGACCCGGTTTCCCTCGGGGCAGGCAAAGTAGTCGACGCGAGCCACCTCCGCATAGCGGCGGCGCAGTTTGCTTAGCTCGTCGAGCAGAGAAGCCGGGTCTCTTGAGCCGGCCTTTGAACGCGCGGTCTTCTCCAAGGCCGTCGCATCCGCCTCGATCGCGGCATACTCCTCTCCACGTGCCGCATGGAACAGATCGACGATCTGCCGATCGGTCAGGCCCTCGACGCTCTGCACGCGCATGACCACCGCCTCACCTTTCGCGTGCCGGATTTCCTGCGCCAGCCACTGAAAGGCTTCGAGGCACTCGTCGCGTGCGGGCAGCACGTGCGAGCCGCCGGCGAGCGTGACCACGCCCAGTCGCCGCAGGCGCCGCCACTGCGTGACGCGCGGCCCCGATCGGCCGCCGGAAGGCATCGAGTAGGATAGGACGATCCAGTGCATGGCACGATGGATTGTAACACATATTTCTAAAGCAAGCAATATTTGTTACACCCATGATGATTCGGGGGTACTGAGGCTCACGTCCTCGCAGGGAGCTGGTTCAGTCCGAATACGAATGCCTCCGGCCGGAACTTGCAATCTCGATTGACATGCCGTATGATAACTGCCGGGTGGCGCAGCCGATGCGCCCCTCGCTCTTATCAACCCTATGAACCTATCCGAAAACTGGAGTGCAGGCTTCAGCCTGCCGCATCTGAAGCGGACTGAAGTCCGCACTCCGGTGGTTTTCGGATAGGCTCTAACTGTCCCACCCTCCACATCTCAATCGAGATCCGTCACCCTTGCGAAGGTTTCACAACCTTCGCAAGGTTATGCGGATAGGAGCACATCGTCATGACCGAGGCCTATACTGACCTCCTGCTGCGCATTTTCCCTTACGACGAGCGCGCACAGTCGCATCCGGTCGAGGGAGAGCTGGAGGACGGGAGTCGCTTCACAGGGGGCCAGTTCAAGCTCGACCGTCAGGCCCTGCTCGCGCTCCGCTTCGCGTGATCAATCCGGCGGCTGAAGGCGCGTGCACTTCAGAGAGGAGACGAAATGAGCGATGAGCTTTACTTCAATGGCATCGACGGCGCCAGCGGCGAGTATCTGCTGCCTCCGCTGACGGCAAAGGACTTGTCGGCTCTGGCTCGCGGAAAGGGCCTTGACGTCGAGCAGATTGACGAACTGAAAGCGCGCCAACGCCAGGAGTCACACTATGGCGTGAAGGAGGGTGTCGATCCCAAGGATTTGTCGCAGACCGGTTGGGGCGTCATCTTCGCGCATGGCGCCGATCCGGCCATCCGCGAGGCGCTCAGCGAATTGCTGTCGCACCGCCAGGCTCAAGCCGGAGGACACTACCGGGAGTATGCCGGCGTTAACGCATACAGGCCGAACGAGTCGAAAACCGCGTTTCTGGCTCGTCACGGCGCAGGGCCTGGCCCGGCCGATCCGGACAAGGTGCCTTATTACCTTTTGATCGCCGGCGATCCGCAGACCGTCCCCTATCGCTTTCAGTACCAGCTCGACGTGCAGTATGCCGTCGGCCGCATTCACTTCGACTCGCTGGAAGAATACGCACAGTATGCGCGCAGCGTCGTCGACGCCGAAAAGGGCAAGATCGCGCTGCCGAGACAGGCGGCGTTCTTCGGCGTGCAGAATCCCGACGACAAAGCGACGAACCTCAGCGCAGTCGAACTGGTCAAGCCGCTTGCCGATGAGTTAGCGCAGGATCAGAAGAACTGGACGTTCCGCACACTGCTGAAAGACGAAGCGACCAAGGCAAACCTGAGCGCCCTGCTCGGTGGGGCGGAAACACCTGCCCTGCTGTTCTCGGCGAGCCACGGGATGGGCTTCCCCAGCGGCGACGAGCGCCAGTTGCCTCACCAAGGCGCTTTGCTGTGCCGGGACTGGCCCGGGCCGAATGCCTGGCGCAAGCCGATCCCTGAAGATCACTACTTCTCCGCCGGCGACGTTGGCGAGGATGCGCGCCTGGTAGGTCTGATCGCGTTCCTGTTCGCCTGCTACGGCGGCGGCACGCCCCGCTTCGACGAGTTCATTCGCAAGGACGGCAAACGCCGGGAAATTGCGCCGCACTCGTTTATGGCGCGCCTGCCACAGCGGCTGCTCGGCCACTCCAGGGGCGGCGCGCTGGCCGTTGTCGGCCACGTCGATCGCGCCTGGGGCTATTCATTCATGTGGGAGCGCGCAGGCCGCCAGACGGAAGTCTTCAAGAGCACTTTGAAACGTCTGATGGAGGGCCACCCTCTCGGCTCCGCGATCGAATACTTCAACGAGCGATACGCCGAATTATCTTCCGACTTGAGCGTCGAGCTTGAAGAGATCGAGTTCGGCGCGACACCGGACGATCTGAAGCTGGCCGGCATGTGGACGGCGAACAATGACGCGCGCAGCTACGTCGTACTCGGCGATCCGGCGGTACGACTGCCTGTCGCAGACAAGCCTGCCGCCGAACGGCCGGAAATTGGCCATGTAACAATTCAATCCACTGCGGCTCCCCGTGAGCCGGCGCCAGCCGAGGTCCTGGCCGCCACAAGCAGTGGGACGGTGGCGGCGGTGGATTACGGCTTGATAGAAACGATCGGCAAAGCTAAAGCCGGCCTGACCGACTCGCTGCAGAAATTCGCCGACAAGCTCGGCGAGACCCTCCAGAAAGCGGTCGACGACATCTCCAGCCTGGAAGTGCTGACGTACACGGCAGACGATTTGAACGACGTGAAGTATGAAGCGGGCCGGTTCAGTGGGTCGGCTCAACTGCGCGCCATGTCGCGCTTCACGATCGACGGCGATGCGCTGGTGTGCATCCCCTCCCGGCAGGGAGAAGTGGACGAGGCGCTGTGGGCGATTCACATGGACATGACGAGGCAGGCGCAGGTGAACCGGGTAGAAATGCTCAAGACAGCCGTGTCGGCGGCTGCAGGGCTGCTGGGAGCGTTAAAGGCGCTCTAAACACAATGTAAAGCGGCTTTCCATAGCCGCCATTGTTGAGGGCAGGTAAGAAACCTGCCCTACGGTATTGCACGTGAGCGATCATCAGGCATCACCACCCTCATTTGAGTTTCAGGCGTCTGTCGCGCTCGCCGGCGTGCTGGACTTCTGGTCTGCCGCACCTCCTTTGGCGGAGGCGGTCTCGTTCGAAGCCGGATCGGCGGTCGAGGATATGCCGGTCTGGCGCGTCGACCTGCCGGGCGATCTCGGCGCCGCTTCGGCGGCGCTGGCAACCGGAGAATCTCAGGTCGAGGCCGCTCAGCGCGCGCTGGACGCCGCTGTCGAGCGGCTGCAAACGTTTGTCAGCGCACAGGCGGCCGCGCCGTCGTTCGACGCCTCGTCGCCCGCGGCCGCGCTGGGCGCTCCGGAAGCAGAAGCTCTCGCACTGCTGAACGAGATTCAGACCGGCGCGCCGGCCGTCAGCTTCGGTCTGGGCGAGAAGATCGTCGCCGGCCTGGACACCGTAACCCGGCAGTTCCAGGAGTTCGTCGATGCGCTGCTTCGAAACGTCGGCAGCTACGCGTGGGTCGAAACCCGGATCGAGGGTCGATTGGTGTGCCGAACGTCGATCGGCTGGAGTGGCGACGCGAAACACCTGTGGCTCGGTCCCGTCGAGGCGCAGGTGCGCGCACTGCATCAGCGCGCGCTGAGCATCGCGATCGAATCGCGCAACACCTTCGTCAGGACTTTCATTGTCTCCGCGCAAAGCGCGGCGAAGCTTGTGACGCTGCTGAGCGTGCCTGGCGGCGCCATCCTGGCACTACCCACGGCGTGGCGGTACATCAGCCAGGTGCTGGCTGAAATCAAGGCGCATTCATACGAGGAGACATCGCATGGCAAGTGAACTGGAGAAATCACTGAAGAGCGCGGCCGAGAAGATCGCGCAGTACATCGACGACGCCGCCATGCTGACGGTCGAGACGCGCGCCATCGAAATCGGCGCGGAGGGCAGCCCCCAGTTCGATCAGGCCCGGGCTGTCGCGCGCAGCATTATCCGCATGGACGGCGACAGTGAGACTGTCGTGCCGGTGCGGCCTTCGGGCAAGCCGGGCCAGACGGAGGTCGACGCGGCGCTTACGAGCTGCACCAGCGCAACGTCGCCACGGCGATCGAGTATCGCGCGCACATCCTGAGCGCGCTGCTCGACGCCTTGAAGACGAGCGGCACCTAAGCAACATCTCTCCCGACCTGTCGAATTTCGCAACGGCTCGGAGACTCATTTGCCGCGGAACACGCTCTGCGCGCCGACGGATGCCGGATCGGTTGATGCGATAGTGGCGCAGTCTGGCGACTGGCTGTGCTATCGCGATGTAAGGGTACGTCAACTCCAAGCATGGCACGACAGGCTGAGCAGGTCATTGGACGCGATGGTTCCAGAAGGCCCACAATAGGAGCGGGTGAAAAGTTGTGGTACACTCTAGCCGGTTCATGTGAACTGGGAACGTACCCATGCAGGAGATTGAGTTCTCGAAGCACGCGAAGTACATGCTCCTGAGACGAAAAATCCCCGAAGAGTGGGTTTGGCGAGTCATCAACACACCCAACAAGAAACGGCGGGGCGACGATGACAATATGCACTACACCAAAGCCATCCGCGAAAAGGAGGGGCGGGTATTGCATGTCGTGGTCAACACCCATGTTCACCCTCACCGGATTGTGACTCTGTTTTTTGACCGTCGTTTGGGACAGAAGAAATGAAAGTCAGAATTGACAGGGAAGACGACGCGCTGTACTTTGAGTTGGATGACGCGGAGATAGTCGAGTCCGAAGAAGTCCAACCCGGCATCATCCTGGATTTTGACAATGATGGCCGGTTAGTTGGGATTGAGATTCTCGATTTGAGCACCCGCCTGACGCCAGAGAAGTTACGTCTCATGCAATTCGAGACGGTGTAAAGGCAGTGGCAAAAGCGGGTATCCGTTCTGACTCTCCCAGGTCGCCAACAGCAGAGATCAGGGCAGTCAAGGCAAGTGTCGCCCCATGGCACACACACGGAAGCCTGCCGATGCCCGCCCCTATGCATCGGATCTCGTTAGACTGATCGTCACCACGCGCGAGAAGTTTCCGCGCGACGCACGCTGGAATCGCGCCATCCGGCGGGC
>DASSFZ010000467.1:0-15714 GCA_035693785.1 Anaerolineae bacterium | reverse complement strand
ATGATTGTTGGCTTATTCGCAGCACCGCTCGGCTCAGAGTTGAGATTCCAGGCTGATCAAACAAAGCCCGATAAATCGAGCTGCTGTCACCTCATACTCCGCTGCCGGGTGCGTGCCCAGGCTGTGGACATACTGCGCGCTGCCTGAGCTCGCCTGGACTCAACTTCCGGAAAAAATCAAGTTGAATGATTCAGATAGGTCGGTAAACGGTCTGTTAAAATAAAAAGAAGCGAGCGCGACACCTAACATCACAAGTTGATACTTTATAATTCGCTCACAGTCGCCGTAGGGAGCTTTTTGCAGTCGTCTAAGTAGCCAGACGCACACACCGCCTACAGCGCATAAGATACTAGTACATCGCGGCCTAAATAGAACCAGTAATGTGATAGGATCGGGCATCTTGATTAAGGAGATGCCTGGTATGCCCGGTCTGAAACCCACCCCTATCGAGTTGACGGAGGTTGAACGCCAAGGCTTAGAGCGGCTGGTCAATCGGCATGTCACCCGCCAACAGATCGCCCTGCGCGCCCGGATCGTGCTGCAGGCTGCGGAGGGGAAGAACAACGCGGAGATTGCCCAATCGCTGAACATCTCGCTGGATGCGGCTCGGCTGTGGCGACGGCGCTGGTTGAGCTTGCAGCCGATTGCCCTGACGGACTTGAGTGTGGAAGAGCGCCTGGAAGACTTACCACGACCTGGGGCGCCGCCCCGCCTCAGTGCCGACCAGATCTGTCGGATTGAAGAGGTGGCGTGCGAGAAGCCCGAGAAATCCGGTCGGCCGATCAGCCAGTGGACTGGACGGGAGATTGCCGAGGAGCTCGTCCAGCGCGGCATTCTGGAGAGCATTTCGGCTCGGCATGCCTCGCGCTTGCTCAAAAAGGGGGCCTCCAACCCCACCTGATCCGTTACTGGTTGACACCGGAACCGGACGCGCAGTTTGACGAGAAGGTTGAAGACATCAATGCGCTGTACCAGCAGACGCCAGAATTGGCCCAGAACGGCGAAGCCGTGATGAGCACCGACGAACTGACGGGTGTCCAAGCCTTGGAGCGAAAACACGCGGGATTGCCCCTGGCGCCGGGCAAGGTGGAACGCCGCGAATTCGAATACCTGCGGCACGGCACCGTGTCCTTCATCGTCAACTTCGATGTCGCGACCGGGCGCGTGGCGACCGTCTCGTGTGGCCCCACCCGCACCGAAGACGACTTCGTGGCGCATATCCAGCGCAGTGTGGCCGCCGCCCCCACGATTCGCCAATGGCATTTCGTGGTGGATAATCTCAACACCCATCAGTCCGAGTCTTTGGTTCGGTATGTGGCCGATGAATCCGACCTCGCCATCGACTTGGGCGTCAAGGGGCACCGCGGCATCCTGCAGTCGATGGCCACCCGCGCCGCGTTTCTGAGTGAGGCCACCCATCGCATCGTGTTTCACTACACGCCCAAGCATGCGTCGTGGATGAATCAAGTCGAAATCTGGTTCAGTATCTTGGCGCGTAAATTGCTCAAACGCGCCACCTGCGTCTCCGTGGAGGATTTGAAGGCAAAGGTGTTGGCCTTCATCGATTACTTCAATCGCACCATGGCCAAGCCGTTCAAGTGGACATATCAAGGCAAAGCCCTCACCGCTTAACCGTCGGGCTATTTAAGCCGAAGTGTACTAGTCTATCGGGGGTATGTCTTGAATCGTCTGGTTGACCTTTTCGGTTCTGGCAAGCTTGGATGGGGAATCGGGCTGATCGTGAGTTCACTCATGTTCAGTTTAGGTCATGGCCTATTCAACCTGGCCGTCATCATAGGCGGTTTCATTTTGGGCCTGATTGAAGGGGGACTGTATCTGGCCGGCCATCGGAACTTGTGGTTTTCCGTTGTCTTTCACGGTACGTGGGATACGATCTTCCTCACATTGTTTTTTCTAGGTTTATCCTTGCGTTGACCATACCCCAGTGTCAACCTCGTGTTGGATGTATTGTCAGTTGACACAACGCTCGTCCGCGCGTATAATCGCAGCATCGACGTCGACGGAGACGAGTAAGTCCCGCCGGGTTTCTAGAGAGTCGCCGGGCGCTGCGAGGCGATAACCCGCTCGACTGAAATCCACTTCCCGAGCCGAACGGTTCGCCCCCGTTAGCAGGCGGCAAGGAGGTCGCCTTCGCGAGGAGGCGACGAAGCCAGGTGGCACCACGAGCGTCCCTCGTCCTGAGCCAGGATGAGGGATTTTTGTTTGGAGGCATCATGTTTGAGGGCATTTATCCGCCGATACCGACGCCGTTCGACGACGACGGGGCGCTGGCGCTCGATCGCCTGGCCGTCAATATCGAAAAGTGGAACGCCGCCTCGTCCGGATCGAGCGGGCTGGCAGGCTACGTCACGAGCGGCTCGAACGGCGAAGCGCCGCACCTCAGCCTCGACGAGGCCGCGCGCCTGGTCGAGGCCACACGCCGGGCAGCCTTGCCGTCCATGACGGTGATCGCGGGCGCAGGCCAGCTCAGCACGTGGGCGACCGTCGAGGCAGCGCGGCGCCTGGCGGATGCGGGCGCGGATGCCGCGCTGGTCGTGACGCCGTTCTACTTCAAGAACGCGATGACGGCCGACGCGCTCAAGCGACACTTCTTCGCCGTCGCCGACGCGTCGCCGGTGCCCATCCTGATTTACAACGTGCCGGCGAACACGGGGTTCAACATCCCGGTGACGGTTGTGCCGGAACTGGCCGCCCACGACAACATCGTGGGCATCAAAGACAGCGCGGGCGACATCAACCAGTTGGCGGAGATGGTTCGGCTCACGCGGGACATGAACTTCGAGGTGCTGACGGGCAACTACGGCGCGCTGCTCCCGGCGATGACCTTTGGCGTGCGAGGGGCGATCCTGGCGGTCGCCAATGTCGCGCCCGCCGAGGTGGTGACCCTGTTCGAGGCGGCGCGCGCCGGCCGCTGGGCGGAGGCCGGCGAGATGCATCTGCGCCTGCTGCCCATCGCGCGCGCCGTGACGAGCCAGCACGGCGTGCCGGGAGTCAAGGCGGCGCTGGACGCGCTAGGATATTTCGGCGGCATGCCGCGCGAGCCGCTGCTCCCCGTATCGACGGCCACTCGGGAAGCCATCGAGGGCATTCTGCGCGAAGCTCGCCTGCTGCCCTAGCCGAATAACGCATCACGGTAACTTCTCAGCCGTCATTGCGAGAAGTCCATCACTCTGGCGTGATGCGTAACTGGAGAAACTGTTCCGGCCAGTGTTATTCCGAGAATCCCACATCGCCGGGTGGCGATATGCCTGAAATCAGAAACGTACGCACGGCACGTGTCATGCTGAGCATCTGTTCGCGAAGCATCTCTGCCACGGCTGGCAACGTTCGCTGTCAGGGGTAGAGATTCTTCACTTCGTTCAGAATGACACAGGGCCAGGTTTCTGGGTAGCGCCGTTTGCGACGAAGCAATCTCCTGCACGAATAGCGATGCTCGCTGATGGGCACGGAGATTGCTTCGCAAAAAACGCTCGCAATGACGCGGGCTGAGTAGTCACGCGTCACGCAACACGCAACACGCCAACGTAGTTGAGGAGGATCTCATGCTAGACCTAACCTACATTCGCGAGCACCCCGACCAGGTCAAAGCGGCGATGGTCGTTGTGGGCGCACCGGACGCCCCGATCGATCGCATTCTGGCGCTCGACGTGCGGCGGCGCGTGCTCCTGACCGAAGTGGAGACGTTGAAGGCCGAGCGGAATCGCGTGTCGAAGGAGATCGGCAAGATGAAAGACGCCGCCGAGCGCGAGGCACAGAAAGAGCGAATGCGCCAGGTCGGCGACCAGATCGCCGCGCTCGACAAGCAGGTCGGCGAGGTCGAGCGGGAGCTGAACGACCTGATGCTGACCGTGCCGAACCTGCCGGACCCGAGCGTCCCGCCGGGAAAGGACGAGAGCGAAAACCGCGTGTCGAAAGTGGAGGGCGAGCCGAAGCAGGCGAAGGACTTCGGCTTCGACCCGCTGCCGCATTGGGATCTCGGCGTGCGGCTGGGCATCATCGACTTCGAGCGCGGCGTGAAGATCAGCGGCTCGCGCTTCTATCTGTTGGCGGGCGCGGGCGCGCGCCTGCAGCGGGCGCTGATTGCGTGGATGATCGACGTGCACGTCGGGCAGGGCTACACGGAAGTGTATCCGCCGTATCTGGTCAAGACGGAGTGCCTGATCGGCACCGGGCAGCTTCCCAAGTTCGCCGACAACCAGTTCCACGACGAGACGGACGACCTGTGGATGATCCCGACCGCCGAGGTGCCCGTCACGAATATGTATCGCGACGAAATTCTCGACGGCGAGCGGCTGCCGATCGACCACGTCGCCTACACGGCCTGCTTCCGCCGCGAGCCGATGTCGGCCGGGCGAGACACGCGCGGCATCAAGCGCGGCCATCAGTTCGACAAAGTCGAGATGGTCAAGTTATGCACGCCCGAGACCAGCAGCGACGAGTTCGACAGGCTGCTTGAGGACGCCGAGGAGATATGCCGGCTCCTCAAGATTCCGCATCGCGTGGTGCAAATGGTCACCGGCGATCTGTCATTTGCGGCGGCCAGGAAATGCGACGTCGAGATGTGGGCGCCGGGCTGCGGCGAGTGGCTCGAGGTCTCGTCGGTCAGCGACTTCAAGGACTTCCAGGCGCGCCGCGCGAACATCAAGTTCCGCCGGGCGAAGGGCGCCAAACCGGAGTTCGTCCACACGCTGAACGGGTCGGGCCTGGCGCTGCCGCGCACGCTGATCGCCGTGATGGAGAACTATCAGCAGAGGGATGGCAGCATCGTCGTGCCCGACGTGCTGCGCCCCTACATGGGTGGGTTGGAGGTCATCCGCTAGAGCGGATTCCACTTTGATTTACGAACCTGTAACGGGTTTGCAACCCATGCGCACACCTGCCCGTGCTACCCTTGAAATGGGGCCGCACGGAGACCTACGGCTCCACCTGGACGGTCGTGTCCAGCCGCACCATCTGGAACCAGGTCGTACCGGGTTTCAGTGGAATGGGGTTGCCTTCCGCGTCGAGGAAAGTGAGCATGTCGAAGCGGCCGGGCCGGCTCCAGCGACCTTCAAAAACCTGGCCGTCTCGCAGTATCTGCGCCCGACCGCCGGGCAGGCTCGGGTTGCTGGGGTCGTTCCAGATCTGGATCTGGACCGAGTAGTGACCGCCCAGGGCGACGTCCTCGAAGTAGCGCTTGTCTTCGACGTGGTTGGCGTAGACGATGACGACGTTCGCTGCGCTGAGCTGCTGTCCGTTCAAGGCGTCGGTATGCGCGGCGCCGTCGCTCCAGCGCAGGTAACAACCGCCCAGGCTGCTGCAAGCGGTCGACGCCGGATCGTAGCGCCACTCGGCGCGCTCGGCTCCGTAGGGGATGACGACGTGAGACGCCGGCGAGCCTGGACCGAGGGGTGCGGTCGAGAAAATCATTCCGGCCAGCTCCTGTGGCTCGTTGATGCCCCGGCGTGTGGCTTCTTCCCAAACGGCCACCGGGTCGACGTACAGGTTGTGCGGCGGGGCCGCCGAGCCGGTTCGATAAAACATCGGCGCGCTGTCGCCGAAGTCGGGGGAGAGCACGCGCCGCGCCGCATGAAACTCGGTCGGCTTGATGTAGTATTCGCGTGTGCCGCCGCTGAAGCCGGAGCAGGCCAGGAGCGACTTGTACATGGCTGGCAAGTCGGCGTCGATGATGCGGCAGGATCGATTCGAGCCGACGGCCGGCGGCGTCTTGCCCAGGAAGATCGCCGTCCAGCGCGTGATACCTCCTTCGGCGACGTGCTCGAACACCAGGTCGGCGAAACTGACGCCGGATTGGGGTCTCACGCCCGGTTCGTTCGAGTTGGCGACTTTGATGGCCAGCGGCCGGCGCTGCAGCACGGCCGGATCGCTGACCTTCTCGCCGGTCAAGGGGTTCACGTCGGGGTCGAACGTCGATATGAGACGTGTGTCTGCCGTCGGCGTAGGGCTTGCGGGCGGCAGAGTCGGCTTTTGGGGCGTCGGCGTGATCAGGATCTGCGGCAGCGGTGTGGTCGTGGACGCGAACCCCGGCGTCTGCGACGCGGCTGGTGTGTCGGGCAGGCTCTGGCAACCTGACAGTGCAAGCATCAGGCCGCACAGGCCGGCAGCGGCCAGGCAGGCGGCCTGACGGGTGGCGCACATGCTTCCTCCGGAGCGGCAGTGGTTAGAAGCAAATTATAGCATACCGCCCACTTTGGCCTTGAGAATGGCGGGAGGGTCAAATTGACTTGCCATTTTAGAGCAGGTATAATGCGCCCGATGTGTCGGCGATGGGTTCAGGCGTCGTCGCGGGAGGGTCGGCGATGCCTTGTAGTTGATTGCATGAGTGAAGGCGGTTTGCATGGCATTGAAAGGCAATCTTCGTGACTTCAGCACGACCCAGTTGCTCAACCTGATCAACCTGGCGCGCAAGACGGGCCTGCTGGTGGTCGAGAGCAAGAACGGGGCGGCCCAGGTCTTCTTCAGAGAGGGCAAACTGGTTTACGCCGCATACGGCGGCCAGGACGGCCGGCTCACCTCGATGCTCGTCCGTTCCGGCAAGCTCACGCCCGCGCAGGCCAACAAGATCAACGAGCAGCCTGAGGCGCGCAACAATCGCGAGCTGGGCGCCCTCCTGATTCAGTCCGGCCACCTGACGCAGAGCGACATCGTCGCCAGTGTGAAAGCCCACGTCCTCGACGTGGTCTACCGGCTCTTTTCCTGGACGGAGGGCACATTCCGCTTCGAGCCGAGCCAGTTGCCGCCCGAGGATCGCACGATTCAGGTCAGAGTGGACCTGGAGAACGTGATCATGGAAGGAAGCCGCCGCATCAAGGAGATCGAGCGGCTTCGCGAAGAACTGCCCAACCTGGACGTGGCTTTGCGTTTCACGGATCGCCCCGACGCGCGCTTGCGCAACATCAATTTGTCCGTGGACGAATGGCGCGTCGTGTCGTTCATCAATCCCAAGAACTCGATTCGCCAGATCGCTCAGGCGAGCAACATGAGCGAGTTTCAGATTCGCAAGATTGTGTACGGCATGCTGCAGGCCGGCCTGGTCGAAGTGATGACGCCGCTCGGACGCGCGCCGCGCGAGGCTGCGCCGGCGGCGCAGGCCGGCGCGCCGCCGGCGCAGGTGACCATGACCGTCAAACGGCCCGTCATCGAGCGCTTGATCAGGTTCTTCGAGAGGAAATAGGCTCGGCCGCCGATGCGCAGTAGGCAGACGCCGAGCGACGGAGACAACTCGGTTCTTCTCCACCCCTCTCCCACCGCAGACGGCGGGAGAGGGGCCGGGGGTGAGGGCCGCATGTGAGAGCGAGGGTAGGGGACTTATGCAGGCAGTCAAGATGGTCGTCACCGGGCCGTTCGCAGCAGGCAAGACGGAATTCATTCGCACGATCAGCGAGATCGACGTGGTCTCCACCGAGCGCAAGATCAGCAGCCCCGCCGAGCGGATCAAAGATCAGACCACCGTCGCGATGGATTTCGGCCGCATTACGATCGACGAGGATCTGGTGCTGTACTTGTTCGGCACGCCCGGGCAGAAGCGCTTCGACTTCATGTGGGAGATCCTGTCCGAAGGCATGCTGGGCTTCATCGTCGTCGTCGACAGCTCTCGTCCGGAAACATTCCGCGAAGCGCGCTCTATCCTCGACACCTTCCGGGGTTATGCGCTGACGCCCTACGTCGTGGCGGCCAACAAGCAGGACCACGAGGACGCCTGGTCTCCCGAAGACCTGCGCATCGCGCTCAAGATCAACAGCGATGTCAAAGTATTACCGTGCGTGGCGCGGGATCGAGAGAGCGTGAAGAGCGCCCTGCTCGAGCTGCTGTATTCCATCTTGGACCTGATGGACAGTGAAGGGGTCTAGCTTGACCCCCCCTCTCCCGCCCCCCGTCAGAACGGGGGGAGCCGGAGGGGGGCGGGGCGCACTCTCTCGCCATGAGCTCGATCGTCACCTCGCAAGGAGTCGTTCATTATGAAGCCTACGGCCGCGGGCGACCGGTGATCCTGCTGCACGGCTGGATCAATTCGTGGGGCGTCTGGCAAGAAGAGATGATCCAGCTCGCCGATCGCGGCGGCTACAAGGTGTACGCCCTGGATTTCTGGGGATTCGGCGAATCGGCCAAATCGAAGACGCCTCCGTTCAAGATCGCATCCTACGTCGACATGGTCGACCAGTTCATGGAGACGCTCGGTATTTTTCGCGCGCCGGTTCTGGGCCACTCCATGGGCGGCACGGTGGCCCTACGTTTGGCGCTGGATCGGCCCGAACGGGTGACTCGCGTCGCGTGCGTCGGATCGCCTATCCACGGGAATTCGCTGAATTTCTATCTGAAGCTGGCCGGCATCGACTGGATCGCCCACACGATGTGGCGCGCGCCGGTTTTGCTGCGGCTCATGATTCTGATCAACACGCGGGGTGATTCTGAGCGCGTGCGCAAGATGATTCTGCGAGACGTCGAGAAGGCCAGCATCGAATCGTTCTTTCGCAGCATCGGCGATCTGCACTCGACCGACTTGCGCCAGCCGCTGCGCCGGCTGGCGATCCCGGCGCTGGGCGTCTACGGCAAGTCCGACAACATCGTCAACCCGGATCAGGCGCGCGTCTTGGCCGAGACGGTCCACGACGCGCGGGTGCACGTTCTGGGTCGCTCGCGGCACTTTGTGATGCTGGATGAACCAGAAGCGTTCCACGGGATCATTTCGGAGTTTCTCCGCAATTAGGATGCGCAAATACATTATCGAAGACACTCGCCTCATCTCGCCCTTCAACGAGAAGGCGCGTGATTTGAGAATCCTGAATAAGCCGTTGTGGCTGGCGCAGCGCGATGCGCTGGCGTCTTACACGCGTGAGGAACGCCCCACCGTCCGGTCGCTCGAGGAAGTGCCCAACCATCGCGACGAAGATCGCGTCGAGACGATCGTCTACCGCGACAACCTGTTCTTCGACGCGCCGTTTATGGACGAGTTCATCCGCCGCGCGCGCGAGCAGCACAAGGCGTGCCGCGTCGCCTTCGCCCTGAACGACAAGGCGATCACGACGCACGCGCTCAAGCTGCAGTCGGGCATTCACCGCGAAGGCGACGCGTACCTGGCCGATCTCTGGTATTTCCCGTACGGGCGCGAGAGCAACGTCCGCCCGCTGCTGATCGACACGCAGGCGCGCGAAATCGGGTACTACAATATTCCCAAGTACATCGCGCCGAACCAGGGCGATTTGACCTTCCAGGTGCCGCAGCGCGCCTTTCTGTCGATCGAGCATTGGTCGCACGTCTACGTCGCCAACTCGCCGTTCGGCGTGTTCGCCGAGGGCGCGCGCATGGAGAAGCAGATCGAGCGGCTCAGCTTCAAGCTGCGCGTCCTGTGGCGCGGCCTGGTCGAGCGGCGGCAGGTGCTGACCACCCGCGCGCTGGTCAAGAAGGGCCGCAACGTGCACATCGACCCGTCGGCCGTGATCCTGGGGCCGGTCACGCTGGGCGACAATGTCGTCATCCAGCCGGGCGCCGTCATCGACAACTGTCACATCGGCAATAACGTGACCGTATCGCATGGGTGTGTGTTGATGTTGAGCGTCGTGGGTGACGGGTGCTTCTTGCCGTGGCGCGCTTCGCTGTTCCTGACGACGCTCATGGAGAACTCGATGGTGGCGCAGAACACCTGCCTGCAGATGTGCGTGGTCGGGCGCGACACCTTCATCGGAGCCGGCAACACGTTCACCGACTTCAATCTGATCTCCAAGCCGATTCGGGTCATGCATCGCGGGCGCCTCGAAGAGGCGGGCATGCCCGTCATCGGCGGCTGCGTGGGCCACAACTGCCGCATCGGCTCCGGGTTCGTCATTTACCCCGGCCGCGAGATCGAGTCCGACGTGATGCTGACGGCGGATCGCGCCGAGCGCGTGATCGTCAAGAACATCACGTATCGACAGAGCGATCACCATGAGATTCCGGGGGCCGATCGGCTGTACCCTGCGCAGTACCGGCCGACGGCGTGATGGACAATTTCGCTTTCATCATCCACCCGATCGATCCGAAGCGCGACGTGCAGCGCAAATTCCCGGCGCTCGGCAAAGTTCTGCCCGTGCCAGCCATCGACTTCTTCTCGCGCTTCTTCCCGCCGGTATACATTTCGCACGTCACCGGCGCGCGGTCGGCTGCACATGGCCGTGAAATCGAAGGGTGGCTCGTGGCCTGCCCGTTCACGCCGCAGCGCATGATGACGCTGCCCGCCGAGACGGTCTACGCTAAGATCGTGAAGACTGCCCGTCTGGCGCAGAGCAGGGGCGCGCGGCTCGTGGGATTGGGCGCGTACACATCGGTCGTGGGCGACGCCGGAATCACGATCAGCCGGCGGGTGGATGTGCCGGTCACGACCGGCGACTCGTACACCGTCGCGATGGCTGACGCGGCCGTGCGCGAGGCGGCGCGGCGCATGGAGATCGACCTGGGTCGCGCGACGGTTGCCGTGGTCGGCGCGACGGGCGCCATTGGCGCGGTCGGCGCGGAGCTGCTTGCCCGGCGAGCGCCGCAATTGATCTTGATCGGCAAGCGCGCCGATCGACTGCTCCGCGTCAAGGCTCGCTGCGAGGCGGCCGGCGCGGATGTCCAGGTCGCCGCGGACGTCGCCGCCATCCGGCAGGCGGATGTGATCCTCACCGTATCGTCGGCGGGCGACGCGATCATCGCGCCGCATCACTTGAAGCCGGGCGCCGTCGTGTGCGATGTGGCCCGCCCACGCGACGTGTCACGCAGGGTCGTCGAGGAGCGCGGCGATGTGCTGGTCGTCGACGGCGGCATCGTCGAAGTGCCCGGCGAGGTGGATTTCCACTTCGACTTTGGCCTCCCGCCGAGGATGGCGTTCGCGTGCATAGCCGAGACGATGGCGCTGGCCATGGAGGGGCGCTACGAGTCCTATACGCTGGGCAAGGACCTCACACTCTCGCAGGTGGAAGCGATCGACGATATCGGTCGCCGGCACGGCTTCAGGCTGGCTGGATTTCGTTCGTTTGAGCGCGCAGTGACGGACGAGCAGATCGAGCATATCAAGCGCAACGCGCACGTGGCCCGCCCCCCCTCCGGCTCCCCCCGTTCTGACGGGGGGAGGGAGAGGCGGGTGGCGCGAGCTTGACGGAGGCCGTCATGGGCAAAGGTCGCATACTGGTCGTTGAGGACGATACCGACATTTCGAACATGCTGCGCATCTACTTCACGTCGCAAGGCTACGAGGTCGTGGTCGCCGGGCGCGGCGGCGAAGCGCTGGAGCGCTGTCGACAGCAATTGCCCAACGTGATCGTGCTGGACATCATGCTTCCGGACATCGACGGCTACGAGGTCTGCACGCAGTTGCGCACCAACCTGCGCACCAGCCACGTTCCCATCATCTTCCTGACCCAGAAAGATGAGCGCAGCGATCGGATCGCCGGGCTTGAGCTGGGCGCGGACGATTACATCACAAAGCCCTTCGACATCGAGGAACTGCGCCTGCGTGTGCAGGGCGCGATGCGGCGCGCCGAGCGCGAGAACCTGACCAACCCGACGACCGGCCTGCCGTCCGGCCGCCTGAACGAAGAGCAGTTGCGCCTGCTGATGCGCAAGCAGGATTGGGGATTGCTGTACATTGGGATCGAGGGGCTGGAGGATTTCAACAACGCCTACGGCTTCCTGGCCGGCGACGACGTCCTGCGCTTCACGGCGCTGCTGCTGGGCGAGACGTTGGACGAAGGGGGCGCCCCCGACGACTACATCGGCCATGTCGGCGGCGACAAGTTCATGGTCATCACCAAAATGGACCGCGCCCGGACGCTGGCCGACGCGCTGAAGGCGCGATTTGCCAACGGTATCCTTTCGCACTATTCGTTCATCGATCGAGATCGCGGCTACGTCGTCATTAGAGATCCGGACGGCAAGGATCGCCAGGCGCCGCTGATGCGAATGTGCGTCGGCCTGATCCGATCCGACGCGCAGGAGTTCACCGACATACGCGAGATTACCGAGGCGGCAGCGGAGGCGCGACGCGTGGATTGCGCAAGCCTGCCCTCGCTAGGCGCGGGTTCACCCCCTGAAACCTGAACACCTGATAACTGACACCTGATTACTGATTACTGACAACTGATTACTGATAACTGATAACTGATTATGACGAAGCGTATTGGATTCCGCGGGTCGATACAAGTCAAGCTTTGGCGGCTGTTCGTCACCGGCATGGCTGTGGCAGGCATGCTGATAGCCGCCATCGTTCTCATCAACAGCGGCGCGATGACATCGGATCCGCTGCGGGCGATCCTCGGCATCGGCGTTTTGATCGCCGCCGTCGCCACCATTTCACTCGCCGGCGTTTTCGTCCGCGCGCGCATCGTCGCTCCGATCGAGTCGCTGCGGGAGGGCGCGGCGGCCTTTGCGGCGGGGAACCTCGCGTATCGCATCCACACCGACACGGGAGACGAGCTACAGTCGCTGGCCCAGGAAATCAACGACATGTCGGCTGCCCTTCAGCAGTCGCAGGCGCGCCTGGCGGCCATGGCTCGCGAGCGCGAGCGTGAGGCCGAATTCGCCCACGCTCGCATGCGCGAGATGACCACACTCATCCGCTCCGGACGCGCCATTACGTCGCTCGACCTCAAGGACGTGCTCAGCCGCCTGGCGTACGAGGCGGCCCGCGCCGTGCAGGGCGATCGCTGCTCGATCTACGTCCTCGACAGCCGGCAGCGACGCCTGGTGCTGCGCGGCGAGTGGGAAGCCACCCCCCTCTTCCCTCCCCCCGTTCTGACTGGGGGAGCCGGAGGGAGGCCCGCTGGGAATGGTACTGATCGCTTCTCCAACTCTAACTCTAACTCCAACTCTAACCTCCAAGCTGTTGTGGGGGATGTCGCCTACGAATGGGGGGAGGGCGTCGTCGGCTGGGTGGCCCTGGCCGAGAAGCCCATCTTCCTCGCCAATGCGCAGGCGGACAAGCGCTTCGTCGCCAAGGCGCCCAACGACGGTGAGATCGCCGCCCTTATCGGCGTCCCCGTGCACTCGGATAGTGCCGTCGTCGGCGTGCTCCAGGCCAGCACGCGTCCCGGCACGCCGGCATTCGACGTGTCGGACCAGCGCCTGCTGTCTACCTTCGCCGCGCAGGCCGCTGCCGCCATCAAGAACTCCTACCTGTACGAGATCGAGCGCCGCCGCGCCAAGGAAATGTCGATCATCGCCGAAATCATCCGCGCCATCTCGTCGTCGCTCGACCTCGACGCCACCCTGAACTCGATCCTGTCCTCCGTGCGCGAGCTGGTCTCATACGATCTGGCCGAGATCACCCTGTGGGATCCTCAGGCCGAAGTCCTGCGCACACGCGGGCGCGGGGCCGACCCGAAGTACGACGAGTACAGCCGGACGGCGGGTGGCGTGTACCACCTCGGCCAGGGCATCACCGGCTGGATGGCCGGCCATCGCAAGCCCCTGCTTTTGCCCGACCTGGCCGTCAGCGAAGTGCGCCCCGCCGTCGATCTCGAGCAATTCCCCATCCGCTCCGTCGTCGGCGCTCCGATGATCTCCGCGCAGCAGCTCGTCGGCACGATCGAGCTGGCCTCGTATACCGCCCACGCCTTCAACGAATCGCACCTCGACACCCTGCGCACGATCGCTGCGCAAGCGGCCGTCGCCATTCAAAACGCCCGCCTCTTTATCGAGTCGCGGCAGCGCGCCGAGGAAGCCGCGGGCTTGTTCCGCGTTGCCAGCATCGCCGCCTCGGCGCTGGAGCCGAACGAGATCCTGAAACAGATCATGGCCGAAGCGGCGCAGTTGATGGGCGCGCAGCTCGGCGTGGTCATGCTCTACCGTCCCGAGACGCAGCGGCTCGAGGCGCATCCCACGGCGCTGTTCGGCGCGCCGGTCGAGCGCGTGCTGGACATGAAGATCGACACGCGCAGGCCGGCATTCCTCCACAGCGTGTTCCGCTCGGGACGGGTGTTTCGCTCCGACGACGCACCCCGCGACCGGCGCATTCTCAGGGAATACCGCCCCTTCGTCGAGCGCTTCGGCGCCCGCCGCACACTGAGCGCGCCCCTCGTCGTCCGCGACACTCCCATCGGCGAGGTGCACATGGCGCGCGCCGCCGGCGCCCCCTTCGACCTGGACGACGAGCAGCGCCTGATGACCCTGGCCACACTCCTGGCCGGCGTGATCGAGACGAACCGGCTGGCGATCGAGCGCCAGGAGCGCCTCGACGAGCTGCAGGGCCTGGTCGAGATCTCCCAGGCGCTCTCCGCGCTGACCGATGCGTCGACCGATAAGACTCTAACTCTAACTCCAACTCCAACTCTAACTCCAACTCTAACTCCTTTGCAGCAGGTCTACTCGCAGATCACGCGCAGCATCGCCGAGCGCATCCGCGTTCAGGTCGCGGGCCTGCTCCTGTTCGATCCCCGGCGCGAGATGCTGGTGAGCCAGCCGCCTTTCTACGGCGTGCCCGACGACGCCCTCGAGCACTACGTCATTCCCGTCACGCAAGGCAGCGGGCTGCACCGCCTGTGGACGGAGGAGGACACCTGGGTCAGCAACGACGTGCCGAACGACCCGCTGACCAGGGAAGCCGGCCTGGACAGGCTGGCGCGGGCACTCGGGGTCGAGCGGGCCTTGTTCGCGGCGATGAAGATCGGCACGCGGCGCATCGGCGTCATCCAGGTCAGCAACAAGCACGACGGCCAGCCCTTCGGCGAAGAGGATGCCCGGCTCATGTCGATCTACGCGGCACACATCGCGGCCGTCGTCGAGAACGCCCGCCTGTACGCGCAGACCGATGTGCGCTTGCAGCAGCGCGTCGAGGAGTTGACGGCGCTGTCCAACATCAGCCAGGAGCTGAACGCGACCCTCGATCAGGAGCGCATCCTGGATCTGGTGCTCAACGAGGCGGTGCGCTCCACGGGCGCGGCGCGCGGGGCGGTCGCCCTCGTCCCCCCCTCCTCCCTCCCCCCGTCAGAACGGGGGGAGCCGCAGGGGGGGCAGGCCGAGCTGGTTCTGGCTGCCATGCTGGGCTATACGCCGGAGGAGATCGAGCGCGCGCGCCTGCTGGCTCAACGCGTGGGCCAGGGCATCATCGGCGCCGTGATCGAGATGGGCGCCTCGATCGTCGTGGACGATGTGCGCAGGAACCCTGATTACCTTCAAGTCTCAGAGCAGACGCGATCGGAGCTGTGCGTGCCCATTCGCTACGCGCTCGAGGTCGTCGGCGCCATCAACCTGGAAAGCCCCAGCGTCGGATATTTCACGCGCGATCACGTGGCCTTCCTCAAGGCGCTCGCGGCGCACGCGGCCATAGCCATCGGCAACACCCAGCGCTACGAGGAGCAGTTGCGGCGCGGCGATCTGCTCCGGCGGCGCGCCGAGCAGTTGGCGAACCTCTTCGAGATCGGGCAGGCCTTCCGCAGTGACAGGCCGCTGCTCGAGGTGCTGGAGGACGTCGTGCATGCCGTCCAGCAAACAGCCGGTTTCAACATCGTCCTGTTGAGTGTCCTGGAGGGCGACCCGCCGGCGCTCGAGCGCGTGGCCGCCGCCGGCTTGCCCGTGGCCCGCCTGGAAGAGATGAAGAAGGTGCGCACCCCGTGGGAGTCCGTTGGCGCGATCATGCACGATGCCTTCCGTATCAGCCAATCGTACTACGTCCCGGCCGAGCACACCGCCGTCACCAGCCAGTTGGACACCTGGCCGCCTTTCAAGGCCGACATCGTGCCGCGC
>DASSFZ010000466.1:0-2624 GCA_035693785.1 Anaerolineae bacterium | reverse complement strand
CGAGGTCGTGATATCGGACCTCGATCACAGCGATTTCCTCGAACGTGCCGCAGACGATCCCGGTCTGAAGGAAGTGTACCGCGACGAGTACGCCGTGATCTTCGAGGTTGTTGACTGATCGCGGATGGCTTATCGCTTATCGCTTATCGCGTATCGTTTTTTGCGGGCCGCGTTGAGCAGTTTCTAACCGCATGTGCGGCCACAGGAATCGAGCCTTCAGGCGGTTTCCGGCTAAAGCCGCGACTCAAACTCGCAAGGCCAAGAGGAATTCGCCGTAGAAACCCGGTTTCTGCCATAACCGGGTTTCTTCTTTAACCGTTACTTTTCTGCTCCTCCTGCGACTTTGTAGGCGGTAGTTAAAAATCACCGAATCGCAAGGAGACAGCATTCATGAAACGCAGCAATTACTCTCGTAGCTGGACGGCGGCCTTGGCCGTGGCGCTGGCGGCGGTGCTGGCGATGCTCGGCGCGGCGTGCGCGCCTTCGGCTTCATCACCGGGCGCGCCACTGGCACCCGCTCCGGGGCAGGCTCAAGGTCCTCGCGCAGCCGAGGCGGGCGAGAATGCGCAAGTCTCGTCTGAGATGGAGCCGGAGATCGAGTTCTTCGGTGCGATCGAGTCGATCGGGGCCGATGCCTGGACAATCGACGGACAGGCGGTGAGACTGACCGAGCAGACTCGGATCAAGGATGCCGCCGAGTTGCATGACCGCGTGCGCGTGCACGCCCGCGTGATGGCCGACGGTTCACTCGCGGCGCGCGAGATCGAGCGGGCGGGTGACGACATGTTCGGCCGGCAAGGCGCGCAGTTCGAGTTCACGGGCGCGGTAGAGGCCATGGACGCCGCCGCCTGGGCAGTCGACGGCCAGAGTGTCGCCATCACGGCGCACACCGAGATCAAAGGCGGCATCGAGGCCGGCGATCTCGTCAAGGTGCACGCGCTGGTCGGCGCCGGTAGCTCGCTGATCGCCCGCGAGATCGAGCTGGCCCGTGAAGACCAGCCGGCCATCCCAGGCGTGGAAGTCGAGTTCCATGGCGCGCTCGAAACGGTGGGCGCCGGCGCCTGGACGATCGGCGGGATGACGTTTCACGTCACGGCGGCGACTGAGATCGAGGGTGGCGTCGGGGTGGGCGACTTCGTCAAGGCACATGCGCGGCGGCAGAGCGATGGCTCGCTGTGGGCGCGTGAGATCGAGCGCGAAGAGGAGCAGCGCCGCGAGGGCGGCGAAGTCGAATTCTCAGGCACGGTCGAAGCGATGGGCGCCGACGGCTGGACGATCGACGGCATGACCGTTCACGTCACGGCGCAGACCGAGATCGAAGACGGCATCGACGTGGGCGACTTCGTCAAGGTGCACACGCAAGTCGCAGCCGATGGCTCGCTCGTCGCCCGCGAGATCAAGCTGGACGAAAGCGGCTCCGGCGACGCCGAGAACGATAACGACGACAACGGCAACGCCAACGACAACGGCGACGACAATCAGAACGGCAACAACAACGACAACGGTAACGACGACAATCAGAACGATAACGAGAATGGCGACAACGGTAACGACAATCAGAACGCCAACGAGAACGACAACCAGAACGGCAATGACAACGGCAACGACAACGGCGGCGACGGCGACAACGAGAACGGCAACGACAATGGCGATGATTGAAACGGGTGAGCGCGCGTAAGCTCAAGAGGGCGTGGCGTAGCGGGCCGGGATAGCATGACTGTCCTGGCTCGCTCTCCACCTGAGGCATCTGAGAGAAGGGTTGTATAATGCACGGGCCGGCATGTGCGCCGCTGTTTCACCGGCCGGCACCTTGGGGGACCCTCACCGTGCAAGATGAGCTTGCTCTGCTGGCCCGCGCGCGAAAACTCGAAGCGGACGCGCTGTCTCAAATTCACGATATGTACTACGCGCCGATCTTCCGCTACGTGGCTTTCCGCGTCGGCGATCGCACGGTCGCCGAGGACCTCACCAGCGAGGTATTCACCCGCTTGCTGGGCGCGCTGCGCGACCGGACTGCTCCGCAGAACACGCTGCGCGGGTGGCTGTATGGCGTGGCAGCCCGCGTCGTCAGCGACTACTTTCGCAAGCGCTACCGCGCGCCGGAAGTCGAGCTGGACGAATCGCTCGTGAGCCGGGAAGCCGGTCCTGCCGAGGCCGTCGAGGCCATGCTGACGCGCGAGGGTCTGAAGCGGGCCATGGCCGGGCTGACCGAAGAGCAGCAGAACGTGCTGGCGCTGCGATTCGGGTACGACATGCCGATACAGGAAGTGGCCCGCACGCTGGGCAAGACCGAGGGGGCCGTGAAGCAGCTTCAGGCCCGCGCCGTCGCCGCGCTGGCGCGGAAGTTGTCGCCGGAGATGGTGGAGTAAGATGGACAGCGCACTGGAAACCAAACTGATCGAATGCCTGGGCGCGCTGGAGAGCGGCGAATCGCTCGAACAGGCACTGTCTCGCTTCCCGGAGGATGCCGAGCGACTGCGGCCGATGCTTACCGTGGCCGCCGCGCTGCCCAGGCTGCGCATGGAGCCTTCTCAAGAAGCGAAGTCGAAATCGCGCCAGGCATTTCTGGCGCAGGCGGCTGCCGTATCGGGTCTGGCCGCGCCGCGCCGCACGCTCCTGACACG
>DASSFZ010000465.1:0-13107 GCA_035693785.1 Anaerolineae bacterium | reverse complement strand
GAAAACTGGGGTGCAGGCTTCAGCCTGCCGCATCTGAAGCGGACTGAAGTCCGCACTCCGGTGATTTTCGGATAGGCTCTTGGTTGGCTTGGAGTGCTCATGCGCGCGATCTACGTCGATCGTAAGCTGCCCAGAATGGCTGCCGTCAAGGCGCTCAGAGGAGTGTGGCCCGGCGTGTGCTGGTCGCCCCTCAGCCCGGCCACGGTCACGCACCTGCCCGATCCGCCGCTGCCCGGCCCGCGTTGGATCAGGGTGAAGAATCATCGATGCGGCGTGTGCGCCACGGACGTGTCGCTGCTTCTCGTGAGGGTCGATCCGTCGGTTGGGCCGGCTGCGCTGCCGGCATACAATCGTTTCTTCCTTGGACACGAGGTGGTCGGTACCGTCGTCGAGGTGGGTTCGGGCGCGGCGCGGGTCAAGCCGGGAGAGAGAGTGATTATGGACACGCGCTTCCACGGCGCGAACTGTCTGAGCCAGGAGATCGAACCACCCTGCCGGTTCTGCGCGCGTGGCGAGCGGAATCTGTGCGAGAACGTGGCGGCCAACGTCGGGCCGCGAGGCGTTGGAGGCGGGTGGGGCGACGGCTATACGGCGCACGAGACCGAGGTCTACCCCATCCCTGACGATATCTCTGACGATGTGGCGACACTCGTCGAGCCGATGGCGGTGGGGGTGCACGCCGTCCTGCGCCGGCCGCCGAATCCCGGCGACAAGGTTCTCGTGCTGGGCGTGGGCATCATCGGCCTGCTCACCCTGCAGGCGGCGCGGGCCGCATGCCCGGACTGCTACCTGACAGCGCTGGCGAAATACGCGCACCAGGCCGAGGTGGCGCGCCGCCTGGGCGCAGACGAAGTCATCATGGGATCGGATGGATACGCGGCTGTCGCGCGCGCCACCGGGGCGAAGCATTATACGGCATGGATGAACAAGGGTATGCTGCTCGGCGGGTTCGACGTGATTTACGATTGTGTGGGGAGCGGAGCGACGATCGAAGACAGCCTGCGCTGGGCGCGGGCCGGCGGCGCCGCCGTCCTCGTCGGCATCGACCTCGAGCGCGTGAAACTCGACCTGAATTCGATCTGGTATCAGGAAGTCGATCTGATCGGCTCCAAGGGCCACGGGATGGACGAGTGGCGGGGAGAGCGGCGACATTCCTACGACTGGGTCCTGCGCTGGATTCGCGAAGGCAAGTTGACGGGTGATGGCCTGATCACGCATCGCTTCCGGTTCGAGGACTACAAGCGCGCCGTCGCGGCGAGCCTGGACAAGCGAGGCGCGAAGTCTATCAAAGTGATCTTTGAGTACCGTTAGCAACGAGGTACGATGTCGAACGGGTCGACGGTCATCGGCAAGCAAGCGGATGTAGTCGTGGTCGGCTCAGGCCCTGGCGGCGCGACGGTAGTCCGCGAGTTGTCACGCGCGGGCCGGAAAGTCATTCTTCTGGAGCGCGGCAAGGACTACCGAAAATGGGCGCTCTACGGCACGTACCTCGGCGCGACGACTTACACGGATCGTCACGCGCTGCTGTTCACCCGTGAAGGCCTGAACATTATTCGCCCGCTCATGGCCGGCGGCGCAACGAGCATGTACTGTGGATGTGCGACCCGCCCGCCTGCCTGGCTGAAAGATAAGTATGGGATCGACATCGAGCGGCGTGTAGATGAAGCTATCGCCGAACTCCGCATTGCGCCGCTGCCGCCTGAACTGCGCGGTATTGCCTCAACGCGGATCGCCGAGGCTGCCAACGCTCTCGGATATGACTGGGAGCCGCTGCCGAAATTCATGGACCCATCGCGTGCCCGCCGGTTCGACTGCGGCGCGAAGTGCATGCTCGGTTGTCGTTGCGGCGCCAAATGGAACGCAGCGGAGTGGGTGGATGAAGCCGTCGCCGCCGGGTGTGAATTCTTGACCGAAGCGCGCGTCGACGATGTCCTCGTCGAGAATAAGAAGGCCGTCGGCGTGCGCGGGCGCCTGAAGGGCAGGCCGTTCGAGATACGGGGCCGCGCCGTGGTGCTGGCCGCCGGCGGCATCGGTTCGCCACTGCTCCTTCAGCGCACCGGGCTGCACCGGGCAGGGCAAGGCATCGCGATGGATACGACGTTGATCATGTACGGCGCATCACGGTTTCCTGGCAACGGAAAAGAGCCACCGATGACTTACGCGTGGGCCGACGACGAGATGGGCTACATGCTCAGCACGCTCGTCGATCCGTGGCTGATGTACCCGGTGATCACCGCACTGAAGGGCTTCCGCTACCCGCTCACGTGGCCGCGCTGGGGCAATACGCTGGGGATCATGATCAAGCTTAAAGATGACGTCTCTGGCAGCCTGGAGTCCGAGCGCCGCATTAGCAAACCCTTCACTCCCTCGGACCAACGCAAGCTAGACCACGCGACCGAGATGGCACGGCGCATCTTGATCAAGGTCGGCGCGGAACCGGAATCGATCTTCATCACGCCCATGCGTGGCACGCATCCGTGTGCCACCGTACGCATCGGCCACCTGCTCGATCGGGATCTTCAGACGGAGATCGAGAACCTTTACGTGTGTGACGCGAGCGCATTCCCCGAGGCGCTCGATCGCCCGACCGTGTTGACGATCATCGGCCTGGGTAAGCGATTGAGCGAGCGTTTAGCTTATCGCCTATAGCGTATCGCGTATCGTTAATCACCCATGGCGCATGGATCACCTGAGAAAAGAGATTAGAGATTGGCGATAAGCCATCAGCGATAAGCGATATGCTATCAGCGATATGCGATAAGCGATTCGCCGCCGTACGCCCACAATGCCGGAGCACCACCCGTGTGCAGGAAGACGACGTGTTGATCGCGCGCCCACTGGCCTTGACGGACCAGATCGATCAGTCCGGCCATGGCTTTCGACGTATAAACGGGATCGAGCAGCAGGCCTTCCTGTGCGGCGACTAGCCGACCTGCCGCGAGCGACGCCTGCGTGAGCTGTGCGTACCCTTCTCCGACGTAAACTCCCTCGACGATGGGCACGTCCCTGGCCTGAAAGTGATGGGGTTCGCCCAGCAGTGTGCAGGTCTCCGACGCAAGCGCTGCGATGGAAGCCGCGAACGCGCACCACAGCTTGCCGACGTCGTGCCCAGCAGGGCATGCCTGCTCCGGAGCAGGTGGAAACCTGCGAGCAGGCCCGCCAGCGTTGCTCCGGTTCCCGACGCGGTGACGATGGTAGCACGCTCGATCCCATGTGCGCGCAGTTGGTTCTCGATTTCCATGGCTGCCAGGACGTATCCCAGGCACCCAAGCGGCGTGTGCCCCCCGACGGGCATGAAGTACACGCGGCGTCCCCAACAGGCCGGCGTCAGCCGGACGATCCACCTTACCAGGCGCGCTGCCTGTTCCGGAGTCATCGTCGCGCTGCTGCCCCCGCCGAACGGGATGAAGTGAAGATGCGCCCCCAGCAGTTGAGCGAGCAGCAGGTTGCCCTCGAGTCTCGTCGGTCGCCGCGCAAAGTAGAAGCAGTGCGGTTCCACGCCGAGCGATCTCGCTACCGCGCACATCTGCCGGGCGAAATTGGATTGTAGCCCGCCAAACGTCGCGACGATTTGCGCGCGCTTTGCCTGCGCTTCGCCGAAGAGGAATTCGAGCTGGCGCGTCTTGCTGCCGCCCATGGCCGGGCCGACTGTATCGTCACGCTTAACCCAAAGATGAGGACCGCCCAGCACCTGGGTGAGTCGAGGTAGTGGCTCGAGCGGCGTCGGAAACTGGCCGATCAGGATGCGGGGATATTCTGCGAGTTTCGTGTCGAACGACATGGCAGGATCGCAGGTTACGGCACGCCGATCAGGCCACCGTCTGTCGCCAGCGCGTTCGGGCCGCGCGGAAGGTCGGGGAAGTGCCGCGCGTAGACCTCGCCGTAGTTGCCGACGAGGCGGATGACACGCGCGACGAAGTCGCTGCTGAATCCCAGGCGGGAGCCAAGAAGCAGCTCCTGCACGGCGGGCTCGTCGCTACTGAGCGCCGTGTCAACGTTCTCTGAACTGACGCCGAGTTCCTCGGCGCGGAACAGGCTGTAACCGATTGACGCGATGGCCTCGCTCCATTGGGCGTCGCTTAAGTCCGTCAGTGGATTGTGCCAGCCGATCGGGAGCGTCAGGTCGATCAACGCGTGTTCGCGCGGCGCGCTGAGGGCGGGCAGCCGCTGCGCCAGTCGCACGCGATTGTCGACGACGGCATCACAGCGCCCTTCGTCATAGGTTCTGTACATCGCGTCGTCGTCGCCTGGATTAAACAAATACGGCTGCACCCGCACGCGCGCGGCTCCGGCTGCCTCGTTGAAGAGGCGTTCCTCAATCGAGCCTTGAATCATGCACACGGTTGCGAACTTCAGATCGGCGAGTCGCGTGATGCCCACATCAGTACGGGCGATCGCACCTGCGGCGTCAAAGAACCAGTCCTGGGAGCCGAAGGGGCCTTCCGGCACGCCGGTGTGCGCCGGCCCGCCGATGAAGACGTCGATGGCGCTGGATCTCAGCGCGGCCGCGCCGGACGCCAGATCGAGCGGGCGGACGTCGATCGCCTCGGCATCGTCGAACAGGGCGGCGGCGACGGCGCGGCAGAAGTCAACGTCGAAGCCGGCTAGGTCAGGCCGGGCCACGTCGATGCCGCAGATCACGTTGCCACGCTCGAGGACGATCTCCCGTCTTGGCACGGGCGTGGCCGACGGTTCCGGAGTCGCGCTGGGCGTCGGCGTCGGTGGAATGGGAGTCGACGTCGGCTGCAACTCGATCGACGCGGGCGCCGGCGCGGCAGTCTCGGGTGCAGGCGTCGCGCAAGCGGCGATCAGGAATGCGAGGCAGGCAGCCAGAATCGATTTATTTAGCACGCAGCGCTCCCGAGAAATCGTCAGACCTGCCAGGTCTCGAAGACCTGGCAGGTCTGATTATACCGGATGCGTCGAAACTATGGCAGATTAGCGCAAGCAAACGACCGGGTCTCCCCAGCGGGGATAGACTTCGGAAGTCTCAAGGCGTAACTCGGCAGGCGAGGGAGTCGGCCTGGCAGGCTCGTCTCGCAGGCGAGGCTACTCCTGAAGACTTCCGAAGTCTTCACTAATCACGCTAGTGTTTCAGGATCTGCGAGAGGAACAGCTTGGTACGATCGTGCTGCGGGTCGTTGAAGATTTGATGGGGTGTGCCCTGCTCGACGATCACGCCCTCATCGAAGAAGACCATGCGATGAGCCACGCTGCGCGCGAAGCTCATCTCGTGCGTCACCGCGACAATGGTCATGCCGGAGTGGGCCAGCTCGACCATCACGTCGAGCACTTCCTTGATCATCTCCGGGTCGAGCGCCGAGGTCGGCTCGTCGAACAGCATGATCTTGGGGTCCATCGCCAGCGCGCGGGCGATCGCTACGCGCTGCTGCTGCCCGCCCGACAACTGGCCGGGATACTTGTGCGCCTGCTCGGGGATACCGACGCGCGTGAGCAGTTGCATGGCCTTTTCCTCAGCTTCGGCTTTTTTGCGGCGGCGCACCCAGCGCGGAGCCAGCGTGATGTTCTGCATCACGGTCAGGTGCGGGAACAGGTTGAACGATTGGAACACCATGCCGATCTCGCTGCGCACCGCTTCGACGTTGCGAATGTCGTGAGTGAGTTCAATGCCGTCGACGATGATCAGCCCGCGCTGGTGCTCTTCCAGCCGGTTGAGCGTGCGAATGAACGTAGACTTGCCGGAGCCGGAGGGGCCGAAGATGACGACGACCTCGCCGCGCTTCACGGTCAGGTCGATGCCCTTGAGCGCCTGGAAGTTGCCGTACCACTTGTGCACGTCGCGGCAGATGATGATGTCGTCGGACTGATCAAACATGCAGATGGGCCTTGAGAGCGTGATAAGTAAAACGCGATGCGTGAAACGTGATGCGTGAAACGTGATGCGTGAAACGTGATACGTGAAACGTGATACGTGAAAACGATGTGCGATAGGCGAATTGCGATAAGCGATAGGCGATCAGCGATCAGCGTTTGCCCACTCCGAGCGCCGCCTCCATGCGCTTGCTGGAGTACGATATGGTGTAGGTGAAGAACCAGTAGATGATCGCGCAGAACAGGTACACCTCGCTGGACAGGCCCAGGTATTCCGGCTTGGCCAGCACGCCGCGCGCCGCGCCGAGCAGGTCGAACAGCCCGACGATGGCGACCAGCGACGTGTCCTTGAACAGGCTGATGAACTGGCCGGCCGTCGCCGGGAGGACGACACGCAGCGCCTGCGGCAGGACGATGAGCGCCGTCGTCAAGAGGCCGCTCATGCCCAAGGCCCGGGCCGCCTCGATTTGCCCGATCGGGATGGCCTGCAGGCCGCCGCGCACGTTCTCGGCGTGGTAGGCCGCGCTGAACAGGACGACGCCGATCAGCGCGCGCGTGCTGCGCTCCAGCGTCGTGTCGCCGCCGAAGAACAGCGGCAGCATGACCTGCGCCATGAACAGGATGGTCACCAGCGGCACGCCGCGCACCAGCTCGATGTAGGCGATACAGAGGCCTCGCACCACGGGCAGGCTGCTGCGCCGCCCCAGCGCGAGCAGCACGCCCAGCGGGAACGAGATGACGATGCCGAGCAGTGCCAGCGTAAACGTCAACAGCAGGCCGCCCCACACGTCGTACTTGGCCAGAGGCAGCACAGGGTTCTTTTCGTCGAGGCCGCGCAGAAGCAGCACGGCGACGAGCGGAAACAGGAGCCCCATCACAATCACCGCACGCCGCATCCTGGGGCGCCCACGCGCCAGCAGAAAGCCGACGAAGACCAGGATCATCGCGGCGAAAGCGTACGCGCGCGTGCCAGGCTCGACGGGAAAGACGTTCAGCAGCAGCGCGGCGGCGGCCACGCCCACGGCGATGCTGCGCAGCACGCCGCCCCACACGCCCCAGCCCATGCCGACCAGGAAAGCCCCGATCAGGATCGTCGCCCACACGCGCCACGTCTGGTCGATCGGGTAGATGCCGAGCATGAGGATGCGCAGGTTATTCGCGATCACTTCCCATTGTGCCCGGTTAAAGACCCAATCGATCAAGCTGGCGATCGCAAACATGATGAACGCGCCGGCGATGAGAGTCAACAGCGAGTTGCCGATCGAGCTAAACAGGTTGGCCCGCAGCCAGCCGATCGGGCCGACCTGCGTGCGGGGAGGGCGAATGTCTTCGCCGGTGATGGCCGCCTCAACTGCCATGTCAGCGCTCCACAAATTGCACGCGCCGGTTATAGGTATTCGTGATCAGTGACGTGATCAGGCTCATCGCTAGATACGTGATCATGATTAACGAAAGCATTTCGACCGCCTGGCCGGACTGGTTTAGGATCGTCCCGCCGATGCTGAACAGCTCCGGATAGCCGATCGCCACGCCCAGGCTGGAATTCTTGGCGAGGTTGAGGTACTGATTGGTCAACGGTGGGATGATCACGCGCAAGGCTTGCGGCAGGACGACCAGGCGCAGCACCATACTCCTTCTCAGGCCCACGGCAAGCGCGGCTTCCGCCTGACCCTTGGGCACGGCCAGGATGCCCGCACGCACCACTTCGGCGATGAACGCGCCCGTGTACACCACCAGCCCGATCACTATCGTGGCGAACTGGGCGGTGACGCTAAAGCCGCCTTTGAAGTTTAGCCCCTGCAAGGAAGGCATGTCCGGGATGAGCGGGCGTTCCGGCGCGAGGAACCAACCGCCCAGCATGAACAGACCGAACACGCCTGACGCCAGCCACACGGGATATGCGGGCCGGCCGGTGCGCTCCTGATAGCGTGAGCGCACGAGGAAGACGGCAACGGCGAGGATCAGTCCAAGTCCGATCGCGAGCAACCAGAAGTTGAACGCGGGCGACGGCGTCGAGCCGGGAAAATAAATGCCGCGGTTCGTCAGATACGTCGGGCCGGGCAGTTCGGTTGCTTCTCGCACGCGCGGCAGGCTAGCGATGACGGCCGACCAGGAGAATAACTGCAATAGGAGCGGCACGTTTCGAATCGTCTCGACGTAGACGCCCGCGATGCGGCTGACCAACCAGTTGCTCGACAGGCGGGCAATGCCGGCCAGCACGCCGAGCACGGTCGCCAGCGGGATGGCCACGACGATCACGCGCAGCGTGTTGACAATGCCGACCCAGAAGGCATATCCGTATGAGTCTGTCGGCTTGTACGGCAGGCCCTCGCCGATGGGCAAACCGGCTGTCTGCCGTAGAAAGTCGAAGCCGGGCTCCACCCCCAGCCGATCCAGGCCGGCCTGCAGGTTCTCGAGCAAGACGCGGCCGGCGGCGATCAGCAGGATGAGGAAAGCGATCTGCGCCGCCGCGCGCAGCACGCGCACATCGCGCCAAAACGCTGGACGGGTGTGAATGATGGATCGAGAAGCGGAAGTCATCGCATCGATGCAATAAGTTCCTTCAGTTCCCTCAAGAACGGCGAAGGGAACTGAAGGAACTCAGGTGTTAAGCCATTCCGTTTAGCGGAAGGGCGGCGCGTAGATCAGGCCGCCGTTGGTCCACAACGCGTTCTGCACGCGCGGGATGTTGAGCGGCGTGTTCGGGCCGAGGTTACGGTCGTAAATCTCGCCGTAGTTGCCCACGTGCCGCAGCACGCGCACTATAAAGTCGTCGGTCAAACCGAGACCCTGGCCGAACTTCGCTTCGGGATCGAGGCCCAGCAGGCGCACGACTTTCGGATCGGTGCTGGTCAGAAACGAGTCGACGTTGGCCGAGGTGATGCCCAGCTCTTCGGCTTCCATCGTGCCATACACGACCCAGCTCACGACGTCCAGCCACTGGCTGTCACCTTGAGCCACGACCGGCCCCAGCGGTTCCTTGGAAATCACTTCGTCCAGGATGAGGTGGGCGGACGGATCAGGCATGGCGGATCGGCGGCCGACGAGCTGCGAGATGTCGCTGGTCACGGCGTCGCACTGCCCGGCGGCGTAGGCGGCGTAGGTCTGATCGATGTCGCTGAACACGATCGGCGTGAACTCCAGGCTGCGCACGGCGAACGCGTCGTTCAGGTTAAGCTCGGTCGTCGTGCCGGTCTGGACACACACTGTGCCGCCCGCCAGGTCATCGATTGTCGAGGCCCCAAGCGCGGCCGGAACCATGAAGCCCTGGCCGTCGTAGAACGTCGTCGGGGCGAAGTCCATGCCGACCGATGTGTCGCGGCTGAGCGTCCAGGTCGTGTTGCGGAACAGCACGTCGGCTTCGCCGGACTGCAGCGCGGTGAAGCGCTCCTCCGCGCTCAGCGGCCGCCACTCGACGGCCTCCGGATCGTCAAACAGCGCGGCGGCCAGCGCCTTGCAGAAGTCCGCGTCGAAGCCGACCCAGGTGTCGCCTTCAGGCGCGCCGAAGCCGGGCAGGTTGACGTTGACGCCGCACACCACATTGCCGCGATTCAGCACAGTCTGGAGGCGGCCTTCTGTCTCCGCAGGCGGCTCAGGCGCGGGCGTGGGTTGCTCGACCGGGACGCCACCTTCCGGCGTCACTTCGACTACTCTCGTCACTTCGACGACGCGCGTCACCTCGACGGTCGCAGCCGGCTGCCCGCACGCAGCAGCCAGAACCGCCAGGACAACTAACGTGGATACGACTGCAAATAGCTTACGCATCTTCTCTCCTCCTCAAGAGATAGTATTCGGATACGTCTTTCGCAGCGGTCTTATAGCCGAATGTGTCCTGGCAGTCACCTCCTCTCGAACGGAATATGGGGTTGTGGGTACGCACGTAGGAAGTGCTCCTATTATACAAACGGTGCGCCTGTGGCGTCAAATCGCGTTTCGGAGAAAAGATAACCGGCGCCTTCAGGGCGCCGGTCATCGGAGGTGCTGTGGATAGGGTAGTTCTTGTCGGGAAACCAGCCGGCCGGGCTCCCACGCCCGGCAAATCGGCGGCATGGGAGCCGCCTCTGCCGGGTTTTCCGGCAGGACCTAGGGTTGGGCTGACGGCCCGATCTCGCTGCAAACCTTCCAGGCGCCTCCCTCTTTGACCATCTCCACATCCGCAGACATGTCGATTCCGGATTCCAACTGCGCAGCCATGATGTCGAGCGTGCTGTTGACCATATCATCGGAGACCTGCGCAATGCCCTGCGCTTGGAGCAGCTCGACGATCAGGTCTCTGATCTTGTCGCGGTCGATCGTCATCTTCATGTCGCCCGTGATTTTGACCACGGCTTTGTCGCCCGTCTCGCTGGCCGTGGCGTATTGAATGCTCGACAGATCGAAGGTCATCGCATCGACGAACTTCTGAGCATCTAACCCCAGACTGCCCAGATTGGACCGAAAATCGAGCTGCTGGGTCACCTCGTCTTTCTTCTCGGCGCACACGTAGTCGGGGAGGCTGTCGAACTTCTTGTCCTGGATAGCTTGGATCATGCTCTTGACCGTCGCCGCCGGATCGCCGGCGCCGCCGCCGCCGCAGGCCGACAACACTACGCTCGCCAGAAACAGCACGGCGAGCACCTTGGATAGTCGATTCATGGGATGTCTCCTTTTTGTAGGGTGCGTCCTGGTTACGTGTGACGCTCATGCCATTATACCATCGCGATCGTTTAGACCTGGCAGGTCTCCACGATTCAGCGTCCAACCCACGCTGGCTGACAAGACCTGCCAGGTCTAAAAGAAGATGACCGGCATTTCGATAATGCCGGTCATCTGTGATAGACCTGGTGGCCCATGCGGGGTTCGAACCCGCGGTCTCCGCCTTGAGAGGGCGGCGTCCTAGTCCGCTAGACGAATGGGCCGTATGATGAATCGCTGGAGTCGAGCCTTTAGGCGGATACATCTGGCGGCCAGACCGGCTAAAGCCTCAACTCCAGATGTGGCGCCTGCCAAAGTCCGGCCATCTATTGATCGGGCGTCTCCTGCGCGCAAACCTTCCACGCGTCGTCTTCTTTGACCAGTCGAATCTCCTGGTCGACCGGCCGTCCATTCAAAGCGCCGGAGACGCGCACGATCGCGGAGTCGTCGCCGGCGCTCTTTTCCTCAAACTGAAGGCCGGACAGATCGACCCCGATTCGCACCCGCAAATTGCTGAGGTCGATCTCCCGGCTCAGGCCGCCGGATGCAGACAGCGCGTCGTCGATGGCGCGATTGTTCGCCGCGCAAGTCAACGCCTGCGCCCGCGCCAGGTCGAGCGCGACGACGGCTTCGAACCATCCGCGCACCGCGTCGGTGGGCTGATCCCTGTCGGTTCCACAAGCAGACAGCACGATCGCCCCGCACAGGCAGAGGGCGGCGAAAACTCGAATACGGCTGGAAATGTTCCTGCTGCCAAACACTGGCAGCCATTCTACCAGCCGTACCAGCAAATGTCAATCACATTTTGATGTGGTAAAATGGCTCTGCATTTAGAAGACGACGGGATTACAAATTGCAATGACAGAATATAGGGACTGGACGCCCGAACGAATATCGAACCTCCTAAATCGAGTTCTCCCGAGCGTCGAGAAGCCCGCTCGATACTCCGGCGGCGAGCATAACTCGGTCGTGAAAGACTGGAATGCCGCCTCGGTCCGCGCGGCGCTGGTGTTTCCTGACGTCTACGAGCTGGGGATGTCTAACCTCGGCCTGGCGATCCTGTACGATATCCTCAACCGGCGGCCCGACCTGTTGGCCGAGCGCGCGTACTGCCCGTGGACGGACATGGAAGCAATCATGCGGCGCGAGGCCATGCCGCTCTTCTCGCTCGAGACGCGCCACCCGCTGGCCGATTTCGACCTGATCGGCGTCAGCCTGCCTTACGAGCAGTTGTACTCGAACGTCGTCAACCTGCTCGATCTGGCGGGCGTGCCGATCTTCGCCGCCGAGCGAGACGCGACGCATCCGATCGTCGTCGCCGGGGGGCACGCGACTTACAACCCCGACCCGATGGCTGATTTCATCGACGCGTTTGCGATTGGCGAGGGTGAAGAGATTATCATCGATCTCGCCGAGACGATTAAACAATGGAAATTGGAGATTGGTAATTGGCTCGGGCGGGATACAGGGGAACTGAAGGAACTCAGGGAAGGGCTGCTGCGGCGCATCGCGCGCATCGACGGCGCGTACGTGCCTTCGCTCTACGAGGCGGCGTATCACCTCGACGGGACGATCGCCGAAGTCAAGCCGGCTGTCCCTGAAGCGCCGGCGCGTGTCGCCAAGCGCATCGTGCCCGTCCTCCCGCCGCCGGTCACGAAGCTCGTCGTGCCATTCCTCGACATCACGCACAACCGCGCGCCGATCGAGATCATGCGCGGCTGCACGCGCGGCTGCCGCTTCTGCCACGCCGGCATGGTCACCCGCCCGGTGCGCGAGCGCAGGGTCGAGGAGGTCGTTCGGGCTGCCGAAGAGATTCTGGAGCAGACCGGCTTCGAGGAGATCGCGCTGTTGTCGCTGTCGTCGAGCGATTACACGCACGTCAAGACGCTGGTCGGGGCAATTGCCGACAAGCTCGGCGACAAGAACCTGTCGATCTCGCTGCCGTCGCTGCGCATCGAAACCGCGTCGGCCGAGCTGCTCGAGGCGCTGGGCGACAACAAGCGCGGCGGCTTCACGTTCGCGCCCGAGGCGGCGACCGAGCACATGCGCCGCGTGATCAATAAGTACATCCCGACGCCGCAGGTGATCGAGACGGCGCGCGAGGTCTTCTCGCGCGGCTGGCGCACGATCAAGCTGTATTTCATGATTGGGCATCCCGCCGAGACGATGGAAGACGTGCAGGCGATCGTCGACCTGGCGAAGAGGGTGCTGGCCGAGGGCCGCCGGTTCCACGGCAAGGCGGCGCAGGTCAATATCGGCGCGAGCACGTTCGTGCCCAAGCCACACACGCCGTTCCAGTGGGTGCCGCTCGACGACGAAGGCAATACGCGCGCCAAGCAGGCGCTGCTGCGGCGCGAGCTGCGCAAACCGGGTCTGAAGGTGAGCTGGACTGACCCGGAGGAAACGCTGCTGGAAGCGTATCTCTCGCGCGGCGACCGGCGGGTGGGCGCAGTCATTTACCGGGCCTGGCAGCTCGGCGCGAAGTTCGACGCGTGGGGGGAGCATCACAGGCCCGAGGCATGGAATCAGGCATTCGAGGAGAACGGCCTCGATCCGAACTGGTACGCGCGCCGGCCACGGCCGATCGACGAGGTCTTCCCC
>DASSFZ010000464.1:0-5153 GCA_035693785.1 Anaerolineae bacterium | reverse complement strand
CGATCTGCAAGTGTCAGGATTGCTCCGATGATACGCGCCCAGGCGTGCGGTCGTGAAGCGTAGAAAACCGCCAGTTTTGCGCTGGCGGTTGAGGAAAACTACGGAACGGATAGGCGATCGGCTCCGTAGAAACTACGGTCTCCAACTTCAAACTTCCAACCTCCAGGACTATCAGGATGCGAGCAGATTGTGCTCCGAAGCGTAGCGCACCAGATCGACGCGGCTGTGCAGGCCCAGCTTGTCCATCAGGTTCGCGCGGTGGCTCTCGACCGTCCGCACGCTCAAATTCAGCGCCTCCGCAATCTGCCGGTTGGTATACCCGCGTGCGACGAGGCGCAGCACCTCGATCTCGCGCGGACTGAGCGATTCCGCGCCGCCTGCTCCACCCGTCGAGGGCTGCACGGCGTCGGCCAACAAGGCGCGGGTCAAAGCGGAGTGGACGTACAAGTCGCCGCGCGCGACGGCGCGGATGGCGCTGACCAGCTCGGACTCGGCGGCGCGCTTCAGGATGTATCCCGCCGCGCCGGCGCGGATCGCCTCGCGCAGCAGGCCTTTGTCCTCGTGAGCGGTGAGGATCAGGACGCAGGTATCGGGCAGAAGTTCCACCATGCGCCGGGTTGCCTCGATGCCGCCGCCGGGACCGGGCATGCTGATGTCCATCAGCACGACGTCGGGGCGCAGCACGCCGGACAGGCGCACGACCTCGTCGCAATCGGCTGCCTCGCCGACGACCTGCAGATCAGGCTCGGCGTTCAGGAGCGCGCGCAAGCCCGCACGCAGGACGCCGTGATCATCCGCGATGAGAATCCGAACCGTCACAAAGCATCTCCAGATCGCTGAGACACTGAGGGCGCTGTGGGCGCGGTCGGGCGATGAGGATGCGTGGCGTCACAAGACATCTCCAAAAGCACCGTCGTGCCGCGCCCGGCTTCGCTCTCGACGACGAGCGCGCCGCCGAACATCTCGGCTCGCTCTCGCATGCCGAACAGGCCCAGTCGCCCGCCGCGCTGCGCCGCATCGGGATCGAAGCCGATTCCGTTGTCTTCGACGACTGTGATCAGGCGGCCGCCGCGCTGCTCCAGCAGCACGTCGACCCGCGTCGCCCGGGCGTGCCGCACCGCGTTGGTCAGCGCTTCCTGCACGATGCGGTAGACTGCCGTTTCCATATCCGGCGGCAGGCGGCAATCGCCGACGCCGATCGCTTCGAACTGGACGGTCAATCCATGCCGGTCGCTGATCGCCTCGGCGTGCTGGCGCAGCGCAGGCGCCAATCCGAGATGATCCAGGCTGGCCGGGCGCAGATCGATGGCGAGACGGTGAAGGTCCTCCAGCACCTCGTCGACGGTGCGCTTGAGCTCGGCCACGCCGGCGACGACGGCTTCCGGATGATGCGCCTCGCGCTCGAGCAGGCGCAGGCTGACGAGCAGCGCCGTCAGCGCCTGCCCCGCCTCGTCGTGTAGCTCGCGCGCGATGTAGCGCCGCTCGCTCTCTTGGACCTCGACCAGCCGGCGTGACAGGGCCTGCAGGCGCTCGCGCCCGGCGCGCACCTGCGCGAACAGCCAGGCGTTCTGAATGGCGACCGTCGCCTGGCCGACGAGCGCTTCCGCGAATTGAAGGTGCTCGCGCGAAAAGGCGTCCGGCGCATGGCTGGACAGGCTGCACAGCCCGATGACCTTGTCGCCGGTCGCCAGCGGCACACCCAGCCAGTGGAGCGCCTTCCCCCCGCTGACACGATCGTCCCAGTCTGGGACGTCGTCGACGTTCGGAATCGAGAGGCTTCTGCCGCCGGTCAGCAGTTCCTGAACGATCCGGTTCGACGCCGCGTCGAGAGCCAGCAAGCCCGCTCGCTCGGCATGCGTGCGCGGCTCGCCGCCGCGCGCAGCCCGAACCGTCAAGCGCGAATTGGCTTCCAGCAAGAATACTCTGGCAGAAGTGTAAGGGACAAGCCGTCCCACGTATTCGAGCAGCGTGTCGAGCACGGTGTCCAGATCCAGCGTTCGCGTGAGGGCCAAACTGGCCGCGTTGATGACGGCCAGCTCCCGGTTGCGCCGCTTGATTTCTTCTTCCACGCGAATGCGGTCGGTGACGTCTTGCTTGATCGCGATGAAATGGGAAAGCTCCCCTTTCTCGTCGAATACCGGAGCGATCGTCTGTTCCACTGTATAAAGACTCCCGTCCCGGCGGCGGTTGACCGTCCGGCCATGCCAGGCCTGCCGGGCGAGAACCGTATCCCACAGTTGCGCGTAGAGCGTGGAATCATGCCGGCCCGATGTCAGCATGCGCAGATTCCGACCGGCGATCTCCTCGAAAGAGTAACCGGTCATTTGCAGAAATGCGGTGTTGCACCATTCGATGTTGGCCATGCGATCGGTAATGACGATGCCGTTGGCGGCCGCTTCGAGAGCCGTCGCCTGAAGCCGGCCCTTTTCCATCTCTGCGCGCAGCGCCGCGTTGGCCTGCACCAGTTCAGACGTTCGCTGCTGAACTCGCATTTCCAGCTCGTCGTGCACTTCGCGGAGCATCTCTGCGGCCTGCTCACGGTCGGCGGCGTGCCGCTTCAGGCTATTGATTCCATTGCGCAGCCGGGCGGTCATGTGGTTGAACGCCCGCGCCAGCGCGCCGATCTCGTCTTGCCGCTCGACGCGCACCTCGACGTCGAGGTCGCCGCCCGCGATGCGCGCCGCGGTCTCGGCGAGTGTGGCCAGCGGAGAGGTGATGCTGCGCACGACGGAGAGCGCAACGCCTAATGCCACCAGCAGCACGGCGGCGGCCACGCCGGCGTCGACCAGCAGCACATCGTAGGCAGACCGAAAGGCTTCGGCCTGCTCTAACTCGATCAGCAGCGCGGCTTGGAGTGACGGCAGCCAGCGGTACACGCCCACGACCGGTGCGCCGCGAACACCCTCGTACAGGCCAAAGCCATGGCCGCGGGAGTTCGTCACGGCGTTCGCGCCCTCGGTGTCGACAACATAAGTGACTCGCGCCTGATATGCGCCGGTCACCTCATTTGCGCCGGCATCGGAGAAGCGAAAATCGGTCAGCAGCGCGCGGTCGGCGTCGACCAGGTACATCACCCCAGTCTCACCCAGGCCTGCCTGGCTGAACGCCGGGTCGGCGAAGGACGCGAGATTGGCGCGCCCGGCCAGGACGCCCAGGAGCGTCCCCTGGCGATCGATGACCGGGCGCGCCGCGATCACAACCATGCGTCTCCGTTCCGCATCGTAAAACGGCGTGCCGACGTACGGGCCGGAAAGCCCGGCGTGGAAGTATGCACTGCCGCCGTCGAACGCGCCTCTACGACCGGTGTCGGTCGAGACGACCACGTTCCCCCGGTTGTCCATCAAGAACACTTCGGCGAAGACCCGGCCACTGCCGGCGATGTGCTCGAAGTCGTCCTGGAGGTGAGCGTGCGCCTCTCGGGATTCCGAGGTCAGCGCGTGGGCGAACACGGCGTCCATCGGCCTGGCCATCGCCACGGCGAGTGTGGCCTGCAGGTGGCTGACCCACTCCTCGAACCGGTTCTCTACCATCGCGGCCAGCGCATCCAGATGCTCGACTGCCTGCCGCCGCTCTGTCTGGAGATAGGACAGGCTCGAGAACACGCTGATGGCCGCCGCCGACAGCAGCACGATCAGCACGAACGCGATCGTCAGCCGGCTGCGGATGGTCAAGGAGCGGCTGCGCCTTTCAAACTCCAAATCTCAAACTCCAAATCTCAAACTCAGAAGAGAGATTCCTCACTGCGTTCGGAATGACACGGCGAGGCGATCAGCGCGGGACGTGTCAGGCCGAGCAGGCACGACGAGGCATCTCTACCCCGGCGCGCCGCGTGCGCCGGTCGGGCAAGAGATTCCTCACTCCGTTCGGAATGACACGGCTGGGCGATGCGTTCGGAATGACACGCCACAGGTGGCTGAGCAATTGCCACTTACCAATGTTTTAATTGGCACGGCCTGCTATTCCAAGTGCGCATCGTAACGAAGCCCCTGGACTTTTGTCACAAAAACGGGTTATTTGGTATGAAAATAGTTAAAACTTGGGGTTCTTTGGGATTTGGAGTTTGACCTTTGGAATTGGACTTCGCTACGCGTTCACCTTCCGGTAAGCACTCCACGATGGCTTCTCAGATCCGTCCGCGCGCAGCAGCCCACGGTGCAGATTCGCCGCCGGCTCGTCGCGAAGAAAGAACCAGTAGTTGCGCGGTGTGTAGGCAAGCCCCCTGAGCTTGTTGTAGGCCGTCGTGAGATTGTCGGCCTGGGTCTGCTCGCTCACGCCCCAGTTCGTGTCCCAACTGAACTCGGTCACGTGCGTCGTCTTGCTAGTGCTCCCGCCCTCTTCTGCGACGTATCTATCGTGGACCAGCTTCACGGCCCTCTCGATCCGCCTGGCCGTCGTTCTCCCCCACGCGTCGATGTACAGGTGCTGGCCGATCACGTCGAGTGGATAAGAGCCGTAGGTGCTCTTGATCGTCTCCCAGCCGGCGTTGATTCGACCCTGGTTGTACGTGTCGCGCAGATAGCCGGCGCCGGTGTTGCTCGTCGTGATACTCGTATCTGCCTGGCTGTGCGTGCTCAACAGGCCGCCCGAGACGATTGTCAGGTTGGGCACGCCGCTTTCCTTCGCCGCGACGTACACGCGCCGCAGCAGCCAGGCGAGATTCGAGGGATAGATCCAGGTGAGGCTCGCGTTCGGTTCGTTCCACACCTGCCAGTTATCGATCTTGCCGGCGAAGTGAGGAATTAACACGCGGGCGGCACCGGTCTCGAACTCCTGGATGTATCGATTGTCGCCGTTGGCTCGCTCCAGTGTGCCACCGGCTAAGGTCTCGACTTCTGTGCCGGAGAGGGCGCGGGCGTAGACGCGCACGTCGTCAATCCAGCCGGCCCAGATTTGAATGGCGCTGTCTGCGCTTGCGCCAATATGAATATCTGCCGTGCCGGTCTCAGACGTTCCGTCATAGGTGGCCGTATTGCGCGTTACCCCATCAACATAGATTGTCAACGACCCTTTTGCGGCATCAGCGACCCCGGCGACATGGTGCCACACGCCATCGTTGATGAGGCTCAAGTCGGCGGTGACATTCTGCGCATTATCCACGTAGAAGGCAAGGCTGGTACCATTCAGCTTGCCAAGCCAGTAATTTCGATTGCCGG
>DASSFZ010000463.1:0-9417 GCA_035693785.1 Anaerolineae bacterium | reverse complement strand
GTGGAGTCCGGCCGGGCAGCCGATGCCGATCTGAGCGGCACACAGGCCTTCCAACACCGCGTCCAGATCGGACGCCAGGCGGCGACCGAACTCCGCGTCGCTCTCAGGATAGACCAGCGTCAGCCATCGGCCTTCATGAGTGAGCCAGTCCCCCCAGAATTCGTCTTCCGGCGGTGCCAGCAGCCACTGTCCTTTCTCGAAGCGGTAGATGGCGATCTGGCGCAGGCGAACCGTCTCGGTCAGGCCGCCGCCGGCATCGATGGCGTAGGCGTGCTCGGAGACGACTTCCGCCCCCGTCATATCCGGTGAGAGTGTCACGCCGGCGATCCGGGCATCGTCCGCCTGCGCGTGCAGACCCAGAGGTGCGCGGTCGATCAGCGCGTCCTGCTTGAAAAGCTGCCGGTAAGCTGTGCGCCAACCGGCATCGCCGCGATATAGCAGGGAATCGAACAGGTCTTCGTCGGATTGCGTGACGGCATGGCGCACCAGGTTGTGAGCAGCCAGAACGTCCTTGATGAGAGGCGCGGTCACGTCCTCGACGTGACGGGCGACTATCGCAGTCGCGATGGCGCCGGTCAGGAAGAGCACGCACGCGACGATAAGCACGACACGCTTCGTCTGCGCCCGGGGCCACGCCGGGCGCTCGACCGCCGCGCCGGGTTTCGGGGCGGGCGCGTCGCTTTGATCGCCGCCCTGAGGTGGGAGGTTCTCCGGCTCGCCTTCGCCGATTTCCCAGTCGAAATCTACACGTGGCATGGGGTGCGCCTCCTGCCTCAGCGGTTGATCCAGGCCGCGAAGATACAGCCAGGCGATTCGGGGGCGATGGCGCGATAATAGTCGTAACCCGGCGCGATGAGGTAGAGGGTGTCGTCGTTGAGGCTGAGGAACCATTGCCCATCGGATGACCAGTTTTCGCCTGCATAGGCAAGCGCCAGGGCCCCGTAAGCGCTCTCAGGCGCGGGCGTTTTCAACTGGCTGGCCTGGAAGTCGTGCAGGTCGAAGAACTGAAGCGAGAGCACGCGTGCCGCAGCGTCAAACGTGAAGCCGACCAGCCAGCGCTCATCCGGTGACAGGCCAAGGCCGAAGAACTCGTCCTCGAGCGGCAGCGGCTTTGTGTCACCAGAACGCCCATCGATCAGGAACCAGTACGTGCGGCGTGCCTCTTGTGGCGGGAGAGTGTAGACGGCGATCACCATGTTGCTGCCGGCGGCCTGGCCGGGGATGATCTGCCACAGGCCTAGCTGTTCGGCTTCCTCCGGTACCAGACCCGCAAGGCTCAGCAGCGGGTGCGTCTCGCTGTTCGCTACGGTGGCCGTGACGACTGCCGGCGCCCGGCCGAACGGGTCTGTGAAGTAGCCGTAAGTGTCGTCGCTGATCCAGAATGGATCGATACCCCCGCCGAGGTCGATCAGCGCTTGCCCGTCTTCATTCCCCAGCAGCAACCGGCTATCTCGCGAACTGAGCACAAGCGTGTGCGAGCCGTCAGGTGACCAGACAGGCAGATCGGACAAGGTGCTTGTTTCACATCCCCGTGAGCCGCACCGCTTCAGGTCAATCAGAAGGTAATCGGCGCGCTCACCGGCGATGTCGACACTCTGCCAGCGGACAATCAGCTTGTGGCCCGGGGGAACGATCTGAACATTCGGGAAAACCAGGTCGAGGGTACTGAGTGCATCGAGCAGAATCTTTTCCCGCCCATCTTGCCAGAGTATCAGGCGCGACGCGGCGCCATCAGCAGTCATGGACTCCTGGAGCAGGAGACCTTCGCCTCCTGGCAGTGGCGCCATTGCGGCCAGCAGGCGGCCGGAGGACACTGTGGACCATGCATCCGTCGAAGAGGAATAGCGATACAGGCTCCCATAGCGCTGCAGGCCGTCGACGCAGTAGACGGCGATGTCTTGCTCGGGCCGCGGGCCGGGCGGGGAAACTGCCGGCTCGCTCACGGCTATCCCCGGCCATGGCTGCAGGCCGAGCCGGACCATCAGGTTGTCACGCAGGCCCTGCCGGAACCAGGCCAGGCTGTCACGCCGCCGAAGGCCAAGCACGTCGTCGGCGAAGACGTCCACCAGCCGCGCAGCATAGGTACGATACAGCGCCTGGTAGCTCGGTTCGTCGAGCGGAACTCCGAACAGGCTGGGAGCCGGCAGTGCAAAATCGATTACGCCGCTGCGAACCGTAGTGAAAATACCGTCTGGTTCACTCATCTGTATGAGACTCAACGGATTGCCGGAGAGGGTCAGCCGCATGCGCCGATCGCCAGCGCAGGCATCGGAATACAATTCGAGGCATGTCTGGCTCAGCACCGCGTCCAGGTCACGCGCCAGGCTTTGGCCGAGTGCTTTGTCGCGCTCGGGGTAAGCGAGCGTCAGGATTGCGCCTGTCGTCGTGATTGGCCTGCCCCAGAACTCGTCATCGGGTTCGGCGAATCGCCAGCGCTGCCCGTCGAAGTGGTAGACAACGGTGTGCTGCAGGCGTATCGTCTGCGTCAGGCCGTGCGCGGCGCTGGTGGCGTACGCACGCTCCGCCGCCACTTGGGCTGCCGTCAGGTCGGGGGAGAGAGTGACCTTGTCCGCCTTCGGGCCGGCCGGCAGCGCGGACAGGTTAAACGTCGCTCTGTCGAAGAGCAGCCCCCGTCCAAGCAGCATCAGGACGGTATTCTTCCACGCCGGATCGTCCTCAGGTAACACGGTGACGAGCAGGTCTGCGTCGAGCTGCTCGACCGCGCGCTGCGTCAGGGCGTGCACGGCGAGGACATCCTTTTTCACATCTTCCATCGCTACCTCGGCGCGCCGCACGACGCCCAGATACACGGCTACAATGGCGAGCGCCAGAAGCGGCACGGCGATGAGCGCAGTTCGCCGCACGGCATGGCCAGAAGACGAGACCTGAGCGCTTCGATCCGTCGGTGAAAGGGCGCCCGGCGCGCGGTCTCGAACTTTCTCTTCTTCGATTCGCCAGTCGAACTGCGGGTCTGACATGCGCGTGGCTCAAAATGGCAGGCCGAAGTGTCAACGGCGGTTTATCCACGCGGCGAACACGCAACCGGGCGATTCCGGGACGATGATCCGTCGGTAGTCGTGGTCGGGCGCGATCAGGTGCACCACGCCGTCATGAAGGACCAGCAGCCATCGGCCGTCGGCCGACCAATCGATCGGAGGAGGGGTGGCCGGATCGGCCCAGTAGGGATCGTCGTAAGTGAATGTCTGTGTCTGATTCTGCTCGATGTCGTGCACATAAACAGGCCAGGCAGCCGTCTTCGGATCGAAACTGCGGACGACCAGCCAGCGGCCGTCCGGCGAAAAATCATACGTGGCATAGGCCGGGGCGAACGGCAGGCGTCGCGCATCGCGGAAGCGCCGATTGAAGAAGAATGCGTGATCGTCCTGGTCGCCTAGACCGGCGCTCGAAGTCTCGATCAGGAGCCACTGAGAATCAACCGGGTTGACGACGACGCGCTGAATGCCGATTTGCCGTGTCCGCTCGTTGCTGGGCAACGCGCTCCGGACGTCGTCTGCCCACGATACGACGTGACTGCCGTCGCCGGCGACCGTCGCCGTGAATACTTCGGTAGGTGAGTACCGGCCGGGCGAGATGTAGCCGTAGGTCGTGTCGTCCAGCCAGAAGGGTGCGAAGCCCATACCGATGAACTTCAGCGGCCGGCCTTCGCCACTTCCCTGAAATAGCAGCGTGTTCTCCTTCCACACGTAGGGTGACAGAACGGGCGCGCGATCCGGCGTCCACATCACGATGCTGCGCGATCCATCCGGCGACCAGACCGGATAGCTATAGCCGGTGACGCTGACCGACTCGCAATACGCCGAATCCGGCGCCCGGCAGCTATCCAGGTCCAGCAGGCGGTGGTCTACGAAATGGGCGTCGCGCGCCGCTCGATCGGGACCGACGGTGAACCGCAGCCAGTTGTGCGATTGCGAGCTGACCCAGCCGAGAGAATAATCGAGCACGAAGCCCGGCGGCCTGTCGAACACCGTCAATTGTTTCTGATCTCGCCAAAGGATGATGCGCGACCACGGCTGGCCGGCCACTTCCTGCTGTTCCTGCAAGATGACTCCGCCGTCGTCCGGCAGCGGCGTGAGAGACGTGAAGATGCGGTCGGACAGCTCTTCGTGCCATGAGCCGGTCGCGGGGCCTGCCCTGAGCGCAGTCGAAGGGTCATATCGGCGAAGGTCGCCGCCCCGTTGCACGTCTTCCACGCAGTACAGCGCAATCTCCTGGTCAGGTAAGGAAACAGGTGAAAGTGACGGATCGCCGCTTGCGCGGAGGGGCCAGGGTCGCAGCCCTTCCTCGATCATCGCTCTGTTCACCGCCTGATAGAACAGCCCGGCGACTGCGCCCTGGCTGCGCGCGGCCCGCGCGGACTGGCCTGCCAGCGCGGCGGCAATGCGCGTCGTGTACAGACGATACAGCGCCTGGTAACTCGCTTCGTCTGCCGGCGTGCCGAACAGCGAGATCGCCGGCAGGGTGAGCGTCGCGTTGTCGCCCAGAATGGCGGCGCGAGCTGGCTCGCCTGCAGCCATCATGATCAGGCTCGACGGATCGGTCGCCAGGGTGATGGTCAGCGCGGCGTCATCCGGGCACATCGCGCTGCCCATGCGAGCGCATATCCGGCCGAGCGCTGCTTCCGCATCGCGCGCCAATCGCTTAACCGTCTCGACGTCGTGCATGGGATACAGCCACGCGAGCCTTTGTCCTCTGATTGTGCCTGGCGGCCCCCAGAAGCCCTCGTCAGAGAGAGGAGACCACCGCCAGCGTTGCCCATCGAAGCGGAAGACGAAAGTGTGCCGAAGGTGCACCGTCTCGGCGTCACTGCCTATGCCGGCGACCGCATACGCTCGCTCAGATACGACTTGCGCTTGTTTCAGATCAGAAGAGAGAATGGCTTCGATGACTTCGGGCGTGACCGGCTGCGCGGTGAACCCGAAAGGGTCCCGACCTGTGATCAGTCGCCGATCGAGTAGTTCATGTTGGGTTGCCCTCCAGCCGGGGGACTCGTCCAGCACCACATCGAGCAGATCCCGATCGGTCAGGTTCGCCGCGCGCTGCGCCAGCGCGTGACTGGCGAGGACATCCATCTTTATTCCGGCGATCGCTTCTTCTGTCCGCCGGTTGGCTGCGACGAGCAAGGCAGTGCCCGCTATGGCCATGGCGGCAACGACGGCGAGGGCGACGAGCCAAGCCCTTCTCCCGAGCTTGACGGGAGTTCCGGCGACCGGGCCGGGGGCAGCCCCTACCTCCTCGGCGATTTGCCACTCGAATTCGGAGCGGGTCATGACCTCGTTCTCCGCATGCGGCTCGGCTCAGCGATCGATCTACGCTGCGAACGCGCACCCGGGCGATCCAGGCACGATCGCCGTGTGGCTGCCTTGATCGGGCGCGATGAGGTGCAGCACGCCATCTTTTGGACGCAGATGAACGCGGATTTCGCTACAGTGATTATAGTGCCGAACGAGCCGATCGGGGGAGGGCAGGGGGGTGTGCGCACGCAAAAGATGCCAGGCGAGACGTAGGGCGGCTCTCCATAGCCGCCATTCGCCGGGTCACGGCTCGGTCGTCTCCAGCGGCCTGACCTGGAAGTTGTCGAACGCGATGTGGACGCCGGATTCGTCGGGGAATGCGCCTGCGGTCAGGCCCACGTCGCCGACCAGGATGTCGGTGTCTTCGATGGAATCGACGGCGGCGCCGTTGACGATCCACGTAAGCTTCGGCCCCTCGGCAATCACCTGAAGATGGTTCGTCGTCGCGCCTTGCCGGATCGCCTCCGACTCCCGCCAGTCGATCAACGTCTCCCACTCGCCGTCGCGATAGCGCTGGATGCTGTAATAACCGTCGCCGGAAATGTCCAGCCGGTAAAAGTTCCTGTTGTCGGCGTAGCGCACGATCACGCCGTAATGATTGTTGTCGGGACCTTCCACTTGCGTCGCGTCGACGTCCAGGATGAAGTTGCCGGCGCGCTTGCCGGCCACCGCCCACGCGGCGGTGTCGGGCGCGTCGACGCGGAAATGCAGCGCGCCATCCGCGTAGGAGATGCTCAGTTGCTCCGTGTCCGTTGTCGACCAGCCGCTGCCGGGGTCGCTGAAATCATCCGCGAACGGCGTGTCGCTGGCAGGCGCAGCCGATTCACAGGCAGATACGAGCAGTGCGGCAAGTAAACCGATATGAACGATGGTAGTGCGCACTAGTTCGTCTGCCTCCGCACCTCGATGACGTTCGGCAGCCTCTCGATCTTGTCGAACACGCGCGAGAGCTGCGCCACGCCGGTGATTTCCAGTGTCACGACCAGCGTCGCCATCTGCTTGCTGGTGCTGACGTTGACGCTCGTCATGTTAATGCCTTCGCCGGACACGACGGCCGCGATGTCGCGCAGCAGCCCGCCGCGATCGTAGGCAGAAATCTTGATCGCGACCGGGTACGTCGCCTCCGCGCTCCCCCACGAGACCTCGATGAGCCGCTCTTCTTCGTCGCCGCGCAAAATGTTGGCGCAATCGCGCCGGTGCACCCGCACACCTCGTCCGCGCGTAATGTAGCCGATGATCGGATCGCCGGGCACCGGATGGCAACACTGCGCCAGCGAGGTCATCAGGCCGCCGGCGCCGCGCACCGTGAACTCGACCGGCGTCTGCCGGCGAGGCGCGGAGGTCACCTCTTCCGGCGTGACGTCCTGCGCCTCGCCGGCCTTTTGCTGCTCGGCCTCGATCAGTTTCGTCGCGATCTGGTGCGAGGTGATGTCGCCCGCGCCGATCTTCTCCAGCAAGTCGTCGAGCTTCTCCATCTCGAACAGGCTCGCCACGTGCTCGAGCGCCGTCTTCTCGAAGCCTAGCCGGCGCATCTCGCGCTCCAGGATTTCGCGTCCCTGGGCGATATTCGCGGCGCGGTCCTGCTTCTTGAACCACTGCTTGATCTTGGTGCGGGCGCGCTGGGTCTTCGTGTAGCCCAGATTAGGGTTGATCCAGTCCCGGCTGGGGCCGCCCCGCTTGGCCGTGAGGATCTCCACCTGGTCCCCGGTCTGGAGCGGATAGTCCAGCGCGACCAGCTTGCCGTTGACGCGTGCGCCCCGGCAGCGATCGCCGACGTCGGTGTGCACGTGGTAGGCGAAGTCGATCGGCGTCGAGCCGGCGGGCAGGTCGATCAGTTTGCCCTTCGGCGTGAAGGCGTACACCCGATCCTGGAACACGTCGGTCTGCAGCGTGTCCAAGAACTCCCGCGCGTCGGAGACGTCTTGCCGCCAGTCCATCAGCGAGCGGAACCACTTGATCTTCTCTTCGTACTTCGGATCGCGCCGCCCGCCTTCCTTGTAGCGCCAGTGCGCGGCGATGCCCAGCTCGGCCGATTCGTGCATCTCGCGTGTGCGAATCTGCACTTCGAGCGGGCGCCCGTCGCCGCCCACGACGGCCGTGTGCAGGCTTTGATACATGTTGTCCTTCGGCGTCGCGATGTAATCGTCGAACTCGCCGGGGATGGGCTTCCAGATCGAGTGCACGATGCCCAGCGTCTGGTAGCATTGCGCCACCGTGTCGACGATCACGCGCACCGCGCGCGCGTCGTGCACCTGCTCGAACGTCACGCCCTTGCGCTCCATCTTGCGCCAGATGCTGTAGATGTGCTTCGGGCGCCCGGAGATGTCGGCCGGGAGGCCCTCCGCCTTCATGCGCTCCTGCAACTGCTGGATGATCTTGGTGACGCTCGCTTCGCGATCGCCTCGGCGCTCGTCGATCAGCCGGGCGATCTCCTTATACTTGTCCGGGTTGAGGTGGCGGAAGCCGAGGTCTTCCAGCTCCCACTTGAACTGCCAGATGCCGAGCCGGCTGGCCAGCGGCGCGAAGACCTCCAGCGTCTCGCTCGCGATGCGCTTGCGCTTCTCCTCCGGCAGCGCGCCGAGCGTGCGCATGTTGTGCACGCGGTCGGCCAGCTTGATCATCATCACGCGCGGATCGTCGGCCATCGCCAGGAACATCTTGCGCAGCGACTCCAGCTCGTGGTCGTCGTAGCTCTGAATGTCGCGCCGCTCCATCCGGTCGAACTGGCGAAGCTTCGTGACCCCGTCCACGAGCCGTGCGATCTCGTCGCCGAAGTCGCGCCGCATTTGCTCCTCGCTGACCTCGGTATCTTCGAGGACATCGTGCAGAAGGCCGGCGGCGATGGCGGGCGGGTCGAGGCTGAGATCGGCCAAGATCTTGGCAACCGCCAGGCAGTGCTGCACGTAAGGCTCGCCCGAGGCGCGCCTCTGAGCGCGGTGCGCGTGCTCGGCCACGGCGTAGGCGCGCTCCACGACCAGGCGCCCGTTGCTGCCGTTCCCGTCCGGCAGCGTGTCGAGAATGGATTGGATGTTGAGGACAGGGTGCTTCGTCATACTCCGATTCCGCTACATAACTATAGCGCGGAGCGGGTGAATGGTCAAAGGATAGGCAACGGATCGCGTACATGGATGTGCCCTGGCCGCCGCATGCGTTGATGCAAGCTTTGTGGTACGATTCGTACGCGGCAGGCACACGCTGACTCGCGCCGCCAAGTCGCGGTGTAGCGATCAGCGATATGCCACAAGCGACAAGCGAAAAGCCATCTGCAACATGCGCGTCATTTCCGGAACCGCCAAAGGCCGTAAGCTGAAAGCCGTGCCCGGCGATACGACGCGCCCCGTCACCGATCGCGTCAAGGAGGCCGTGTTCGGCATCATCGGCGCGAACGTGCGGGACGCGCGCTTCCTCGACCTGTTCGCCGGAACGGGCAGCGTCGGCATCGAGGCGCTTAGCCGGGGGGCGCGCGAAGCCGTCTTCGTCGAAAAAGAGCGGCTCGCGCTCGATGCGATTCGCTTCAACCTCGAGCACACGCGGCTTTCGGCGCGCGCGCGTGTCGTGCGCTCCGATGTGTTCGGGTTTCTGCGTGGGAATCCGCAGGCGTTCGAGTATATCTACGTCGCGCCGCCGCAGTACCGGGACTTGTGGCTGGCCGTGCTTGGCGCGCTCGACGCTCGGCCTGGCTGGCTGGCCGATGACGGCGAGATCGTCGTGCAGATCGACCCGCGCGAATACCAGGAGACGGCGTTGGAGCACTTCGAGCCGATCGATCGCCGCCGCTATGGCACCACGCTCGTCGTCTTCTACGCGCGCAAGACTCAGTAGTTCTTCGAGGAGGCACGTTGTGTCATGCCGAGGAGGCACGACGAGGCATCTCTACCCCGGCACGCCGCGCCCGCCGGTTGGAGCAGAGATTCCTCACTGCGTGCGGATTGTGTCATGCCGAGGAGGTACGACGAGGCATCTCTACCCCGGCACGCTGCGCCCGCCCGTCGGAGCAGAGATTCCTCACTGCGTTCGGAATGACACCTTTTGAAGTTTGGAGTTTGAAGCCTGCCCTGAGCGAAGGAGTTTGAGTCAGACGAGAGATTCCTCACTGCGTTCGGAA
>DASSFZ010000462.1:0-2761 GCA_035693785.1 Anaerolineae bacterium | reverse complement strand
TACGTCGAGCACATCAAGGAGGCGCTGGAGCAGGACGGCTTCGTCGTCACGCAGGACGTGTGTGTTCCAGCGCCCGTGCCTACGCCCATGAAAACTGACCTGGCGGCGACCGGCCTGGCCTCGGCGGGCATCGCGGCTTCGGCGGCAACGGCGCTGCTCGATCTGCCGGATGCTATGGCGCTGCCGTTGACGATCTCGGCGGCGGCGGGAGCGGCCGCCCTGCCCTACCTGGAGCAGCCACGCGGACGCCTCGAAGAACAATACCCGCCGTCGTACGCGCCGAAGGCACTGGCGCTGGCCACCGCTTCGCTCGCCCCGGTCGCGGCGATCGATCGAAGCCGGGCGGGCTGGCTCAACGGGCTGGTCATCCAGGCGAGCGCGGCGGCCGCCCTCGCCGCCGTGACGAGCGGCCAGGACTATCACCTTCGCATCGAAGAGTATCGCGGCTTCAACCTCGATTGGCTGCTGCCGATGCTTGCGGCGGCGCGTGCGATCCCGGACAGGAGCCTGCGCTTGAGCGCGCTGGCGATGCTGGCCGGCGCGTGGGCTATCGCCAGTCGTCGCCGCGTCGACGTGCTCGCGCAGCTCGATCCGGCGCACGCCGAGGGGCACACGCATCATCTGTCGGCAGCGCAGCGCGCGATCGGCGATGCGACGATCGCGCTCGGCCCGCAGCCCGCGCGCAAGTGGGCGGGCCTGTCGCCCATCGGAACCGCGTTGAGCATCGTTCTGGCGAGCCGGGGCCGTCGTGACCTGGCCGCAGGAGCAGCCATCCTCGGCATGATCGGGAGTGCCTTTGGGTTGGCCGGCTTCCGCAGGCCGGAACGCACGCTTGAAATCACGGGGAAAGAAGCGCTGAGGAGTTTCGGAATCGGGGCAGCCATAGGACTCGTCTTACTCACTCTACGCAATGCTGGCCGCACTGTAACTACTCAGCCCACCCAGCTCTCCGGAGTCGAGGCTTTAGCCGGAAGAGTGCGCCGGACATGAAACCGGCTAAAGCCTCTATTCCAACACGAAGGGCTGAGCAGTTACGCCGCACTTTGAAAATCGGGTAGGTGGAACCAATATCAGTGGGGGGAGGCTGACATGAGATTCCTGTTGATCAATCCACCGATCGGCGTGTTCTACGAGGCGGTTGTGCCGCCGATCGGCCTCGCCTATCTGGCAGCCGCGCTGCGACAGGCGGGGCACCAGGCGGAAATCCTGGACATCAACCTATGGCGCTGGCCACCGGATGAAGTGCGCCGCCGTGTCGCGGCCAGCGACGCCGACGCCTTTGGCATCACCGGCCTGATCTCGCAGTACACGTATAATAAATGGCTGGCCGACACTATCAAGGACGCGCATCCCGACCGGCCGGTGATCCAGGGTGGCATGATGGTCAGCGCCATGCCACAGATCATGCTGGAGGAAAGCCCGAGCACCGACTTCGTCGTCGTCGGCGAGGGCGAGCAGACGCTCGTCGAACTGGCCGACGCACTGGAAGGACATCGACCACTCCAGAGTGTCAAGGGGTTGTGGTACCATGACCCGGCGAAGTCCGGCAAGTTGATCGTCACCGACTATCGACCCGACATGCCGGACATCGACCCGCTGCCGTATCCGGCCTGGGACCTGGTGGATATCCCGGCTTACTGGCAAAGTCGGGCGCGCGCCCGCGAGATGCACCTGATCTACAAGAACAAGCCATTCATCCCGCTGCTGGCGACGCGCGGCTGCCCGTACCGCTGCAACTACTGTCATCGCTTTGCCGACGACCGCCTGCGCCAGCGCAGCACCGAATCGGTGCTGGCTGAGATCGATCACTGGCGCACCATCTACAACGTCGAGTACGTCGACTTCCAGGATGAGCTATGGGGCTTGTCCAAACCGCGGGCCAAAGAATTCTGCCAGGCGCTCAAAGCCACCGGTTGGAACATCACCTGGGGCTGCTCGATTCGACTGAACGTGATCGACGAAGAGATGATCCGCATGATGGTCGAGTCCGGCTGCGTCTTCGTCTCCTTCGGCGTGGAATCCGGCAGCGAAGAGATATTGATCAACATGAACCGGCGCATGAAACGGGAAGTCATCGTTCAAGGCTGGAACATCGTCAAGAAATACCAGTTGACCCATCTGCCTTCGTTCATGATCGGTTATACCGGCGAGACGCCGGAAACCATCCGTGAAACGGTCGATCTGGTGTGCCAGATGGACGTCGGCTCTTTCGCCGGCTGGTTCCGCTACGTCACGCCGCTGCCCGGCACGCAACTGTACGAGTACGCCAAGGTGAAGGGGCTGATTCGGGATGAGAAAGCGTACATTGAAGAAGCGGGCAAGACCTTCGCCGGGCTGACCACCTTCGACAAGCTTCTGGTCAACCTGACCGAGATGTCTGACGAAGAGCTGCGCGACTGGCGCGAATGGGGCCGGCGCGAAATCCTGCGCCATCACCTGCGCCGCCACCCAATCAGATACCCGCTGCAACTGGTGCACGATGGGTTCAATTACGTCCGACGCCACGGTGTCCGCCAGACGTGGCGGCACATCCCCGAGATTATCCGGCAGCATTTGCCAGAGGCAAGCCCATACCACCTGCCGGTCGGCGCGGCGCATGACTAACAGCTACCACCTGTAGTGATCAGTGATCAGTGACCAGTGACCAGTAATCAGTGATCACTGTTCACTGACAACTGATTACTGACAACTGATTACTGATAACTGATTACCGGCCAACCGGGGGAGAGCATGGCAAGCGAAACGATCTTCTTGATCAACT
>DASSFZ010000461.1:0-22946 GCA_035693785.1 Anaerolineae bacterium | reverse complement strand
AACGACGTCGAAGCCGGCTACGCCTATCCGGCTCGCGTTCGATTTGAACTCACGGAGAAGGACATTGACTCGTATCGCCGCGCCGCCGACTTCCTAAACATCAACAACGTCGACCTCGTGTGCCTGCAACACGAGTATGGCATCTTTGGCGGGCGGGCGGGCAGCCACATTCTGGCTCTCCTGCGCGAATTGCGCATGCCCATCGTCACGACCCTGCACACCATTCTGCGCGACCCTGACTCCGATCAGCGACGAGTGTTGGAAGAGGTCGCGGCCCTGTCCGATCGGCTGGTCGTCATGAGCGAGCGCGGCGCGGAATTCCTGCAAGAGGTCTATCGTGTGCTGCCAGAGAAGATCGATCTGATCCCGCACGGCATCCCGGACGTGCCCTTTGTCGACCCGAGCTTCCACAAAGACCTGTTTGGCGTCGAGGGTAAAATCGTCTTACTCAGCTTTGGATTGCTCTCGGCAAACAAAGGCATCGAAAATGTCATCGCCGCCCTGCCTACCATTGTGGCCCGCTATCCGAATGTCGTGTACATGATCCTGGGTGCGACCCATCCCCACGTCAAGCGGCTCGACGGCGAAACGTATCGGTTGTCCCTCCAATGGCAGGCCCAGGCGAAAGGCGTGGAAGGCCAGGTGATCTTCTACAACCGATTTGTCAGTCTGGAGGAACTCGTCGAGTTCATCGGCGCGGCAGACATTTACATCACGCCCTATCTCAACCCGGCACAGATCGTCTCGGGCACGCTGGCCTACACCCTGGGGGCGGGCAAAGCCGTAATCTCGACGCCGTATTGGTATGCGGAAGAGATGTTGGCGGAAGAACGGGGGATGCTGGTGCCGTTCCGCGATCCGGCTGCGTTGGCCGAACAGGTGATTGACCTGTTGGACAACGAAGCCAAGCGCCATGCCATGCGCAAGCGAGCCTATCAGTTTGGGCGAGAGATGATCTGGCCGCAAGTAGCGCGACGCTACATGGAGAGTTTTGAACGCGCCCGAGTCGAACGCCGGCATTTCACCCCCCTTGGCTTCGCGGTCAAAGCGCTCGACCAGCGCCCAGGCGAACTGCCTCCCCTCAAACTCGATCATTTACGCCACATGACGGACGAGACCGGAATGCTGCAACATGCACTTTTCACAGTGCCCAACTATCGCGAGGGTTACACGACCGACGACAACGCCCGCGCTCTGATGGTGAGCACGCTCTTGGAAGAACTGGGGAACGCCGAGGCATTCGAGCTGGCGACCCGTTATCTCGCCTTCCTCTGGCATGCTTTCAACGCGGATACCGGACGCTTTCGCAACTTTATGGATTATCAGCGTCGCTGGCTGGAGGAGAGCGGTTCAGACGACAGCCACGGCCGCGCGTTGTGGGCGCTGGGCACCGTGTTGGGTCGCTCGAACACGCCGGGCCTTCAGAGTATGGCTGGCCGTGCCTTCGAGCAAGCTTTGCCCGCCATCCTGGACACGACCAGCCCACGCGCCTGGGCCTTCGCCCTCATCGGCATTCACGAGTATCTGCGGCGGTATTCCGGCGACCGCCGGGCCAGCCAGGTCCGGGAGGAATTGGCCGGGCGACTGCTAACGTTGTACCAAAGCCAGCGCTCGGACGAATGGCGATGGTACGAAGAAACGCTGAGCTACTGCAACGCTGCACTGCCGCATGCCTTGCTCATGTGCGGCCAGTGGATACCGAATACCACCATGACCGAGGCCGGACTGGAATCGCTCACTTGGCTGGCCGACTTGCAGCGCGCTGACGTGGCCGGGGAGCATTTTGTCCCCATCGGATCTAACGGCTTTTATCAGCGGGGCGGTGAGCGTTCCCGGTTCGATCAGCAGCCGGTGGAGGCTCAAGCCATGGTAGCCGCCTGCCTCGAAGCCTACCGGGCCACGAGCGACAAGCGCTGGCGCAAGGAAGCCCGACGCGCCTTCGAGTGGTTCCTCGGTCGCAACGACCTGAACCTGCCCATCTACGACCCGACGACCGGCGGTTGTCGAGACGGTCTGCATCCCGACCGCCCGAACGAGAATCAGGGTGCAGAGTCTACGCTGGCCTTTCTCCAGGCTCTGCTGGAGCTGCGCCTGGCGGAGAATACCCTACACTCGGTGGAGCCACGCTCCCAATGAGCCATCAACACCCCGAACTCCTTCGCCGGCATAAGCTCAATCCCATCTTGACCGCCGACGACTGGCCCTATCCGGTCAACAGCGTGTTTAACCCCGGCGCCACCTTGCTGCCCGATGGAACCACCTTGCTCGTGTGCCGCGTAGAGGACCGGCGTGGGCACTCGCACTTGTGTGTAGCCCGCTCTGCTAATGGTGTGGATGACTGGCAGATTGACCCCCAGCCTACCCTGTTGGCCGACCCCGAGCATTTCCCGGAAGAAACGTGGGGAATTGAAGACCCGCGCATCACCTATCTCTCTGAGTTAGGCAGGTATGCCGTCGTCTATACCGCCTTCACCAGCAGTGGCCCAGGCGTGGCCCTGGCACTCACGGAAGATTTCTCCCACTTCGAGCGCTATGGCATGATCATGTCGCCGGAAGATAAAGATGCGGCCCTGTTTCCTCATCGGATTGGCGGCCATTGGGCGATGATCCATCGCCCGGTCAGTGCGCCGGGCGCGCACATGTGGATGTCCTATTCGCCCGATCTGCGTCACTGGGGCAGCCACAAGCTGATGCTGGAGGCCCGGCGGGGTGGGTGGTGGGATGCGAATAAGATCGGCCTCTCGCCCCCGCCCATCGAAACCGCGCAGGGTTGGCTGGTGATCTACCATGGCGTGCGGCAGACAGCGGCCGGCCACCTTTACCGGCTAGGATTGGCTTTATTTGATTTGCATACACCAGAGCGTTGCCTGAAACGCAGCAACGAGTGGATGTTTGGCCCGCAAGAACTTTACGAGCGGCGTGGGGATGTGGACAACGTCGTCTTTCCTTGTGGCTACACCATTGCGCCCGATGGGGACACTCTCCACCTGTATTATGGCGCAGCAGATTCGAGCATTGCCCTGGCCACCGGCAGTGTTCGCGCCATACTGGAGTGGCTGGAACAACACCACTCAAGCACCTGATTCACTTTCTCAGAAAGGGGAGAAATGGACTACAACCTTTACGAACTCACCGACTCAACCTTTCCGTGCTGGGTCTGGCAGGAGGGAAAGCTGGAACGCAGTTCGATAGCCATTCCTAAAAGCAAGGGTGCGATTGGGGAAGCGCTCAATGCATTGGGCTACTACTCCGTGTGCAGTTATACGGAGACACAAAGATACTCGGCTGGAATCGTCACGTATCTGTATCGGAAATACAGCGGAGCATCGAACGACGAGCCTTATCTCGCGATGACCATACTGGACGCACGCGGCGCCGCGACGAGTCCAAGTGGCGAGAAATTTGAGCGGCAACACAGTAAACCCGGGGATTGGCAAGCGGCCGAAATTGTGAAGTTCCCCGATTGGGCATCCGTACTCGAGTATCTCAACCGTTTGATCCCGATCATGATTCACGCCCAGAAGACAGACCTGAATTATGGATGAGGTGATAAGCCAAAGCTGAAGCAGAGAATACAGCAGGCAGCGGGTGTTATTTACATGTCACTGACACGTCCGCTATCGGCTGTGTGAGCCTGTTGCGCTTCTCGCAGCAGCGCCTGGACCTCCTGGACGGCCTCGATCAGCGATACGCCGTCGGCTGCCGCCCATTCGCGGCACAGGTCCATCTGGATCTTTGCCAGCAAGGTTGTCTCGGCCTCGTAGAGCCGCTTTTGCCAAGCGCGCGCGCTCAAATCGCGCACCACTTCACACATGGATCGGAAGGAGCCTTGCCGCAGGCGCTCGGCGAGCGAGTGGCGCCGCTTGGCGTGATCTTTCTCCAAAGACACGGGGTCACTTTTCAGCAGGCGGCGGTATCGCTCCATTTCGCGCTTGGGCGTCACCTCTCGAAGGGGAACGGCCGGATCGGCATGCACCGGCACCCAAACGGTGCTCTTGTCTGCGACGATCACGTAGTAGAGACGCGGCGCGTCCTCGGCCAGTTGCCGTTCTTCGAGCCTCACGATCTGACCCACCCCGTGCGCCGGGTGGACGACGTAATCGCCGGCTTTGAACTGCATGTGAAGCTCCTTTCCCAACCCAATCTCGATCCGAAATCGGCGGAGCCAAGCAGCTACGCTTGGCCCTTCAGCATGCCGGTGTGAGGGGGTTGGTTCTAGTAACGGCGCCGGCCGCCGCGCCGTTCACGCTTGTGGTACCCGCCGCCCTGCCGGCGGCCAAACCCGCCGCTGCCACGCTCTTCGCGGGGACGGGCCAAATTCACCGTCAGGTTACGCTCGTGCAGCTCATGCGAGTTGAACAGGCTGATCGCCTTCTGGGCCTCAGCCTGGTTGCTCATCTCCACGAACGCGAAGCCTTTCGAGCGGTTGGTGTCGCGGTCCTTAATCAACGCCACGGAAGCCACCGTGCCCGCCTGGGCGAACAGCGCCCGCAGGTCGTCTTCAGTCGTGACGTACGATAAGTTCCCGACGTACAGTTTTACATCCATTCGTTTCGTCTCCTATTAGTTAGTGGGCCAGGCTCCCACGCCCGGTGGCCCTTCGGCTGCCCCTTCCCCTTCACTTCGTTCCCCACTCCCCTTCACTTCGTTCAGGGTCGGGGACTTCGCAGGGTCAGGGCTTCGGCTTCACGCTCCACCTGCCCCCTGCAGGGGGTTCGGTCGGAGGCTTCGCAGGACAGGCATGCCTACTCCGCTGCCTTATCTAAACAGTATTGGCTCTCACAGGCGCTCAACGGCTGCGCGCCGGCACCGGCTGCGGGTCGCGATGCCGGTTCGCCTCGACGTAGCGACGGATCGCATCGGCGCTGGGCCGGACGAGCGCCGGACGATTGTAGTCGATCCCGTCGACTGTGCGCCGCTGAATCTTTCGCTTCAACACCGCTTCGATGCGGTGGATCATCCGCTCGTCAGCCGGCGTCACCAATGTGAAGGCCTCACCCTCGTTTTGCGCACGGCCCGTCCGGCCGATGCGGTGCACGTAATCTTCAGCCTGCATCGGCACGTCGTAGTTCACCACGTGCGACACCCCCTCCACATCGATGCCGCGTGCCGCGATGTCGGTCGCGACCAGCACGTGCGAGCGTCCGCGCTTGAAGGCTTCGAGCGCGGCGACGCGCTGGCTCTGCGAGCGGTTGCTGTGGATCACCCGCGCCGGGATGTTCGCGCGCGCCAGGTTCTTCGCCAGCCGGTCGGCGCGGTGCTTGGTGCGGGTGAAGATCAGCACGCTGTCCATGCCGCCTGCGCTCAACAGTTTCTCCAGCAGTTGAAACTTCAGATGCTCGGGAACGGGAAATAGTGTGTGCGCGATCAGGTGCGGCGCAGGCGCCTTCTCCGCTTCGACGCGGACCGGGTTTCGCGTAACTTCGGACGCCAGTCCGAGGATCGGCTGCAGGGTGGCCGAAAACAGCATCGTCTGCCGCACGGGCGGCAGCCGCCGCACGATGCGGCGAATGTCCGGCAGGAAGCCAACGTCGAGCATACGGTCCGCCTCGTCCAGCACCAACACCTGCAGCGCGCCGAAGCCGATCGTCTTGCGCTCGACAAGGTCGAGCAGGCGGCCCGGCGTGGCGACGACCAGGTCGACGCCGCGCTTGAGCGCCTGCTCCTGGTCCCCATATCCGACGCCGCCGTAAATCGCCACGGCGCGCACGCCGGTGTGCCGGCCTAACGACTGCGTGTGGTCGAACACCTGCAGCGCCAGCTCGCGCGTGGGGACGAGAATCAGTGCGCGCGGTTGGCGCGCGCCGTCCGGCGCGGCGAGGAATCGTTGCAGCAGTGGCAGCAAGTAGGCTGCCGTCTTGCCGGTGCCCGTCTCGGCCGAGCCGAGGATATCCTGCCCCTTCAGGGCGGCGGGGATCGTCGCGATCTGGATCGGGGTCGGCCGCTCGAAACCCATCGCCTGGACGTTGGTCATCACGCGCGGGTCGAGCTGGAATTGATTGAAACTCATGAAACTCCTGGGTGCGGCTCAGGTTTTGCCGAGGTGAACGGCCGCGAGGACACGTCGGGTCAGGAGAGGTAAAACAAATGCCGTCGCAGTCACATGACCGGACGGCACAGACAAGCCGGATTTACATGCTCACTAACGCAACCAAGTATAACACACTTCTCCAGACCGGTCAAATTCTTAGGACGAGGCCCCGCCTGATTTACGGCCGCTGTCGTTTTTTGCCCAGTGCGATCAGGAACATCGCACTCTTCCCTTGGGCGTGGGGCGAAAAGAATTCGGTCGCCGCGTCGTCAAAGAAGGTCAGGCCCGTAGCGCCAAACCCCAGGGCATAGGCCGCCAGATAGAGCCGCCCGGCGGCGAGGCTGGCGTCGAGCTGCGCCGCCCGGTAGCCTCGATTCCCCAGGCCGGCCAAAATGGGTGGCAGGTCAGCCAGGAAGAAGATAGCCACGCTGGCATCAGCGGCCAAATCCTGGTGGAGGGCCAGATGGCCTGCGGTCGCGCGGAAATTGCCCGCCTTGAGCAGCTCCAGAGCTTGCCGGTCACGGCGATACACGTAAGCGCCGGGCGCCAACCCGTCCACCGCGTTGACAATCAGATACGCATCGTTGAGGAGCGCCTCAGGTGACTCTAAAAAGTCGGCGTTCAGGCCGCGCAGCGCGCGATCCAGCGCCGTGGACAGTTGGCGAAAGCTGATGGCCTCGCGCGCAAACTCTCGGGTGGAGCCTCGCCGCACGATCACCTTTTCGATTGGTTCGGAGGGAAGCTCATCTTCCGCGAAAGGCTGCAATGGAGTGAGCGGGCCGGTGGGCGCAGGCCGCGTCAAATGAGGTAGTGCGCTGCGCCAGGCGGCCACGGCATCGGCATCGGATAGGGAAGAGGCTGTATGCATAGCACGGATCGCCGGAAAGTCTAGCTCGCGCCGGGAGTAAGGCTCGATCTCTAGATGGAGCGGCGTCACCGAGGGCGCGGGTGGGACGGTCGAGTTTGGTGCGCTCCCAATCGGGACCAACGCCAGGGCCAGCTCTCGCTCCGGGTCCAGATCCAACAGACGGCTGACCTCGGCGTCCACAAAACCCAGCACCACACGCGCGGGCAAGCGCTGCGCAGCCGCCACGGCGAGCGTGTTCGCCAGGATCGTGCCGCTGTCCCAGAAGGCGTGCCGGTATTCGCGAGCCTGATACTTGACGGCGTTCCGCCAGACCACATCGGTGAGCACGAATGTGGCAGGGGCGCGCGCCACGCCAGGCTCGTGCGCACTCGCCGCAATCAGAGCCTGGCGGTAGTTGCCCCGGCGCAGCCGGCGCAGCGCGAGCGCCTGCGGGTCGAAATGGTAGACGCCCGCTTCCAGACCTTGTCCTGCGAAGTCCCCGACCGAAGGGAGTGGGGAGACCCCCGAAGGGGAGAGTGTCGAAGGATCGGGCAAATCCCCACACACCAGATACAACTCGATGTGATACAGCGCGCCCGTGCAGGCGGCCGCCCGAAACGGAATCCGGCCCCAGGGCGGAGGATATTGAAAGTATTTGGTGATGCCCGCCGAAAAGTACAAGAGGCGAGCCACCGCCGGCAAATCTGGCGCCGACTCGCCGCCTGCTGCCGGGATCTCGCCCGCAATGGCCTCCAACGCGGGCACACTGGGCGAGGGGTCAAGTGGGAGTGAGATAGACGGCAGGTCCTTGTAGATTTTGAATAGCAGGGGCTGGCGACTGGGATCGAAGTGGTGCTGAGGGTTCATCAGCCGCCCGGCGGGATGCTTGGTGCCGTCATGATATTGCCAGGTGGCTTGAATATCCTGGTTGCTCACAGCCTCCCTCCTTCCCTCCGGCGTCGAGATAACTTTGATGGGGCCTGGAAGATCAGGAAATGAACTATGCTCGCACTATTATACCCGCCTGTCTCCTTCGCCCCCGCCTGACCTCCCGCCGGTCCTTGTCACACGTCACCCCCAGCCTTGGCCATCAGCCGGGCCAGGGCTTTCAGTCTGAGTGCCATGAGTTTGTCCCGGGCAGTGCACCCTGGTTGCCGAGGAGGGCTTTCGGTATGCGTCTCTCCTACAGCCCTACGACTGGATCGAGCGCGATGCTGCCTGCGCCGAGGAAGAGCAGAGCCAATGCCACGGCTGCCAGGATGAACTCAAACTCCCAGCCAATGCCCTGACCACCGGCGAAGGGAGACTTACTCATGCCGATCCTCACCAAGCCGAGCATGAGCAGAGCTTTCAGGCCATCACCGTGCAGGACATCGCCGAGCGGGCGACGGTGAACCGCGTGACCTTCTACGCCCGCTTCCAAGATAAGTATGCGCTGCTGGAGTACACTGTGCGCGAGATGGTTAGGCAGAGCTTGCACAGCCAGGTGCCGGAAGGCTCACCGTATCCGGGCGAATATCACTGCGCGGAGCGACCACTTCCTACCTCAAGGAAATGTAGTATTATTGTTATCCTGAAGTCGATTAAGTGGTCAATTCACAGTAACAGGCCAATCTGCTGATCCGGGTCCATGGCGCGTTCTCTGTCCGACGCTCAAGTCCGCCGGCTTCACCTCAGCGCGCAGCGGCTGCATCCACGGCAAGCCCAATCGGTTTCGAGCGCGGCGCAAGTTCTGAAGGATATTTGCGGCGTGCAGGCACAGGATGCGCAAGCCGCCATCCTCGCGGTGCGCGTCCGCAGCGCCGGGCTGACTGCCTCCGGCGTCGAGCGCGCGCGGCTGCAGGAACGTTCCGTCGTGCGGACGTGGTGCATGCGTGGCACGCTGCATCTGCTGGCAGCGGAAGACGTCGGCTGGCTCCTGTCACTGTTCGGCCCGATTTTTGCCAACGCCAATCGGCGGCGACGAGCGCAATTGGGTCTGGACGACGACGCTTCTGCGAAAGGCGTCCGCGTCATCCGCGATGCGCTTGCTAAACAAGGGCCGTTAACTCGGGCCGAAATTGCGAAGGCGCTGGCCCGGCGCGGCATTCCGGCTGAAGGCCAGGCAACTATTCACCTCATCTACCTGGCCGCTCTGCAAGGCATCGTCTGCCAGGGGCCTGATCGCGGCAGGCAGCCGACCCACATTCTGCTCAAAGACTGGATCGATTTAGAACCAGCGCTGCCGGCGAATGCGGCGCGGGCGGAACTTGCGCGCCGCTATCTCCTCGCTTACGGCCCGGCGGGGCCGGACGACCTGGCGCACTGGTCGGGTCTCCCGATCGGCGAGATGCGTGCCGCCTGGCAGTCCATTGCCGGCGAATTGATCGAAGTGAACGCTGCCGGCCGGCCGGCGTGGATGCATAAACGGCACGCCGCGTGGCTGGGCCGGCCGGCGGCGCGTTCTCCCATCGTGCGCCTGCTGCCGAGCTTCGACACTTACCTGCTCGGATACCGTGATCGCAGCCTGGCCTTATCGCCCGAACACGCAAAGCGCATTCATCCCGGAGGCGGGATCATCCATCCGGCACTGACGGCGGATGGCCGCGTGCTGGGGACGTGGCGCAGCCAGCGGCGTCGGGACGGCATAGAAGTCATCGTGGAGCCGTTCGAGGCGCTTGCGCTAACCGTCCTTCGTGGGATTGAAACCGAGGTAGCCGACCTGGCGCGCTTCCTGGATAGGAAAGCGACGTTGAGCGTATTGAGTAAAATATCGGAATGAGTGAGCATCAGCGCCCGCTGCACCAGGAAAGTGAACTCCTGAGCACCAAACTGACGCCTCCTCGTCTGCGCGCGTCCATCGTGTCGCGCGAGCGGTTGCTGGCCCGGCTGAATGAGGGACTCGAGCGCAAGCTGACCCTGCTGTCCGCTCCGCCAGGCTCCGGCAAAACCACGCTGGCGAGCGAATGGCTCGCCGCCCGCACTGAGCCGGTGGCGTGGGTGTCGCTGGACAAAGGCGACGATGATCCGATCCGCTTCTGGCGCTACGTCCTCACCGCCTGTCGCGCGTTTGATCCTGCGCTGGGCCGATCGGCTTTGGTGGCGCTGCGCGCGTCACAACAGCCCGTGTTCGAGCCGGTGCTCACGCCATTCATCAATGAGATGGCGCAGTTGCCTCATCGCTGCATCCTCGTGCTGGATGATTACCACGTCATTACTTTGCGCCAGGTTCATGATACGTTAACCTTTCTGCTCGATCATTTTCCGGCAACACTGCATCTCGTGCTGATGACCCGCAGCGAGCCGCCGCTGCCGCTGGCCCGCCTGCGGGCTCGCGACGAGCTAAGCGAATTCAACGCTGCCGACTTGCGTTTCTCGCTCGACGAGATCCGGGCTTTCTTTCAGCAGACATTGCGCCTACCGCTCTCGACCGAAGCGATCGCGCGCCTCGAAGCGCGGACCGAGGGTTGGGCGGCGGGGTTGCGGCTGGTCGCGCTGGCGCTGGAGGGGCGACAGAAGCCAACGGAGACCGAGCAGTTCCTTGCGACGCTCGCCGGCGAGCATCGGCACATCCTCGAGTATCTCACCGGCGAGGTGCTTGCCAATCAACCCGAGTCTCTCCAGGTCTTTCTGCTTCAGACCAGCGTGCTCAGTCGACTGACCGCTTCGCTGTGCGATGCGGTGACCGATCGCGACGATAGCGCTTCGGTTCTTGAACGACTGGTGCGCGCCAACCTGTTCCTCATCCCGCTTGGCGGCGAGGGCGACCAGACGTGGTATCGCTATCACACGCTGTTTGCTGAAGCAATGCTGCACGTGGCGCGGCAGCGTTTCGGTGAGAGTGGCCTGCAGACGCTGTACGACAAAGCCGCACGGTGGCACGCCGCGCAGGGCTTTCTCGCCGAAGCGATCGAAGCCTCGATCGACGCGCGCGACTTCGGGCGCGCGGCGACGCTCGTCGAACAGGCCGTGAATGTGCGCAGTTTCTCCGAGCCTCAGACGCTGCGCCGCTGGGCCGAGAAACTGCCGCAAGAGATGCTTCACGATCACCCGATCTTATGTCTCAACTATGCGATGGCGTTGTTATTCACCTCCGATCGATATGCGCCGGCGACGGCCACGTTGGCGGAGACACCGCTGCAAGCGGCCGAAGCCGCCTGGCGAAAAACTGAGGATGAGCACAGGCTGGGCCAGGTCTTTGCTTTCCGCTCGATGGTTGCCATGTGGCAGGGCGATTGGATTCGATCGTTCGCCTGGGCGAAAGAAGCGCTGGCGTTATTGCCCGAACATGAGGTGTACTGGCGCGGCATCAGCCTGCTCATTGCTTCCATCCAAGACATGTTGGCGGGAAAGATCGATTCGGTGCAACGCATGGCCCTGGAAGCACGAGCCTTGTGCGAGGCGGCTCAGAATATCCACGGCGTATCGGGGGTGACGCTCCTGCTAGCAGGAACGTTCGCCGCGCAAACGGAACTCGATCAGGCTGAGGCGCTCTATCGGCAGGTGCTCGATGAAGCCGGCGACGCCGAGGAACTCCTGGACGATCGCGGCTTTGCCCAGCTCGGCCTTGGCACGATTGCCTTTGAACGCAATGATCTGGCGCCGGCCGAACAACATGCGGCTCAGGCGCTGGAGATCGCGCAACGGCGACCCGAGCAGGATGTGCAAGTGCACGCGTCGCTCCTGATGGCGCGCATCCAGCACGCGCGCGGGCAGATGGCGCAGGCGCAGGAAACGCTGCGTGTTCTCGCTGCCCGGACGCATCAAGCGGTGTGGCTGCGTGAGGTGCAGGCGTGGCAGGCGCGTTTCTCGCTCGACGCGGGTGATCTGGTCGCCGCGCAGCGCTGGCAGGCAACCTTCGCCCAACACACTGACGGTGTGCCGAAGACACAACAAGAGCAAGAAGCCCTGATCCTCGCCCGAATGCTCATCGCCGAAGGGGAATCCGAGGCGGCCTTGAAGTTGCTCGAGCGTTGGCGGCGCGACGCACACGCTCACGCGCGGACGCGCAGCGAGCTGGAAATCCGGTGCCTGCAAGCACTGGCGCACGCTGCCCAGATGGACACGCAGCGCGCCCTCAAGACACTGGTGCGGGCATTGACGCTGGCGCAACCCAGCGGCTTGCGACGTGTCTTTCTGGATGAAGGCCAGCCCATGGCCTTGCTGCTGCAGGCCGTTATTCCCGATCTGAAAAAACGTCCCCTTGCCACCTATGCGACGCTCCTGCTGAAGGCTTTCGCTTCGACCCGATCGATTCAGATGCTCTCCGCGCCGACGGTGTCATCACTCTTGCTCGAACCCCTTAGCCCACAAGAGCAGCGCGTGCTGCGCCTGCTCGCCGCCGGTCTCTCCAATCCTGAGATCGCGCGCGAGCTCGTCGTGTCCACCAACACGATCAAGACGCAGATCAAGAGCATCTACCGCAAGCTCAACGTCAACACGCGTGAGGAAGCTCGTGAGGCTGCTCGTCAGCTGAAGCTGCTGTAAACCGTCCTCAGTCGTCCCACCTATATCACTCTCCCTAATCATCCTCCTGATCACCCACCCTGGGCGATGCACGCTCACCCCATGAGGCGCTACAGTCGGTGCTGTTGCGCTTAAATCATCACATGGCGTGAGGTGAGTTATGAAGATCGCATTGGTCACGCCCTACGATTACCCGTATCCGGGTGGTGTCACCGAACACATTCGACATCTCGACCGCGAGTTTCGGGCTCGCGGCCACGAGACACGCATCCTCGCCGCCTCCAGTGCGGCGGATGAGAATCTGGAGCCACACATCATCAAGGTGAGCGGCGACGTGACGCCCATCCCGTTCAACGGCTCGGTCGCGCGCATCACGCTGTCCCCCGAGGTCTTCGAGCGCGTCGGGCAGATTCTGAACGAAGAGCGCTTCGACGTGGTCCACGTGCACGAACCTGGCGTGCCCCTGCTGAGCCTGGCGGTGCTGCTCCACGCTCCGCGACACGCGATTAACGTCGGCACATTTCACGCATATCAAGAGACGAACCCTATGTACGAATACGCACGACCGCTGGTGGAATACCTCTTCAGCCAGTTGGTCGGAATCGTGCTGCTGGAAGCAATGGCGGCCGGCGTGCCTGTGGTCGCGTCAGACATCGCCGGCTATCGCAGCGTGCTCAGCCAGGGTGAAGAGGGCCGGCTGGTGAAGCCCAAAGATGAGCAGGCGATTGCCGAAGCCGCGATTGCGTTGCTGCGCGATCCGCGACAGCGGGCGGAGATGGGGGCGCGCGGGCGAACCACCGCCGCCCGGTACGATTGGCGCGTCGTCGCGGGGCGCGTGCTGGACTACTACGGGGAATTGAGGCAAGCGCGTGTGTCTCAGCCCGCGCAGCCGTCGTTCCGACACCACATCGCAAAGCAACTTGCGCTCCTGACAGGGGGCGTAAGCAGAATCCTGTCACCGGCCAGCGGCGCAATCACCCACCCAATCACCCGCCTGGGGTGATGCTCGTTCACCCGCGTCGATTCTACAATCCGCGCATCAAACCAAACAAAGGAGACGGACAGATGGATAAGGTTCTTGAAACGATTCTGACGTGGTTCAACCCGATATCGCACGCGAAGATGAGTAGGAAAAGGAGAATTCAAGATGGCAGTTAATACAGCAGATTCATCGACAGTAGCCGCGCCGGAGCATTATACAACCGGCTGCGTAGCCTCCAAAGATGGCACCACCATCGGCTACCGCCAGCTCGGCCACGGCCCGGGTGTGGTGCTGCTGCATGGCATGATGTCGTCAGGCCAAAACCACATGCAGCTCGCCGAGGCGCTGGCTGATGCCTTCACCGTCTACGTGCCCGACCGCCGTGGTCGTGGCCTAAGCGGCCCGTACAGCGAAGATTACAGCATACAGAAGGACGTTGAAGATATGGACGCTCTCCTCACCAAAACGGGCGCTCACAACGTCTTCGGGGTCAGCGCAGGAGGCATCATCTCGCTCCAAGCAGCGCTCACCCTGTCCGCTATTCACAAAGCCGCCATCTACGAACCACCGCTGTTCATCAACGACTCGGTGCCGACTGCTGTTATGACGCGCTTTGACAAGGAGATGGCCCAGGGTAAGGTAGCCGCTGCGCTCGTCACGGCCATGAAAGGATCGCAGTTGGGGCCGCCCATCTTCAATGCCATGCCCCGCTGGCTGGCCGAGCGGCTCACGACGATGGCGATGGCACAAGACGATAAGAACGTCAAGGGCGGCTACGTACCGATGAGGGCGCTCGCTCCACTCTTGCACTATGACTTTCAGCTCAGCGTCGAGAAGAGTGGGAAGCTGGACAGCTTCAGGGCTATACGCGCCGAGGTTCTTTTGCTCGGCGGGAGCAAGAGCCCGGCTTACTTTAAAGTTGCCCTCGATGCCCTGGAGAAGGTCTTGCCACGTGTCAAACGTGTCGAGCTCCCCGGACTCGATCATGCGGCTTCATGGAATACCGATAGAGGCGGCCAGCCGGAACCGGTGGCTCAAGAACTGCGCCAATTTTTTGCCTAAGGGAGGTCTGACATGAAATCCAGTTACGAGACGGTTGCATCCGTATCAAATCAGAAAACGAACCGGCGTGCCCTCGGCGTGATCTTCTTCATCATGCTGATGGACATCATCGGCCTCGGCATCCTGGCGCCGGTCGCGCCTTATATCGTGGCTCGCTACAGCCATGATGCGCTGATGGTCACCCTGCTGACGACGATTTACGCCGCCGCGCAGTTCACCGCCGCGCCCATGCTGGGCAAGATCAGCGATCGGATTGGCCGCCGGCCTGTGCTGCTCGTGTGCGTCTTCGGCTCGGCGATCGGCTACTTCATCTTCGGCATCGGCGGCGCGCTGTGGGTGCTGTTCCTGGCCCGGCTGATCGACGGTATCACCGGCGGCAACATCTCCACGGCTGCTGCTTACATCGTCGATGTCTCCAGGCCTGAAGAGCGCGCGAAGAACTTCACGCTGATGGGCATGGCCTTCGGCCTGGGCTTCATCCTGGGGCCGGCGCTGGGCGGCGCGCTCGGCCAGCTCAGCGTCGACGCGCCGATGTTCGCCGCCGGCGTGATCTCGCTGGTTAGCGTGGGCGTGATCTACTTCCTGCTGCCCGAATCGCTGCCGAAAGAGCGGCGCGAGACCGCGCCGCTGCGCCTGAGCGACTTCAATCCGTTCGCGTCGATCGGCTACATGTTGCGCAAGCCGGGACTGGGTGTGCTGCTGGTGGTGTACGCGCTGTTCAACTTCGCCTTCAACGGCGCTAACAGCACGGCCGGTGTGTTCCTGGTGGACAAGTTCGCCGCGCAGCCCTGGCAGATCGGCCTGCTCTTCGTCATGGTCGGTATTGCGACCGCCGTCGTGCAGGCCGCGCTCATCGGCCGGCTCGTGCCCATGTACGGCGAGAAGCGCATGGCGATGGTCAGCCTGATCGGCAACGCCGTGGGCGGGCTGCTCATCTTCGCCGCGCCGGCGCTCTGGCTGGTGTATCCGATCAGCCTTGTGCAGGCCGCCATCACCGGCTTTATCTGGTCGACGATGGGCACGCTCACGGCCAACCGTGTGTCGGAGCGCGAACAGGGCCTGCTGGCTGGCGTGAATACCGCTGTAGCCGGCCTGATGGCCGCGCTCGGCCCGCTGTGGGCCGGGGCTATGTACGATACGGTGATGCCTGGCGCGCCGTACTGGATGGGCGCGATCATTCTGGGTGTTGCTTGTCTCGTGCTCGCACGCGTTAAAGTGTCAGTGCGAGCGAGTCAGCCAGTCAGTGTTCAAGTAGCTGAATCGTAGTGTAGCCAGATAAAGGCTTCCGAAGCCTCGGTTTAGCGCAGGCTTCGGAAGCCTGGCCGACAAAACAGGAGGAATAGTCCTATGTCACTCAGAGCTTCAAAGGCCTACAAAGGTATCGCAATGGAAGGCATCATTGCCAGGTGGTATGCCAAGACTGCCCGGCGAGACGACGAGTTTAAGTCGTTGGTCAGCCGAGTGAGCGAGATACTCACAGCGGGCAGTCGTGTGCTCGAAGTCGCTCCCGGTCCAGGTTACCTGTCAATCGATCTGGCTAAACTGGGCAAGTATCAAGTGACCGGCCTGGACATCAGCAAGTCCTTTGTCGAAATCGCCCGAACGAATGCCAGACAGGCAGGAGTGCAGGTTGACTTTCGGCATGGTAACGCGGCCGACATGCCCTTTGCCGATGAGACCTTCGATTTTATTATCTGCACGGCGGCGTTCAAGAACTTCACCCAACCGGTACAGGCGCTCGCCGAGATGTATCGCGTCTTGAGACCCAACGGCGAGGCGCTCATCTCCGATTTGCGGCGGGGCGCTGCGCAAGCCGACATCAACCAGACCGTAAACCGCATGGGCTTGAACCGCGTGAATGACTTCATCACCAAATGGACATTCAGGCACTTTCTGCTCAAGAATGCGTACACACCAGAGGAAATCCGCCGGTTCGCCGCGCAGACGCACTTTAGACAGTGCGAAATCCGCGAGGACGCCATCGGCATGGAGATCTGGCTGGAGAAGTGACCGCATCGGCCAGTCAATGATGACTCGTGGTAAGATAGAGACAGGAGCTCAAACATCATGACTCAACGATCGATTCTCGCCGGACGGACTCCCAACGTCGTCATCCGGGCCGGTGGTGATGTCCGCGTTGAAGGCCGGGACAGCGACCGCGTCCTGGCAGACACCGAAAGTCGCTGGGGGTTGAAAGTTGAACGGCGCAGCGAATCGGAGATTGGCCGCGCCCGCGCGAAGGTTGGCGATCGCGTGTTGTTCGACGTGCGCTTGAACGTGAGGAATCCCTTGAAGAAAGAGTCGCTTGGCGAAGTCATCGAAGTCCAGATCGGCGGTAGCGGCCAAGTGCATGTCCCTCGGAGCAGCAACGTGAAGGTGTATACCGGCAAGAACGCCGAGGTGCAGGACATTCAGGGCAGTGTCACCGTTTACGCTGGCCTCGATGCGCGCGTTCGCGGTGTTCACACGCTTGTCCTTGTGTCTGCCGGAGGGTCGCTCGACTTTGAGTGTGAACAAGTGGCCGGTGATGACGTGAAATTCACAGCCGGCCGCGATTTGCGCTGTCACATCCGCAACCTGACTGACGCCAGAGTGATGGTTGACGACCTCGGCGGTTACTGGGAGGGGATCATTGGCGAAGGGCGCACCAAGATTCGGCTCAAGGCTGGCGGTGACGTGACGCTGGTGACAGATCAAGTTATTACGGGCCAACCCCCGTACGACGTCATCGGCAAGGTCGAACGCCCGAACGCGGCGAGCAGCGAGAACAGCTGAGTGAGAGGAGGCTCAGCGCCACACCGTTTTGAGGAGGAAAGTGTGACGAACCCAGCAATCCTCTGGCGCAGACTGGACCAACCCGGGCACGAATCAGCGCGACTGTCCCTGCAGAAGACCGGCTGGCAGCTTGCTGGAACAGCCGTGTTTGCCCACCAACAGCAGCCCTGCCGGCTGGACTATCTGGTCGTATGCGACTCACAGTGGCAAACGGTCTCTGGCAGGGTCGCCGGTTGGGTTGGAGACGAGAGAATCGAGATCGAGCTTTCGGTGGACTCGGCTCGCCGCTGGTGGGTCAACGGGACCGAGTGTCCAGAGGTGGCGGGCTGTGCCGATCTGGATTTGAACTTCAGCCCCTCGACCAATCTGTTGCCGATCCGCCGTCTGAATCTGGCCGTCGGGCAAGAGGCTGAAGTGACTGCGGCCTGGTTGCGTTTCCCAGGTTTCTCTCTGGAGCCACTGAAGCAGACCTATCGCCGGATCGCTGCCGCGGCCTATCGCTACGAGTCGGGCGGCGGCACGTTCGTCAGAGAGCTCTCAGTCCATGCGTCGGGGTTTGTAACCGATTATCCCGACTTCTGGACACTGGAGGCAGCGACCTGAGTCACTCTGAGCCAGCTCCATTACACTTATCACGGCGTGACACCGGCTGAACTGGACGCCATTATCGAAGGCATCCCTCAAACGCTCAACGATGTGCCGATGACACGCGAGCAGCTCGCCGACGCTCTTGCCAAACGGGCACGCAAGCCCAAACTGCGCGAAGTGCTGCTTTCCGGGTGGGGGGCGCTTCTGAAACCCTCTGCGTTTCGGGGCGATGTGTGTTTCGGGCCGAACCAGGGCCAGAATGTCACGTTTGTTCGACCCAGCCAGTGGATCGGCGAATGGCGGCCGGTTGAACCACAGCGGCGCTGAAAGAAATGGCGCGCCGCTATCTCAACGCTTACGGCCCTGCCGCAGCCGACGACTTCGCGCGTTGGTGGGGAACCCCGTCCAGTCAGGCTAAAAAAGCCTTTCGGTTACTGGGGGACGAGATTGAGGCGGTTGACGTCGAGGGCTGGCAGGCGTGGGCCTTGACCTCAACGCTTGAGCCGTTGAGAACACTCAACGCGGTCCGTTCGATACGATCGTTGCCTCAGTTCGATGCCTACACCGTCGGGGTGTCGCGTGACTGTGAACCGGTCTTGCCCAAGAAATACAAGAGCCGTGTTTATCGTCCGCAGGGTTGGATTTCGGCCGTGGTGCTGATCGATGGGCGAATGGAAGGGACGTGGGATTACGACAATCAACACGCCAGGATTGTGGTAAAGGTTGAAATGTTCGCTCCGCCCACGGCCAGCATCAAACGGGGCATTCAAACTGAAGCGAAACGGCTCGGCGAGTTTCTCGGTACTGAAACGCTTGCTGTGAGTTAGCGAACCGAAGCATATAGGAGTGCGAGCTTTAGCCCGCGATTCGGCCCGAAGATGCAGCCTAAAGGCTACGCTCCAACCTACGCGAGCAATTCACAGCAAACGTTGCAGTCGCGCTTTTTACGCAACGTGGACGGGCGTGTCCGTCAGCATCGGCGCTGCTTCCTTACACAGGTTCGTCAAAATACTTTGACTCACGGACGATCTCGTCGGCTGGCAGGATGGTAGCTTCTTCGATGCTGCGGCTAGTGCGCTCCAGAAAGGCCTTGAATTTCAGACGATTACGAGAAGATTACGGCTTTTGAGGCCGAGTTGGGCTGCTCGAATCGCGCAGGCATATCCGGCCACCCTTCCGCTAATCAGGATGGCATCTCCACGGGATGCTGCAGGTGCTGGCGCGTTCCGCCACAGGCCAGAAGATCACGGTATACACCAACCTGATCACCGGCCCGGTAGGCGCGGTGCTCATGCCGGCGCTCGGCGGCGTCGCTCCGTGGAGCGACCTGCCGCAGGCCAGTAGTTTGTGCGGCGCATGCCGCGAGGTATGCCCGGTACGGATCGACATCCCGCGCATGTTGCTCGAACTGCGCAACGAGAGCCACCAGGCGGGCAAGACGCCGTGGTGGCTGAAGATGGGATTGATTGTGTATCGATTCGTGGTGGTTCGACCGAGGGTGTTCCGACTGGCGATTGGCGTCTCGCGCCTGGCGACGCGCGTGCTGGCGCGCCAGGGCTGGCTCAGGCGCTTGCCGCCGCCGCTCTCCGGTTGGACGGCGCACCGCGACTTCCCCGCGTTTGCCCGCGAACCGTTAAGCGCGCAATTCAAGAGACGCCGATAAAGCCTCGGCTTGCATTGGAATGATCCACGAAGACACACGAAGGTTCACGAAGATGCTTAGAGTTGCCATTTGGCCTCTTCGCTTGAGCCATCTTCTGCAAGATGAGAACAGAAAGGCGCGCTTGTCTCCACAAGGGCGACCGGCGCACGCGCCATCAAGATTCGATTTCCGACATCCGAAAAGGACGCTAGGCAGCGCGTTTGACATTTGAGCCATACTAAGTATAATAATCTGCATGTGGTCTATATGTTCTGGGAACATGAAGTTAATGAGACTGTGAACAAGTTAGTGAGATTGACTTCGTTTTCCTACGTTTGTCGGAGGCGTCGCCGTGTTTGTCAACCGTGAGCAGGAACTCGGCTTCCTGAACTCCCTGCTCAAGCGAATGCGACCTGCGCCGGCCCATCTGGTGCTGCTCTACGGCCGCCGGCGTGTCGGTAAGACCGTTCTGGCGCGCCATTGGGCGGAATCCACCGGCCTTCCCATTGTGTACTGGCCTGCAGAACGCGAGCCGGCCAGCCTGCAACGTCGCAAGCTATACGCCAGGGTGTTGAACGTGCCGATGGCACAGGCGCCGACGTTTGAGTCGTGGGCTGACCTGTGGGCCGTCTTTGCCCGTGGACTGAGTGGTGAGCGGCAGATTCTGATCATCGACGAGGTGCCGTATGCCGCCGAGTCCGATCCGGCTTTCCTCTCTGCGCTTCAGCATGCCTGGGACGAGCACCTGAAGCAGTCAGGCTTGATCCTGATCCTCAGCGGATCCCATGTCCACACGATGGAAACGCTCCTGGCACGCGGCTCACCTCTATTCGGACGCTTCACCGGGCAATGGCATCTGCAACCGCTAGAGTTCAGCGTGCTGCGCCAATTCCTTCCCCGCTGGTCGACCGACGAGCGTGTGGCTGCGTATGCCATCGTCGGCGGCGTGCCGGCCTACCTGGAATGGTTTCAGCCTGATCGATCGCTGGTAGACAACATTCGAGAGGTTATCCTCGCTCCAGGCGGGCTGTTCATCGCCGAACCGGAGCTGCTGCTCTATGACGAAGTGCGTGACCCGCGTGTATATCAGGCCATCCTGCAAGCCATCGGCGCCGGCTCGCACACCCTGGATGCCATCTCGAACGCGACGATCATCTCGAAAACGCACCTGTCGTCCTACCTGTCTCGTCTCCGGGAGCTGCGTCTGGTCGAGCGCCGTCTGCCCGCCACCGTTCCACCGGACAAGATTCGCGTCAGCCGCATGGGGCGCTATCACATCGCCGATCCGTTCCTGCGCTTCTACTATCGCTTCATCGCACCGCAGCGCGCGGAAGTCGGATATCGCCAGGAAGACGTGCTCGCCAGCATCCAGGAACAGTTGCGTGCCTTCGTGGGCGTGACGGCCTTCGAGGCATTGTGCCGCGAGTGGGTGAGCCGGGCCGAGCGGGTGCCCTTCGCAGCCCAGCAGGTGGGCAGCCACTGGAGTCGTCATGTGCAGGTCGACGTCGTGGCGGTGAATTGGCGAGACAGAGCGGTTCTGCTGGGGGAGTGCAAGTGGGGCACCGACAGGATTCCGCGCGAGGAGCTGACGAAGTTCCTTGACGACACAACGCCCAAACTCCTACAGGACTTGCCGGGGCAAGGCACGGGCTGGTCCGTGCACCATGCGTTCTTCAGCCGGGCGGGCTTTACACCTGCCGCGTCTGCCTGGGCGAAAGAGCACTCCTGGACGCTGGTCGATCTCAACATGTTGGATCGCGATCTCCGGCGACTGCCTCGTGACTGAGGCTGCGGTTGACTTCTGCCTCACTGAACCAGGGCGCTGGTGTGGCATCCCTTCTTGATCCACTCGCGGACGGTTCGCGCCGGCACGCGGAGGTCTGCTTCGAGTTCGCACGGTGTATACAGCATGGGGAGTAGACCGGGCGCGTGAATTAGCTGATGAGCACTGCGATGTGATGGCTTCTTAACCCACAACGCCGCGCTCAAGCGCATCAGCGAGATGCATGTCATCGTGCTCGACGATGTGGAAACAGATTAACGTTGCGAAAGTAGACCAGCGAGGAAAGCCAGCGGCAGTGTTACGGATAATCGTTCGGGTTCTCGAAAACTAACCCTTCGGCGGCAGCGACAGAATTGAGGCGATTATCGGCGCTCACGAAAGTGATAGGTGGCACACCGAATGATGCACGGACCGACTGCAATTCCAGCGCGGCAGCCAATTGGACGGCGTCATAGCCGCGTAGCGTGTGCGTTTCAGCCAGGCGCATCGCCGCGTCGACCACCGATTCAGTGACTTCGATAATTTCGTAGCGGCTGCGAAGTTCACTCCGAAAGCGGGCCGCCGCGAACTGAGCATCCGACAGGGTCAACGAGCCGACCTGGACCCGACGGAAGAACGCAGCGATGATTTCCGCGCCTGTGATCCGCACCAGGTTGATAGTGTGCCCGGCCTCAGGGACGCACAGCGCTGTAACCCAGCCGGTACCAGCCTCGGCCACGTAGCGTTTTACCAGCGCGCTACTGTCGAGGTAGTAATGAGCCACTACCGCCGCTCCTCGATGATCGTCTGTGATAGCGGTGGGCCGCTTACTTGGATGGGGGTATACGGCGTGGTATCGGCGGGCACGTCTGGCCGCTCTTTGATCAGGCCGAGATGAAGCAACCGCTGACGGTAGAGCTGTTCAGGCTCTGGCTCCGGTTCGGCAATGAGCACTTCGACTGCCGTGTTTTTAGGCAAGGCCAATGGCTCAAGCAAGGTGATGGTTTTGCCGTTGTAAATGCCTTTGACTCGCAACATTGAGCGGCTCCTGGCAAGAGTTTCCTGAAGATACTATCATGCTACCACAACTTGCCCTGATTGCCAACGAGAATGTATCCATGACAAGATAGTATAATTGGCTCAGAAAATACTACTTCTTCAAACAATTATTTCCAAATCCGCGAAATTTTCCTGTCCGATCTCTCGCCATTCCGCAACGAAGCCGATGTGCTCATTTCGGATGTCCGTGGACACTCCTGATGGGCCGCGCCGGCGAGCTGCCGTTCACGCCCGACTATGTTGGCTCGGATGGGCGTGGCCAAGAACTTCAAATCGACGTGATGGCGGTGAATTTTGGACGGTACATCTGGCGCTGTTCGCCCGGCATGGCTTTACCCCCGCGGTCGTCGCTGCGGCCAAAGCAGACGGCGCGCGCCTGCTGACATTCGAACAGCTTGTCGCCGATTTGGAACGCCTGTCGATGCCGGTCATTCGGTGAGAGTTGCCATTGGGCCTCTTCGCTTGAGCCATCTTCTGCAAGATGAGAACAGAAAGGCGCGCTTGTCTCCACAAGGGCGACCAGCGCACGCGCCATCAAGATTCGATATCCGACATCCGAAAAGGACGCTAGGCAGCGCGTTCGACATCTGAGCCATACTAAGTATAATAATCTGCATGTGGTCTATTTGTTCTGGGATCGATCGCTGGTAGACAACATTCGCGAGGTTATCCTCGCTCCAGGCGGGCTGTTCATCGCCGACCCGGAGCTGCTGCTCTATGACGAAGTGCGTGACCCGCGTGTCTATCAGGCTA
>DASSFZ010000460.1:0-13313 GCA_035693785.1 Anaerolineae bacterium | reverse complement strand
CGTCCACGTACGGCGAACCGATGGCCTTCAGCCGAGCCATCAGATTCGGCAGCTTGCGCGCCTCCTCGGCCTTGCGGTTGATCTCCTCAGGTGTGCCATATTTACTCACCACGTCGAGAAAGGCGTTGATCACCCGCGCATCCGGGTCGAGCAGTAGCGCGTTGATGTCGTTCAGGTGCTCTTCGGAAATGCGCAGTCGCTCGCGCAGTGGGTCTGTCATGTTCACCTCCGTAAAGGGAACAGTTATTGGTTATTGGTTACTGGTGATTAGTCACCAGTTATCAGTTGTCAGTGACTGGTGGTCACTGATTACTGATCACTGATCACTGCTCACTGATCACCGAGTCGTTGCTTCAGTTCTTCCAGCTCCTCGTCCTTCATGCCGAACCAATGCTCCGGCTGTGGGAATTCTCTGCTCGTCACTTCGGTCACGTACTGCTTGAGGCCGTTGAGAATGACCTCGCCGGCATTGCCGTACACCTTCGCCATCTTCGGCTTGAAGCGAGGATACAGGCCGAACATGTCGTGGAAGATCAGCAGTTGGCCGTGCGCGTGCGGCCCGGAACCGAGGCTGATGATCGGGATACCGGCGCGATCGGTGATAATCTGCTGCACGCGGTCGGGGATCATCTCGAACAGGATCGAGAACGCCCCTGCCTCTTCCAAAACCCTGGCGTCTTCGACGATGCGCAGCGCCTGCTCCCAGCCTTTACCCTGCACTCGAAAACCGCCCAGCGCGGACGCGCTTTGCGGCGTCAAGCCGAGGTGACCCATCACCGGGATGCCGGCGTCGGCAATTGCCTGGACGCGCGAGGTCATCTGCCGGCCTCCTTCGAGCTTCACCGCATCGCACCCGGTCTCGGCCATGAAGCGGCCCGCGTTGCGCACGGCGGTCTCGTCCGACGGCTGGTAGCTCATGTACGGCATGTCGCCGATCAGCCAGCTCGTCGGCGAGCCGCGCCGCACCGCCTGCGTGTGCCGGATCATATCGTCCATTGTCACGGGAAGCGTGCCCTCGTAGCCGAGCATCGTCATACCCAGGCTGTCGCCGACAAGCACCATGTCCACCCCGGCCTGTTCGACCAGGTGGGCCATGGAATAGTCGTAGCACGTGATCATCGTGATCGGAATGCCGTCACGCATCTTCTTCATCAAGTCGGGCAGCGTGATTTTCTTCCTGTCGGGCATACAAGCCTCCGTTTTCTGGTGGGCCAGGCCTGGCAGATCTTCGTTTTCCGATACACTTCGGAGAAACCTTATCAAGACCTGCCAGGTCTATACCATTCCTGTTTCCAAAACACTGCACAACTGATCGATAACTTCCGGGCTTAACGACGCAAGCCGCAGCTTGCGTGCAGGCTCGTCGTGGTCGTAGTGCAGGTGCTTGATCTGAACCCGGCCGTCGTTCCACACGGCGTACGTCGCATCGGGCGTCCCATATCGCGGCTGTCCGAGGCTGCCGGGATTGATGATCAGGCGGCCGTCGAACCGGCGAATCGCCGGCATGTGTGTATGGCCCAACACGATGACGTCCGCCGGAATGTCGTCGAACAGCGCGTGCAGCTCAGCCTCCGTGCAGGTTGCCGGATTCAGTTGCCCGCCGAGCGGATCGCGGGGCGTCCCGTGTGTAACATAGAAGCGCGCATCGCCCAGCGCGATGGACGCCGAGGTCGGCCACTGCCCCACGCGGGCCTGATCGCGCTGTGTGAGCAGCCGGCGCGAGTAGACCAGCGTCTCGAGCGCGGCGTCCTCGAGCTCGGATGGCATCCCGACGACCCCCGCTGAGGCCATCGCCTGATCGTGATTACCCCTCACGGCGAGGGTTGTATGCGTGAGAAGCCACCGCGCGCAATTGAGCGGATCCGGGCCGTAGCCCACCGCGTCGCCCGCGAACAATATCGCGTCTGGCTTCGGCTCCGCGCGCTGCAGGCCGAGCAGCGCTTCCCAGTTGGCGTGAACGTCGGCAAGCAAGAGAACGTGCATACGCTTCTACACCGGCCGCCGCGCGGTCGCCTACCGCCACTCGCCGGCGGCAACCTTCTCCTCGACCGGCAGGCTGAGCAGGTACTCGTACACCGACAGCGCCGCCTTCGCCCCTTCGCCGATCGCGATCAACACCTGCTCGGCGTAGGCGTCGGTCACGTCGCCAGCGGCGAAGATGCCCGGTGTCGAGGTGCGATTGCGCTGGTCGATCTTGATGCAGCCGGCTTCGTCCAGCTCGACGAGGTGCTTCACCAGGTTGGAATTGGGCGTCAGGGCCAGCTCGACGAAGAACGCATCGGCGCGAATCGTGTGCCGCTCGCCGTTCTTCTGCACCACCAGCTCGCGGGCGAACTCGTCACCCTTGATCTCATTCAGCTTGCAGCCCTCCATGATCAGCACGTTCGGCGACGCGCGCAGACGCCGGCCCAGCGGGCTGTCGAGATCGCCGTGCGTCGGCGCGACGAGCGTGACGCTGCTCGCGATCTGCGCCAGCTCTGCCGCCGCGCGCAGCGCCAAGCCGGCGTCGCCGATGACGGCGGTATTGCGCTCGACGAACAGCGGCGCGTAGCTCACCGCGCTGTAGCACAGCCCGCGCATCATGTATTCTTTCTCGCCGGGAATGTCCAGCCCGCGCGCGTTCGCGCCGGTGGCGACGATCAGCGTCCTCCCGGTGTAGTCGAAGCCGCTGCGTGTGAACACGCTGAACCCGTCGGCCGTCCGCTCGATCTTATCGACGCGGTCCATCACCCGGGCGAAGTCAAGATACTCGATCTCGTTCACGAAGCGGTTGACGACTTCCTCGCCCCTGATGACGAGGTGGTGCTCCACGTCGGGCAATTGCAGGCGGTAGTTCGTCTTTCCGCCGAGGTCCTTCGTGATGAGCAATACGTTCAGGCGCTTGCGCAGCGCGTAGATAGTGGCCGTCAATCCGGCCGGGCCGCCGCCCAGAATGATCAGGTCATACATGGTTAGTCTCCCTCCTCGACGTATCCGTCTTTCATCATCGTGTGCGTGATGTCGCGCGCGCGGCGAATGATGCCTGCCGCGTGATGGTACTCCTCCTCGTACGTCACTTGGCGGCGGGCGATGCCCTGCTCCACCGCTTTCACCGCCACTGCGGCGGCCTCACGCGGGAAAACGTCCCAGTCGTCCATTGACGGCAGGATGTGGTCAGATGTCAGCCCGCGCTCGACGGCCATGTCGGCCAGCGCCTGCGCGGCCGCCTGGCACATCTCGTCGGTGATGGTGTTCGCGCGCACATCGAGCGTCCCCCGGAAAATGCCTGGGAAGCCGAGCGAGTTGTTGACCTGATTGGGGAAGTCAGAGCGGCCGGTTGCGACCACGGCTGCGCCTGCTTCTTTCGCGTCCCACGGCCAGATCTCGGGGATCGGGTTGGCGCAGGCGAACACGATCGCGTCTTTCGCCATCGCCGCGATCCATTCCTTCTTCAGGACATCCGGTCCGGGCGTCGAGAGCGCGCTCACGACGTCGGCGTCCTTCAAGGCTTCAGGGATTCCGCCCTCGCGCTGCTCTTCGTTCGTGATCTGGCACAGCCTCCACTTGTCGACGAACTCGGCCCTGCGCAGCTCGATGTCGCGCCGGTTCTTGTTCAGGATGCCCCGGCTGTCCACCATGATGCACCTGGCGGGATCGCCGCCGGAGGCGAAGATGAGGCGCGAGCAGGCGACGTTCGCTGCGCCAGTGCCGACGAACACGATGCGCGCCTCCGACAACTTCTTGCCCACGATCTTGAGCGCGTTGAGCAGGCCGGCGAGCGTGACGGTCGCCGTGCCCTGCTGATCGTCGTGCCAGATCGGGATCTCGGCCTTCTCGCGCAGCGTGTCGAGGATGCGGAAGCACTTGGGCTGCGACAGGTCTTCCAGGTTGACGCCACCGAAGCCAGGCTGGATCAGCAGCACGGCCTCGATGATCTTGTCAGGGTCTTTGGTGTCGAGCATGATCGGCCAGGCGTCTACGCCGCCGAGATACTTGTACAGCAGCGCCTTGCCCTCCATGACGGGCAGGCCAGCCTTGGGGCCGATGTCGCCCAGGCCGAGAACCCGCGTGCCGTCCGAGACGACGGCGACGGTGTTCCACTTGTGCGTCATCTCGTAAACCAGCTCCGGGTCTGCGGCGATCGCCTTGCACGGCGCGGCGACGCCCGGCGTGTACCAGATGGCGAAATCGCCGAGGTCGCGCACTCGGCAGCGCAGCGTCGTCTCTACCTTGCCGTGGTAGAAACGGTGCAGCCGCATCGCGTCTTCGGCGGGTTTCTTCGCCTTGGCGAGCAGCTCTTCGACGGTTGGGGTTGGAACATCTTTGAGCATTGTGGCCTCCAGTTTGGGGTCAGTGAACAGTGATCGGTGATCAGTGAACAGTAAGCAGTGAACACTGACGACCGATTACTGATAACTGATTACTGACAACCGGTTACAGTCTCAGGTACGAGTCGGTATAGATCACCTTGTTCAACAGCACCTGCACGGTCTTCCAGATCTCGACCTGCTGCGAATCGCCCATGTCCACGTCGCCCGGTTCGAGCTCGGCGCCGGCGGCGATGGCGTCGAACAGCTTGAGATAGAGCGCCCCGACCGGGGTGGACTCGTCGCGCTGCTCGACGATGCGAATGGCTTCCATGAGTTCTCGGTCGAGCGGGTCGAGGATCGCTGCGTCGACGCCGGCGGCCATGAGCATCGCCACATACGTGCGGTTGAGCAGCGGGCGCATCAGGGCGGGCACCGCGTTCGACACGTTCGACAGCCCCACCAGCGTGAGCGGCGGCGGATCGGCGACCATCTTGAGCATGCGCACGGCCTCAATCGCTTGGGGCACGTATTCCTGGCAGCCGGATACGGTCAGGATCAGCGGATCGATGAGCAGGTGATCCATGGGGACGCCGACTTCCTGCGCACGCGGGATCAGCTTCTCCATGGCAATGGAGACGCGCGCGTCGGCGCCGACAGGGATGCCGCTTTTCTCCATGCACAGCGCGATCAATTTCGCGCCGTACCTGGCGGCCAGCGGGGGCACCGTCGCCAGCCGCTCCTCCTCGGCGGAGGTGGAGTTGATGATCGCGTTGGCCTGCCCGTTCCTGGCGACTTTCTTCAGGCCGACTTCGATCGCAGCCAGGTTGGTCGTGTCGAAGGATAGTGTCATATCGCCGACGCCTTCCTGCACGCAGTCGACCAGCCAATCCATCACTTCCGGCCCGGCCTTCTTCTGCGGCCCGATGTTGAGATCAAGCGCGTCGGCACCGGCTTCCTTCTGCTTGCGCGCCAGCTCCACGAAGAAAGCGCCGTCGCGGCCGGCGAGCGCCTCCTTCACACGCGGCGAGATGATGTGGATGTTCTCTCCCACTTTCAACATGAATGTCTCCTTTCATGGCGCGCCGGATGTCCTGGCCAGCGACAGCGCGCAACGGAACCCGACGCGCGGGTTGCGCCGCGCCGAGTGCGACGAGTCACGGAAGAACGTCTGCGCATGCGCGCTTGGCGACGCCCACGATCCGCCTCGCAGCACATGATCGACTACGATGTCCGGGCCGGTTGGGTTGCGCTCGGGCGAGATGGCATAGTAGCCGGCGTCGAAGTAATCGGATACCCATTCGGCCACGTTGCCCGCCATGTCGAGTGCGCCGTAGGGGCTTGCGCCGTCCAAGAAACTGCCAACCGGCAGCACGCGACCGTAACCACTGTCGGCCGTGTTGGCGCAGTCCGCATTCCACTGGTCGCCCCACGGATAGATGCGCCTATCCGTGCCACGCGCGGCCTTCTCCCACTCCGCCTCGGTTGGCAGACGCTTGCCAAACCAGCGGCAGTACGCGTCAGCATCCTGCCACATGATGCCCGCCGCCGGCTCGTCGGCGTGCGGCCCCCCTCCGGCTCCCCCCGCTCGCGGGGGGAGCCGGAGGGGGGGTTCCCAGCCTTTGGCCTGATAGCCGGTCGCCGCCACGAACTCGGTGAAAGCCGCCATTGTCACTTCGGTTCGATCGATTGCGAAGGCATCCAGGTAAACCGCGTGTTGTGGCCGATTGGATTCCGGCCCGTCGTCCTGCCCCATCCAGAACCACCCGGCCGGCACTGCGACCATTGAGTCCAGCCCGAACGAGGTCAGCGGCTGCGAACTCGCCGCGCAGACGGCAAGCAAGACCAGCGATACAACCAACAAGATCATCGAACGGCGCATGGTATCTGGTCAAGTCGATTCCGCTTCACCATCCCCACGATCGCCTCGGTCCCGGCCGTTATTCCACAATGCCTCGACTGTCGGGAACCGGCTTGCATCGGTATGCGGCAGAAACAGCGCTGACGTGAATGCATCGTAGAAGGTGTTGTCGGCTGAAAGCTCGACGTAGGTCATCTTGCGCGCGATGCTCCGGATCCGCGCGCGGGCCTCGCGCGACGCCAGGGCCATGTACGCGCCCATGACCGACGTGTTGCCCAGGAACTGGAACCGATCCCACGGCAGATCGGGCAGCAGCCCGATTTGCACCGCCTTCTCGACGTTGATGTATTTGCCGAACGCTCCGCCGACGAGCACGCGCTCGACGTCCGCCAGATCGACGCCGACGCTCTGCGCCAGCACCGTGAACCCGGCGTAGATCGCCGCCTTGGCGCGCATCAGGTTGTCGACGTCGACCTTCGTCACGACGATGTCGCGCCCGGTCGCGGTCTCGTTCGCCCACGCGACGACGTACTCCGGCCCGTGGTCGCCCTCGCGCAGGCGCGGCGTGTTCAGGTCCATCTTGAATTTGCCGCCCTTGTCGACGACGCCGGTGATGAACAGCTCGGCGACGAGCGCGATCAGGCCCGACCCGCAGATGCCCCTCGGCTTCGTCTCGCCGATGACGCGAACCGTCGGCTCGTAAGTCGAACCGTTGATCCACACTTCTTCGATCGCGCCGCGCGTCGCGCGCATGCCACATACCACGCCCGCGCCTTCGAACGCCGGCCCGGCCGAGCAGGCGCACGTCACGAGCCAGTCCTGGCTGCCGAGCACGATCTCGCCGTTGGTGCCGACGTCGATGAAGAGCGTAAGCTCTTCGGCATCCGCCAATCCCGACGACAGCACGCCGGCCGTGATGTCGGCCCCGACGTAGGACGCGACGCCCGGCAGGCTGTCCACCGTCGCCAGTGGATGGATGTTCAGCCCTACTTCCGAGGCCAGCAGCGGCACAGGGTGATTGATCGCCGGTATGTACGGCGTCAGGCGAATCGTGGCGGGCGGCACGCTGAGAAACAGGTGCATCATCGTCGTATTGCCCGCGACCGTCGCTTTGTAGATGCGCTTCGGATCGACGTGGTTGCGCTGCGCCAGCCGGTCGATCACTTCGTCGATCGTGCCGCGCACCAGCGATTGCAGCTCTCCCAAGCCGCCGTCCCGGCCGGCGTAGATGATGCGCGAGATGACGTCTTCGCCGCGCGAGATCTGCGCGTTGTATTCTGCGGCGCTGTCCACCGCCTCGCCGGTCAGCAGATTGACCAGGTAGACGCTCACCGTCGTCGTGCCGATGTCGATCGCGACGCCCCACACGGCCTCGCGCCGATCGCCCGCGAGCAGGTCGATCAGCCGTGGCGGGCCGTCTGGCCTGCGCCAGTTGTCCGTCTCGACGACGGCGGTCACCTGCCAGTTCGCTTCGCGCAGCCGCGCGCCGATCTCGCGCATCAGAGGCAGCGGCACGTCGAGGTCGCGCACGCCGTGCGCAGCCAGCCCGCGCTCGAGCCGGGCCAGATCGTCGACGGCGTCTGCCAGCGTTGGCTCGTCGAGCGCGACGAAGAACGCCCGCACGGTCTGATCGCGCGCGCAGTCGTATGGGAACGGCAAGGCGACGGCGCGCGCCGTCTTGTCGGTCACCAGCCGGCGCTCGACCTTCTCTTGCTCAGGGACGAGTATCGCCGCGTCACCTTCGATGATCGTCTGGCAGGCGAGCGCGTAGCCGGCCTCGATGTCCGCCTGCGACAGGCGGATCGTCGAGCGCCGCCGGACGGCGCCGCTCTCGACGACGACCGCGCAGCGCCCGCAGCGTCCCTGCCCGCCGCACGGCTGCGCGACGTCCAGACCGGCTTCGCGCAAGGCTTCGATTACCAGCGCCCCGGTCGGGACGGAGACGGTCTTATCGGAAGGATGTAGCGTTATTGAGTGAGTTGCCATTCGGGTTCAAAATCCAAATCCCAAACTCCAAACTTCAAACCTCCAACCTCCAACTTCCAATCTCCAACCTCCAATCTCCAATCTCCAACCTCCAATCACCAATTACCAATTACGTATAACACTCACACAGCGCCTGTCTAACGAACTCGTCGTCCGCATCGAGCGGCTCATCGAGCGGGAAGCCGAGCATCTCAGCGATGGCATTGTCGGCGACGCCCATGCCCTGCCAGCACGCCCAGGCGCACACGCGATCGGGCGGGCAGCCCAGGCAGCGCTCCTCACTCGCCCCGGCGACGAGGTCCGCGAGAGTGATCTGCAAGCTTATCATGATAAACTCTTTAGCGCTTTCGCCCACCGCCGTCGCGTCTAGACCGCCTCCGGTCCTTCCACGCGCACGCGCGTCTCCCCTGCAGCCAGATATGCGTCGATCGCGCGCGCCGCGCGCAGCCCGGCCGCCACGGCCGTGCTCACCAGGTCAGGCCCGGTCACTGCGTCACCCCCGGCAAACACGCCACGCCGGCTGGTGCGTCCGCTCGCTCCGTCGGCGCTGATCAAACCATAGTCGTGGGTCTCCAGACCGGGCGTGGTTTTGCCGATTGTCTCGTCAGGCCAGTAGCCGAGCGCCAGCACGACGGTGTCGACCGGGACCGTGAACTCCGATCCCTCGATCGGCACCGGCCGCCGCCGCCCGGATTTGTCCGGCTCACCAAGCTCCATGCGCTGCAGCTCCATCGCACGCAAGCGCCGGGCTTCGTCGCCGAAGAACTTCACCGGGGCGACGAGGTACTCGACGCGCGCGCCCTCTTCGAGCGCGTGCCCGCGCTCTTTCTTGGAGCCGGGCATTTCGGCCTCGGTGCGGCGGTAATAGCACACCACTGCCTCCGCGCTCAGCCGCAGCGCGGTGCGCATGCAGTCCGTCGCCGTATCGCCGCCGCCGATGACGGCGACGCGCTTGCCGACGCGCGGCGTATCGCGCAACGCAGGTGGCACGATGTCTTGGGGCGAGCGGCTGTGGAACATCCCCGACCGGGAGCGAATGAGAAACTCGCCCGCCTGATACACGCCCCTGAGATCGACGCCTGGCGCTTTGAGCGGGGCGTCGACGTTTGCGCCGACGCCGACGAACACCGCCTCGAATCCGGCCTCGAACAGATCGTCCACCGCCAGCGCCTCGCCAATGCGTGCGTTACAGACGAACTTCACTCCCAGGCGCTCGAGGAACTCGATCTTCTCCTGAATCAGCGATTTGGGCAACTTGAAATTGGGAATGCCATACATCAGGAGACCGCCCGGATAGGGCATCGCCTCGTATATCGTGACGCCATGGCCGCGCTGTATCAAGGTCTCGGCGACGGCCAGTCCGGCCGGCCCCGATCCGACGACCGCCACTTTGTGGCCGGTAGGCTGCTCCATCGGCGGTCTCGGCCAGCCTTCGATCTGCCTCTGGTAATCGGCCACGAACATTTCCAGCTTGCCGAGCGATGGCGCCGTGTGATGTTTCCCTGTGGTGCACGCTCCCTCACACAACTTCTCTTGCGGACACACGCGCCCGCAGATTTCGGGGAAAATGCTGGTCTGCCGATACAGATTCGCTGCGCCGACGAAGTCGCCCTGCGCGATCAGCCAGAGCGCGCCGGGGATGTCGTTGTGCAGCGGGCACGCTTCGGCGCACGCCGCCGGCTGCGGGCATTGCAGGCAGCGGCTCGCTTCCAGCATCGCCTCCTCGGCCGTGTAGCCGACGACGATGTCATCGAAATCGCGGATGCGCTCCACAGGCAGGCGCTCCAGGTACGGCGTGTGAGGAATTTGAAGACGCTCTTTGCGCCCGGCAATGCGCTCAGGATGTTCGTGCACGTTCTTCCTCCCTATTTCCACAGGACCTTGAGATAGCCCGGAATGTCGACGGCCTCCTTCGGGCCGACCATAATCTGCCAGCCGGGCAGGCTTTCCTCAAGCTCACCCGACAGCACCGCAACCTGGCCCGGAATGATCAGACGCTTGTGGTCGATCTTGCCCTCCACGCCGAACGTCTTCACCGCCTTGGCGATTCGATCGGCGTCGAACTTGCCGGCGGCCCACGCAGTGAGCACGCTCATGCCTTCGGCGTCCGCGACCACCAGCCAGGCCGGCCAGCCGGAGCCTTCCACCTCGTTGTTCACCGCGAAATACGTGATCGAGAAATTGGTCGTCACCATCAAAGGCGAATCGGCTTTCGGCGAATTGATCTCGTACAACCCGGGCTGCACCTGGATCGGCTTCTGCGGGTCGGTGTAGATGTTCTGGCGCAGAACGAGCAGCGGGTACAGCGTCGCCGGATCGAACGATTCCAGCACGACGAATCCGGCGTACTTGGCGATGTGCTGCGCGGCCAGCACCGTCTCGTCCACGCCATTCGCTTCGCCGGGGAAGGCAATCACCGGATAGCCGAGCGCCCGGAAGTTCTTCTTGAGCGCCAGCCTCCGAATTTGGGTAAGGGTCGTCAAAGAACCACCGTAGTCGCGGGCCGCCGGATCGAGCACCAGGTCTTCGAAGCCCGCCTTCTTGATGTCCTCGGTCAGCCCGGCCAGCGCTTCGAGCGTGGCCGCCTTCACGGCCAGCGCCGCCTTCGCCATCTTCGCCACCTCGACCATCTTCTGCCAGTTGGATTCGTCGGCGGCGTGCAGCAGCGGCCGGGTTCCGCCGGCGGCCTTCGCGCCGTCGGCCATTGCACCCGCGTCGCCCGCGATCAGGATGAGCGGCTTCTTGCTCGCCCGGCGCACCGCGCCAACAGCCTCCGCGAACTTCGCCCCGTCGCCCGACGCGGCCTCGACGGCGAAGCCGTCCACGCCCAGCTTGATGCCGACGTAGTCGACCGTGTACGCGTCGGCTGCTGCGACCTTCGCTTCGATCGCCTCTGCCCCCTCGCTATCCTTCACGCGAATGAAGAGGCCGGGCTTGTGATAGAAGGTCTTCTCGTGGCGGAACAGTACCGTCTCGTTGCCCGCCTCGATCTTCGCGCTATCGCTGGAGACCGTGACCAGGCGGATCGGCGGCGCCGCGGCGGCCTCGAGCTGCGCCTTCGACTCCTCGGTGACGTACGGGCAGGCGGCCAGCTCGGCCTGCTTGGCAGCTAGCTTCATCGCAAACGCCAGGCAGGTGGGATAGCCACATTCCTTGCAGTTGGTCTGTGGGAGGAGCTTGTAAATCTGTAGTCCTGTCAATGCCATGGTCAATCTCCCTGTTCAGTGCCAGGTACCACGTGGCACTTGGCACTCCGCACTTGGCGCTCTCACACCGCTTCCACTTTCTTGAGTTCGGGAAAGAACTGCCTGACCGTGCCTTCTACCCAGCCGTGCAGCGTAACCGCCGACAGCGGGCATCCGTCGCACGCGCCGGACATTCTGATCGTCAGTCGCTCGCCGTCGAACGACACCATCTCGACCGCGCCGCCGTGATACGCCTCGATGTATGCGCTCAGCGTTTCGATCAGCGCGCGCATGCGCTCCTCGGGTGTCCCTTTGGCGGGCACGCCATTCGTTTCGGGCTGTGCGCCGGCGAACAGAGTGGTCATCGCGCTCCTTCCCGTCAGTTCGATCCCATCAATCCGTTCACCATCGAGCGGACGCGCGCCAGCGACTCAGGATGGCGCAGCACGACGACGTTCGCGCCGGCGTGAATGAGCGAGGACGCCGTCAACGTCTCCCAGTTGATCGCGCGCCGCTTCCACTCGCCCCACGCTTCCGGCACGCCCTCGCCGACCTTCGACTCTTTCGCCTTCCACGTTTCTTCGCCGGGCGTGACGATCATCGGCTGCTGGGTCATGCCGTCGCCCTGCAGCGCCGCCAGGCGCAGGCGCTCCATGACCGAGTAGCCATACTCGATCCCGTAGCCCAGCGCGCCTGTCGTGGGATCCATGATGACGCGCTCCAGCGGCATGCCCATGTCGTGGATCAGGATGACGAGCTGCTTCGCCAGGTTCACGTCCATCGGCGTCTTGGAGCTGACCAGGTGATCGTTCGCCATCGCCGCCGCGACGATCGTGCGGTAATTCTTGTCCTCGCACACGCCGATCAGCAGCCGCTCGCCCTTCGCTTCGTCCGCGACGGGCACGATCAGCTCGTTGTCCTTCTCCGCCTGGCCCGGCCCGAGGGCAGCCAGCGGCAGGCCGGTCGAGTTGAGGACCTTGCGGACGACGGCGCGCGCATGGTCCGGCGTGTTCGGGCTGCCGTCTGCCTTCGTGAGCGACAGCGTCAGAACGATCAGGTCGGCGCCGGCCGCTTCAGCCGCCTTCGCCCACTCGCCCGGATCGTTCATCGCATCGCCCCACGCGTCGTAGAGCAGCGGCGACCAATCGTCCGGCCTGCGATCCCTGACCTCGATCGCCAGCGCCGGCCGGTGCGGGATCGCGCCGTCGAAGTGCAGGAACGGCAGCGTGCTCTCGCCGCCGACCGTGACCGTCCTGGCGCGCGTGCCGCCGTCCGCCGCCGTTGCGCCGAGCGTGACCTCGCGGACCTTCCCGACCCATTTTTCTTTAGGAATTTCAACCGTAACCGGCATCAACGCCTCCCTCGTCAATTGAGATGAACCCGAACCACTTCACGAGCGAAATTGACAGGAACTTCGTATCGCCTTCCACTCACTTTAACTCTAACTCTAACTCCTCACTCCTGTTGTACCATCCGCCCATGCTCATCACCCCTGCCCCATCCGCTGAATTCACCCGATCCGCTGCTCCCTGTCCATACATCCGCTGAATTCACCCGATCCGCTGCTCTATGGCTTTCAGCGAGATGACCGCCGACGGGCGCGGCTCGCCGGGCCAGTCGTGCATCAGAAAGAGGTACGCCACGCCGCGATCGCGCATGATCTGCGCCGCCGCCTCGGCCGGAATGTCGGGCGGCACGGTCGGTATGTCTTCTTCCATCACTTCGCCAACCGTGCGAGCCGCGTTTTCCGCGAGTCGGGCGCGCGACACCCAGCCGCACGCCGAACCGTCTTCGTCCAGCACGCCGACGACTTCAACTTGAACGGCTTGGCGCGCCAGACGCGCTTCGACGTCGCCGCATCTCTCCGTGTCGCGGCAGACTGGAACGCCGATGGTCATTACGTCGCGCACGAGTAAAGATTTCATTTCAGCTCGTCGCTTCAGGCTCGTATCCGTGTGCACGCAAAGGTTGTCAGACGGCTAAGGGCAGGGCCGC